>NZ_NSGB01000029.1:0-36435 GCF_002294785.1 Mesorhizobium sp. WSM3868 | reverse complement strand
AATGTCTGCACGTACGACCACCGGGAGTTACGCCGCGGGACGCACATCTGAGTCACGGCGAAAGGAACCAGTTCGGCTGCTGTGCGCCGCATCTCGGCCGCAACGATGTTGACTGCAGTTGCCTATAAGCCGACATCTGATTGGGGGTCGCGCTAGACAATCCACGGTGGCGCCATTACGTGCAAGGATCATGAGACCATACTCGGTAGGCCTGCGACTTGGACGATATCTGCCGCAGCCCGATTAAGGCAGGCGCTCGCCATTTCGCGACGCGGCGAAGCTTCTGGTCCGCGATACCCTCCGATCCAGCTATTCGTACCGACCGTTTTCGCCGGAACAACGTTGTTCGAAACATATGCGGAAATCACGTCTGCCATGAGTTCCAAAATTGCATCTTTCGAGGCGTCGTCGGTCATTTCTCTCTGCTCTGATTGACCGTGCATCTTGTTCACTGCGCCACGGCTCTTGACGCGAAGCGTGGCCCAGTCGTGACATCGATGATCTCTGGTGTCGTGCTGTCGACGACGCCGTCCCAGCCGCCGCCGAGCGCCTTGTTCAATGCTATATAGTCGGTGGCGATCGACACTCGGCTTTGGAGCAGAGTGTCGTCGGCTGAGTAGGCCGATCGCTCGGCATCCAGCACATCGAGAAGGCTCGTCTCGCCCGCCTTGTAGAGCGTCCTTTCCAGCCTCGCGGCTTCGCCATAGGATTTCGCGGAAGAGGCGAGCCTGCCGTTTCTGATGCGCTCCTGCGATAGTGAAACCGTTGAGTTCTCCACGTCTTCCAGCGCGGTCAGCACGGCGGCCTTGTATGCAATGAAGTACTGGTCGCGCTGGGCTTTGGCGACGTCGACGGCCGCCCGCAACTGGCCGCCGTTAAACAGCGGCACGCTGAGCGCCGGACCGAACGACCAGCCGATGGTGGAGTTCTTGCCGAGATCGCCGAGCTTGAGGGATGTGGTGCTGATGTCGCCGGTCAGGCTGACGCTCGGATAGCGCGCCGCCTCGGCCTGGCCGATCTTGGCGGTGGACTGCGCATACTGCCGCTCAGCCATGCGCACGTCCGGACGGGTGAGCAGGATGTCGGCCGGGATGCCGGTCGGGATCGGCAGGCGGGGCGCTGGAATCGGCTTGGTGCGCTTCAGCCGCTCGGTAAGGGCCGCCGGCGGCCGGCCAGTCAGCACCGAAAGCCGGTGCACGGCTTCGGCGTAGCTTGCTTCCAGCGTCGGAATCTCCGCTTCCGTGCTGCTTGCCTGTCCCATGGCCTTGGCGACATCTGCCGCCGTCGCGGTGCCGGCCAGGGCCATCGTGCGGGTAAGCTCGGCGGTCTGCCTTTGTGACGCAGCCGAGCGCCGGGCCAGCGCGACGCGGGTCTGATAGCCGCGCGCCTGGATATAGTTGGAGGCGACATCGCCGACCAAGGTCAGTAGGGTCGAGCGCAGGCTTTCCTCGGAAGCGTCGACGCCATAGCTGGCGGCCTCGACGCCGCGGCGGTTCGCGCCAAAGAGGTCGAGTTCCCAGCTGGCATCGAAGCCTGCCTGGTACTGGTCATAGGTTGTGCTGGTCGCCGTGGCCGAGCTGGTTGCTGCGGTCCTATTGCGGGTGGCCGAGGCCGAACCCTCGGCGGATGGTAGCAACTTGCCGACCGACTGGCGGTAGCTTGCCCGCGCCTCGCGGATTTTGGCCTTGGCGGTCGCGACATCGAGATTGCCGGCGACCGCTTCCTCCACGAGCGCGTTCAACTCGGGATCGCGCAGGCGCTGCCACCATTGCGATAGCTGCGCCGGCTTAGCCGGCTTCACCGCCTTCTGCCCGCTCCAACTCGCTGGCATTGCGAGAAGAGACTTTTGGTAATCCGGACCGACGACGCATCCCGAGAGCAGGGCAGCGGCAAACGCGGGCAAAAGAAGCCCCTTCGCGGTCGCGAGACCGCGTTCAAAACCTGGCATGGAAAGAAACCTCTATTCTTGAGTGGCTGTGGCTGGGGTCCCGTCCGTATCCTGCTTGGTCGCCTTGCCCTTGAAGATGCGGCGCACCGTGACGAAGAGAAGCGGCACCAGGAAGACGCCGATCACGGTCGCCGCGATCATGCCGCCCATCACGCCGATGCCGACCGAGTTCTGCGCGCCCGAGCCCGCGCCGCTGGCGATCGCCAGAGGTGTGACGCCGAGGATGAAGGCCAGCGACGTCATCAGGATGGGCCTCAGGCGCTGTCGCGCCGCTTCGAGCGTTGCTTCGACCAGGCCCATGCCTGCCGATTGCCGGTCGATGGCGAACTCGACGATGAGGATGGCGTTCTTCGAGGCAAGGCCGATCGTGGTGAGCAGGCCGACCTTGAAATAGACGTCGTTGGTCTGGCCAAAGAGGGTGGCCGCCGCCAGCGCACCGAAGATGCCGATCGGCACCGACAGCATCACCGCGAAGGGGATCGACCAGCTTTCGTAAAGCGCGGCAAGGCACAGGAACACGACCAGCGCCGAAATCGCGTAGAGCGACATCGCCTGGTTGCCGGAAAGCTTCTCCTGATGCGACAGGCCGGTCCATTCATGCGAATATCCGGCGGGCAGTTGCGCGACCAGCCTGTCGATCTCGTCCATCGCCGCGCCTGAGCTTTGGCCGGCGGCCGCGGCGCCCTGGATCTCGACCGCCGCCGAGCCGTTGTAGCGTTCGAGGCGGGGCGATCCGTAGGTCCAGTGGCTGGAGGCGAAGGCCGAGAACGGCACCATGGCGCCGCTGGAGTTGCGGACCTGCCATTTGTCGAGATCTTCCGGTTGCATACGGAAATCCGCGTCCGACTGCAGATAGACCGGCTTGACCCGTCCCCGATCGATAAAGTCGTTGACGTAGTCGCTGCCCCAGGCGCTCGACAGCGTGTTGTTGATGTCGGCGAGGCTGATGCCCAGCGCGCTGGCCTTTTCCTGGTCGATATCGACCGAAAATTGCGGCTGGTCCTCCTGGCCGTTGGGGCGTGTGTTGGCGAGCAGCGTGCTCTTCCCGGCCAAGCCGAGCAACTGGTTGCGCGTCTGGATCAACGCCTCATGGCCGGCGCCATTGACATCCTGGAGGTAGAAATCGAAGCCGTTGGTGTTGCCGAAACCCTGGATTGCCGGTGGGGCGAGGGCGAAGACTTGGGCATCCCTGATCTTGGAGAAGGCGGCCATGGCGCGGCCGGCGACCGCAGACACGGAAAGAGCCTTGGTCTTGCGCTGGTCGAAATCCTTCATCCGCACGAAGGCGATGCCGACATTCTGCCCGGAGCCGCCGAAGCCGAAGCCGGAAGCCGTGAACACGCCTTCGACCGCGTCCTTCTCCTCGTTGAGATAGTGGTCGGTCACCTGAGCCAGCACGCGCTGGGTGCGGTCCTGCGTCGCGCCGGCCGGCAGTGAAGCGCTGGTGATCAGGATGCCCTGATCCTCATCCGGCAGGAACGAGCTCGGCAGACGGGCGAACATCCAGCCCATGGCAACGACGATGGCGAGGAACACGGCAAGGAAGCGCCAGGAACGGTTGATGATGCCGTGCGAGCCGTCGCGGTAGGCGATGGTGCTGCGATCGAACATGCGGTTGAACCAGCCGAACGGACCCCTTTGCGTCGCATGGTCCTTGGCCGGGCGCAGGATGGTGGCGCAGAGCGCCGGCGTCAGCACCAGTGCCACCAGCACCGAGAGCACCATCGCCGAGACGATGGTGACCGAGAACTGCCGGTAGATGATGCCGGTGGATCCGCCGAAGAAGGCCATCGGCACGAACACGGCCGACAGCACGGTGGCGATGCCGATCAGCGCGCCGGTGATCTCGTTCATCGATTTGCGCGTAGCCTCCTTCGGCGGCAGGCCTTCCTCGTGCATGACGCGCTCGACATTCTCGACCACGACGATGGCGTCGTCGACGAGCAGGCCGATGGCCAAAACCATGGCGAACATGGTGAGCGTGTTGATCGAATAGCCGAAGAAGGAGAGCACGCCGAATGTGCCGAGCAGCACCACCGGCACGGCGATCGTCGGAACGATGGTGGCGCGCAGGTTCTGCAGGAAAAGCAACATCACCAGGAACACCAGCACGATCGCTTCGGCGAGCGTCTTCACCACTTCCTCGATCGAAAGCCGCACGAAGGGTGAAGTGTCATACGGGTAAACAACCTCGACGCCTTGCGGGAAGGTCGAGCTCAGGCGATTGATCGTCGTGCGTACAGCTTCCGCCGTGCTGATCGCGTTCGCGCCGGTCGCCAGGCTGATGGCGACGCCGGCGGCCGGCTTGCCGTTGTAATGGGCTTGGGTGGTGTAGCTTTCGGCGCCGATCTCGACCTTGGCAACATCGTTCAGCCGCACCAGCGAGCCGTCGGTATTGCTCTTCAGGATGATGTTGCGGAACTGCTCGGCGGTCTGCAGCCGGCTCTTCGCCGTCACCGTGGCGTTGAGCTGTTGGCCCTTGCGCGCCGGGAGCCCGCCGAGCTGGCCGGCCGAGACCTGCGTGTTCTGCGCCTCGACGGCCGTGGCGACATCGCTCGGCATCAGCGCGTATTGCGCTAGTTTGTCCGGGTTGAGCCAGATGCGCATGGCATAGCCGGAGCCGAAAAGCTGCGTCGAGCCGACGCCTTCGACACGCTTCAGCGTGTCGTTGACGGTTGAGTCGACATAGTCCGCGAGGTCGGTCGAGTTCATCTTGCCGTCGCTGGAGACGAAGCCGATGACCATCAGGAAGCCGGTCGAGGATTTGGAGACGGTGATGCCGTTGTTCTGGACGACCTGCGGCAGCTGCGACTGCACCAGCTGCAGCTTGTTCTGCGTCTGCACCTGGGCGGTGTCCGCGTTGGCGCCGCTGGTGAAGGTCAGCGTGATCGAGGCCTGTCCGGTCGAGGTCGACGTCGCCGTCATATAGTCGAGATTGTCGATACCGGTCATGCCCTGTTCGATGACCTTGGTCACCGAGTTCTCGACGGTCTGGGCGTCGGCGCCGGGGTAGGTGGCGCTGATGTTGACGGTGGTGGGAGCGATCTGCGGGTATTGCGAGATCGGCAGCGACTGCAGCGCCAAGAGGCCGCCCAGCATGATCACGATGGCGATCACCCAGGCGAAGATCGGCCGGTTGATGAAGAATCCCGACATCGCTTCAGTTCCCGGTTGCGCCAGAGGCCGGCTGCTTGGCGGCACCGGCGGCATTGCCGCCGGTGGCGGTCGCCGAGGCGGAGCTCTGCTTGCGGTCCTTGATCTCGCCGGTCGTTTCGTCGATCGTCACTTCGACCGCTGTCGCGTCGCCTCCGGCGCGCACCAGCTGCAGGCCCTCGACGATGACGCGGTCGCCGTCGCCGACGCCCGAATCCACCAGCCAGTTGTTGCCGACGCCGTTGCGCACGCTGAGCACGCGCTGCTCGACCTTGCCCTGGGCATTGACGACCATGGCCGCCGCCTGGCCCTTGGGGTCGCGGGTGACGCCCCGCTGCGGCACCAGGAAGCTGTTTTGGGCGACGCCTTCCTCAACGATGGCGCGCACATACATGCCAGGCAGCAGCAGGCGGTCGGGATTGGGGAACTGGGCTCTGAGCGCGAAGGTGCCGGTCGACTGGTCGACATTGGCGCCGGCGAACTCCAGCTTGCCGTTCTGCGCGTAGATGGTGCCGTTGTCGAGCTTCAGCTTGACGCTGACATTGGTCCCGCTGAATTTCAGCCGGCCTTCGTTGATCGCCTGGCGCAGATTGAGCAGGTTGGTGCTGGACTGCGTGACATCGACATTGATCGGATCGAGCGAGCGAATGGTGGTCAGCACCGTTTCCTGGTTGGCGGTGACCAGCGCGCCCGGCGTCAGCGAGGATTTGTCGATGCGCCCGGCGATCGGCGCGGTGATCGAGGTGCGATCGAGGCTGATCTTGGCGGTTTCGACGCTGGCCTTGGCGGCTGCGACGTCGGCCTGCGCCTGCGCCAGCGTCGCGGCGGCATCATCGTAATCCTGCTTCGAGACGACGTTCTGCTTCAGCAGCCCGGCATAGCGGTCGAACTTGGCCTGGGCGGTGGGCACCGCGGCTTCAGCCTTCTGCTGCGTCGCGACGGCGCTGTCATAGGCGGCCTGATAGCTCGCCGGGTCGATGACGTAGAGCGGCTGCCCCGCCACCACCTCGGCGCCTTCCTGGAACAGCCGCTGCCGGATGATGCCGTCGACCTGCGGGCGTACCTCGGCCACTAGCGAGGCAGCGGTCCGGCCCGGCAGCTCGGCGGTGATCGCGACCGATTGCGGATGCAGGGTGACGACGCCGACCTCAGGCCTGCCGGCGCCTCCCATGCCGGCGGGCACCTGGCTCTTCTCCTGCGAGCAGGCTGCAAGCAACAGCGCGGCACAAAGCGTTCCTGCCCAGGCAGACAGGCGGCGCGGCCGCGCCAGCGAAAGAGAACGATTAGGCTGGATATGCATTGACAGTTTCTTTCACTGGGGTTGCGGCGCTTGCCTGATCGGTAGCGCCGGGCGCTTCGACCAACAGCTTGCGGAGGTGACGGGCAAGGAACCGCTGGATGTCGTCCATGAAGGTATAGACGACCGGCACATAGACGAGGCTGAGCACGGTCGAGGAGAGGAGCCCGCCGATGACGGCGATCGCCATCGGCGCACGCGTCTCGGCGTCGGCGCCGATGCCGAGCGCGATCGGCAGCATGCCGGCGCCCATGGCGATCGATGTCATGACGATGGGGCGAGCTCGCTTGCGGGCAGCGTCGAGCAGCGCCTCGAAGCGGCTCATGCCGTGCTCCTTCTCGGCGACGAGAGCATACTCGACGAGCAGGATCGAGTTCTTGGCCGCGATGCCCATCAGCATCAGTATGCCGATCAACGGTGAGATGCCGAGCGCCTTGCCGGTAATGAGCAGGAAACCAAGCGCGCCGCCGACCGACAGCGGCAACGCGACCAGGATGGTCACCGGCTGCACGAAGCTGCGGAAGAGCAGCACCAGCGTCAGGTACATCAGGATGATGCCGGCGGCGATTGCGGTGGCGAAGCCGGAAAACAGCTCCTGCATGCGTTGGGCATCGCCGCGCGCAAGCTCATGCACGCCGGCAGGCAGGCTTTTCATGATCGGCAGCGCGCGAATGGCGGTGGTCGCCTGGCCGAGCGTCAGGCCGGAAAGATCGGCCTCGACCGTGGCGCTGCGGCTTCTCTCGACACGGGTGATGCTGTTGGGGCCGGCGTTGAAGCCGATATCGGCGACGGCGCCGAGCGGCACCGTGCCCCTGCTGCCGGTCAGCGGCAGCATGGCGAGCTTCGCCGGATCATCAATGGCGCCGTCGGGCACGGTGACGACGATCGACACCTGACGGTCGCCGAGATTGAATTTCGCCAGGCTGGTGTCGGTGTCGCCGATGGTGGCGATCTTCACCGTCGCGGCGATCTCGGTCGGCGTGACGCCAAGCTCGGCCGCCTTGGCGCTGTCGGGCCGCACGATCAGCTCAGGCTTGGTGGTGGCCGCGGTCGAGGTCGGATTGATTAGCCCGCGAACCGATTTCATGCCGTCGATCAGCGCGTTGCTCGCCCTCTCCAGGGCCGCGCCATCGTCGCCGACCAGCGTGATCGACACCTTGGCGCCGGCGAAGCCGTCGGCGCCGAACTGAATGCGGGCGCCGGGGATGTCGTTGAGCCGAGGCGAGGCCTCGGCCTCGAACTGCTGCTGGCTCATCCTCCGCTCACCGCGCGGCCTGAGGTTGACCGTGACGGTCGCGGTGCGCACTTCGGCCGAGCTCGAGCTTTGGTTGGGACCGCCGCCCGAAGAAGCAGCCGTGCCGATCGTGGCAAACACGCTGTCGACGGCCGGCTCCTTCTCTAGCCGCCTGGTGATGTCCTGCACCACCGCCGTGGTCTGCTCGATGGTCGAGCCGGGCTGCAACTCGACCGAGATCATCGAGCGGCCGCGGTCGGCCGCCGCCATGAACTCGGTCGGCAGCCGGGTCGCCAGCAGCATCGAACCGGCGAAGAAGGCAATACCGGCCAGCAATGTGATCCAGCGGTAATCGAGCGCGTTGCGCAGCAGCCACAGATACGTCGGCACCCAGGCAGGCAAATCGTCCTCGTCATGGCCGCCGGCGCGCACCAGATAGGCGCCCATCAGTGGGGTGAGCATGCGCGCCACCAAGAGCGAAAACAGCACCGAAACGCAGACGGCGACGGCGAAGGAGAAGAAGAATTTGCCGGGAATGCCGGGCATGAAGGCAACGGGCAGGAACACGGCGACGATGGTCGCGGTGGTCGCCACAACGGCGAGGCCGATCTCGTCCGCCGCTTCGATTGCCGCCTGGTAGGCGCTGATGCCAGTCTGGCGCATATGGCGCACGATGTTCTCGATCTCGACGATGGCATCGTCGACAAGGACGCCGACGACCAGCGAAAGCGCCAGCAGCGTGATGTTGTTGAGCGAGATGTCGAAGGCCGCCATCACCGCGAAGGTCGGGATCAGCGACAGCGGCATCGCCACCGCCGAGACCAGCGTCGCCCTGATGTCGCGCAGGAACAGCCAGACCACGCCGATGGCGAGCAGCGCGCCGAGCCACAAGGCTTCGAAGGCGGCGTCGTAGCTTTCCTGGACGAAGCCGGACGAGGAGGTGATCTCGGTGAATCTTGCCTGCGTGGTCTTGGCGCCCATTTCGGCGATCGCGGCACGGGCGGCCTTGACCACGTCGATCTCGCTCGAGCCGACCGACCTGTAGACATTGAAGGCGACGACCTGCCTGCCGTCGAGATAGGCGGCCTGGCGCGGCTTTTGCCAGCTGTCGACGACAGTGCCGAGGTCGGAGAGCTTGACGCCGCCGGCGCCGCTCAGCGCGATGCGTGTGTCGGCCAGCGCCTCGACGGTCGTTGCGCTGGCGAGCGTGCGCACCGACTGCTCCTGGCCGCCGATATTGGCGCGGCCGCCCGGCTGGTTGACGTTGTTGGAGGCGAGCGTCTGGCTGACATCGCCGGCGCTGATGCCGAGAGCCGCAAGCCGGTCGGGGTCGAGCTCGACGCGGATGACGCGGTCGACGCCGCCGGAACGGGTGATCTTGGAGACGCCGTCGACACCGAGCAGGACCTTGGCGACGTCATTGTCGATGTACCAGCTCAGCGCATCGGGCGACATGGTCGGCGCCTCGACGACGAAGGTGAGCACCGAATTGCCCGTGGCGTTGACCTTCGCCACGACCGGCGTCTGGGCCGCGGCCGGCAGGCTGGACTGCACGCCGGAGACGGCGTTGCGGACATCATTGGTGGCAGTCTCGGGATCGGTGCCAAGGGTGAATTCGACCGTGGTGACGGAAGAGCCCTCGCTGATCGAGGTCGACACGTCGTCGACGCCTTCGAGGGTCGCGACCGCGTTCTCGATGACGCGCGCCACCTGGACTTCCATTTCGCTCGGCGCCGCTCCCGGCTGCGCCACCGTGACGGTGACGGTCGGCAAGTCGATGTCGGGCATGTTGTTGGTGCGCAGATGCATGAAGCCGTAGACGCCGGCAACGCTGAGCGACAAGAACAGCACGATGGTCGGAACCGGATTGCGGATCGACCAGGAGGAGATGGCGTTCATTGCGCCGGCTCCGCCGCGCTTGCGGCATCGGCCGCCTTAGTCTCGTCGTCGGCGACACGCACCAGATTGCCGTCGTTGAGGAAGCCGGCGCCGGCGACGACGACGCGGTCGCCTTCCGACAAGCCGCTTTCGATGGCGACGCGGCCGTTCTGGCGCGTGCCCGTGACGACTGGACGCTCGGTGACCTTGCCGTCATCGCCGACGACGAACACAGCCGGTTTGCCGGCATGCCAGACCAAGGCCCTTTCGGCGACACTCAGCTGCCGGGACGCAGCCGTCTCGATCGTGACGCGGGCGAACATGCCGGGCTTAAGGCCCGAGCCGTCGCCGACGGCGACATAGACGGTGCCGAGCCGGGTGGTCGCGTTGACCGTCTCGGCTACCTGGGAAACGCTGCCGGAAAAAGCGCGGCCGGATGCATCGACGATGTTCGCCGGCTGACCGGCCGAGATTGCCGTCAGGACCTTTTCAGGGACAAGGACGCCGACCTCCAGCCTGCCGTCGCGGACGATCTTCATCAGCTCGGTACCGGCCTGGACGATGGAGCCTGTCACAGCCGGCTTGCTGGAGACGATGCCGTCGAACGGGGCACGGATCGTCGTCCTATCGAGTTGGGCCTGTAGCCGCTCGGCCGCGGCTTGGGCCTGATCGACCCCGGCCTTGCCGGTCTTGACGGCGGTCGCCTTGTCCTCGGCGGTTTCAACGCTGACGGCGTTGCTGGCGAGCAGCTTGTTGGCTCGCGCGGCGGCCGACAGCGCCGAATCGAGGGTTGCCTGAGCTTGCTCGACGGCTGCCTTCTGCTCGGCGAGCTGTGCCTTGAGCAGCAAGTCGTCCAACCGCGCGACGACATCGCCGGCCTTCACATGATCGCCCTCGGCCACCAGAACCTCGGTCAGGCGCAGGCCGCTTTCTTCGGCGCCGATCGTCGCTTCCTGCCATGCAGCCACCGTGCCGGTTGCGCTGACCGACGATGTCACCGTCTGGGGGACCACCTTCTCCACCGAAACGGTGAGCGTCGCTGCCGGCGCAGGCGTCTGCGCCGCCGGCTCGGGCGTGGCGCGGCCATAAGCCTTGAGCGCTGCGACGGCGGCCAGCGCGACCAGCAAGGCCGCCAGAAGAAGATGTCTTTTACGCAATTTTGCGGTCATGATTTTCAGTGCTTGAAGACGAGATCGGAAGCGGCAGGCGGTAGGCGGCGCAGCTCAACCGGATCGCCCCTTTCAGCGCCTGCTTCGACAGGATCTGTTGCCTGGCACCGGCGCCGGAGCCGATCGGCAAGGGCGAGCCCCGCGAGGTAAGCAGCCGCAGCATCATCAGGGCTTCCCACATCATCATGCGCTCCAAGACGGCGGTCGCGCGGACGCGTCCGCCAATTCGCAAGAGAACCGGCCGGCCCGTGAACGGGTGGATCAGCGGACCGGCCGGCGCAGACGGTCAGAGTTGCTCGCCATTCCGGGGTAGGGGTGGCTGAAGCTGTCCGTGCGGACCTCCGGGGCCGGCTGCGTCGTCCGGCGGATTGCCCCATGGACCGGGGGGCGGGCCGTGCGGCCGATCCGCCGAAGCGAGGATTTCGAGCTGTTCGGGCGTCAGCTTGGTGCGCAGCACGGCGATCGCATCCTTCAGCTTGGCGGCCGAAGCCGCGCGTTTGGTGACCTCGTCGGCCAGGCGCTCCTGGAAGGCGAAGGGATCGCGTTGCGCCTGGCCGGGGCCGCCGGGGGAATCCGGCCCGCCCGCCTCGGGACCGCCGGGAGCGCCGGGGCCACGGTCGAACCGCGGAGGCGCCAGCACCGCCTGCAGCGCGCTGGTATAGTCGCGCCAGGCATCGAGCTGCCCGGACCGGATGCCGATGCGGGTCTCGAGGGCCGAGAGCCGGGCGGCAAGCATTTCCGGCGGCGGCGGTCCCATGCGGCGGAAGCCGAAGCCTTCCGGCGCTTGCGGCCCGTGCCGCATCGGCCCAGGCGGGCGAGGCCAGGACATCGGCCCCGGGCCCGTGTCGTCCTTCTGATTGATGGCCGGCGGCTCGTCGCCCGGTGCGGCGCCGGGATCGGGCTGAGCGGCCAGCACGGGATGGATGGCCGCGACCGAAAACAGGCCGAGCGCCAAGAGTTTGCTTCGCATGACGTGATCCTTTGCTTGCGTGCTTCGGATGGCTGGAGGATAGGAGGCGTCTTTTGCCCCTTCGCGTCGCGGCATTGCCGAAGGTTTCCGGAAAAAGGAGATTTGTTTCCGAATGTTTCCAACGGCTTTGCGGAAACGTTCCGTTGCAATTTTCCGTGCCGCTTGGCGGCGTCGCTCCCTATAATCAGGGACGAAAAGGCAAGCGGGCGAAGAATGCAGACACAATCCCACATCCTCGTCGTCGACGACGACCGCGAGATCAGGACGCTGCTTGGGCGCTATCTCGACGCACAGGGATTTCGTGTCTCAGTGGCGGCGGACCGGCGCGAATGCGAGCACAAGCTTGGCTCCGGCCAGTTCGACCTCATCGTGCTCGACGTCATGCTGCCTGACGGCTCCGGTCTCGACATCTGCCGGAGCCTGCGGGACCGGAAGCCGCATATCCCGGTCATCCTGCTGACCGCGCTGAAGGAGGATGTCGACCGCATCATCGGGCTGGAGCTCGGCGCCGACGACTACCTCGGCAAGCCGTTCAATCCGCGCGAGCTTACGGCTCGCATCCGGGCGGTGCTCAGGCGCTCGGCGCCGGACGAAGTCGCCCCGCCCAAGGTTCGCGTCTATCATTTCGCCGGTTACCGGCTGGAGCCGGACACGCGCAGTGTGATGAACGCCGACGGAGCCCTGATCGATCTGACCGGCGCCGAGTTCGACCTGCTGCAGGTCTTTCTCGACCGGCCGGGGCGGCTTTTGTCGCGCGACCAGCTGCTCGATCTGACGCAAGGGCGCGAGCGCGAGCCGCTCGACCGGTCCGTCGACGTGCTGATGAGCCGGCTGCGCCGGAAGTTCGCCGAGGCGGGCGAGGAGAACCTGTTCAAGACCGTGCGCAATGGTGGCTATCAACTGACCGCGCGCGTCGAAACGGCGGAGACCGGGGCATGACCTCGCTGCGCCGGCGGCTGATCATCCTTCTGGTCGTTTCGATCCTGGGCGTGGTCGGGCTTGCCACCTTCGTCGCCGTCAAGGTGCTCGGTGGGCCGTCGCCGGAGCTGACCATGGGGCCGCTGGCGCACCAGATACAGTACATGGTGCAGCTGGTTCCCGGCCATGTGCCGGGCAGCGGCGATGCGCCGGTGACGATCAGCGATCGTCCGGCGCCGGGTTTCGAGGACCGCAAGCACACGCGAGTGCTGAACGACATGCTGCGCCAGAACGGCCTCGATGTTCCGGCCGTCGTCAGCCGCAATGCCGGGCAACCTGGGATGGTCGCCTCTGTCGCGTTGCCCGATCATCGCTTTATGATCGTCACTGTCCCCGACTTGGGCCCGCCGCGCGATGTCTGGTATGTTTTCGCCGGCTGGATGGCGCTGATCGTGCTCGGCGCGACGCCGGTGTCGATCTATTTCACCGGCGTGCTGGTGCGGCCGCTCGAAATGCTCGAAGCCGCCGTCAGCAAGATCGGCTCGGACGGGGTGCTGGCGACCTTGCCGGAAAAAGGCCCGGTTGAGGTGAGGGCCACCGCCCATGCGCTCAACGAACTGTCGGCAAGATTGAGAACGGCGATGGAAAGCCGCATGCGGCTGGTGGCCGCCGCCGGCCACGATCTCAGGACCCCAATGACTAGGATGCGGCTCCGCGCCGAGTTCCTCGAAGAGGACCGCGAGAAGTGGCTGAGCGACCTCGACGAGCTTGACCGGATCGCCGACAGCGCCATCCGCTTGGTGCGCGAGGAGGTCAACCAGGACGCGGTTGAGCCGGTGGCCCTGGACACGCTGGTTCGCGATATCGAAGTCGAGATGGTCTCGCTCGGTCATGCGGTGACGATCGACCATCTCGACCATGTGTCGGTCAAAGCCGGCGCGCTTGGCTTGCGCCGGGCGCTGCGCAACCTGATCGTCAACGCCGCCACGCATGGCAAGAACTGCACGGTCTCGCTATCCGGGCAAGGCAACCGAGCGGTTCTCACCATCGCCGACCGCGGCCCCGGCATTCCGCCGGACCTCTTGAACAAAGCCTTCGAGCCGTTCTTCCGGGTCGACCCGGCGCGCATGCAGTTCATTCCCGGCGCAGGACTTGGGCTTGCGATCGCTAAGGAGATCATCGAGCGTTATGGCGGATCGATAAGGCTTGAGAACAGGCAGGGGGGCGGGCTGGTGCAGACGATCATCTTTTCCCGGGAGTAGAACACGAGCCAACGGTACCATCGGCTCCCTCGATAAACCTATGATGTCACGTCATCCCAGGGCTCGATCTGTCGACAGGGAAAAGGCGCGACTTACGCGCCACGTTCCAGCCCGGTCTCGCGCGCGCCGGCGGTGGCAGAGCTGGCGAGCCTATCTGTGCAAGAACGTGGGGCTCTGCTCGTCTCGGAAGTGAACTCTTCGCTGAAGCCGCTATTTGCCCGCAGTATTTCTCCGCCCATGCGCCCTTTCCAGACATTTTGTGTAGCAGTCGTATCGCGAGAAGAAGGCGAAGGTCTTTGAAACGCTCTCCTATTTCGACTGCGTCAACTTCGCCCGGCAGTGCAAGGCAGCGGCGCTGTTTTCGGTGGCCCTGATGGACGAAGTCTGCCCGCCCTCTACCGTTTATGGCGCGTTCAATGCCTACGATGGCGAAAAGACCATCGTACAGTACGAATTCAACAACCATGAAGGCGGGCAGGGCTATCAGGAGCGCGAACAGATGGCGTGGCTGAGCGGGCTGTTCGGTGTCGGCTGACGCGAGCGGCCCAGCACTAAGCGTTTCGCCTCGCAGCGCGCCTCTGCTTGGCCGCGCAATCTAAGCTCCAACGGCTATCAGCCGCCCCTGTTGCTCTACGCGCTTCCATTCTGCAGCAGCACCCGGGCATACGCTTCGAGGGCCTACCCAACCTAGCCGCTCAACGATGCTGAAGCAGCTTTAACAGCCGCCCTGGCCGAGCCCGCGTGGGTTTGGATGGCATCGGCTCCCCTGCTCGGTGTCAGCTTACTCAGTCCTCTGCCCGAGGACCGGACAGGCAGCAAGCGGTCCCCCCAATCCCATCCGAGTCAGTATCTCGCGTTGCTCCCGTGGCCAATCATGGCCGAAGGAGAAACCAAATGGGACATTCTCACTATGACCTCACCGCTCCCGATCGCCGCGCGTGGAACGCGGGCAAGAAGGTCGGAACGAAACGGCCGTTGAAACCTCGACAGATATGGGCGATCCGGTTCTTTCTCGACCGAGAGCGGCGATTGCGCGATCGAGCCCTCTTCGATCTGGCAATCGACAGCAAGTTGCGCGGCTGCGACCTGGTGAAGATCAAGATCGGCACCTTGGTTCTCGGGTCGGAAATTCGTACCCGCGCGATGGTCGTGCAAAAGAAGACAGGCCGACCGGTTCAGTTCGAGTTGATGAGCGATGCACGCTCCAGTCTTCTCGGATGGTTAGAACGGCGCGGCGGCACGGTCGACGATTATGCGTTCCCGAGCAGGATCGACCCAAAGCGTCACATGAGCACGAGGCAGTATGCCCGCCTCGTGGACGAATGGGTTGTGGCGATCGGACTTCGACCTCAGGAATACGGAACGCATTCGCTGCGGCGTACCAAAGCGTCGATCATTTACAAGACGACAGGTAACCTCCGCGCTGTTCAGACTGGGCCACACCAAAATCGAGAACACAGTCCGGTATCTCGGCGTCGATGTAGAAGATGCCCTCGAACTCGCCGAGGCCACGGAAGTCTAACCAGAAGCGGCTCCATTTCCGAGTGAAGCCGCGGATGCTAAGCGCCCGATACCTGCCGTTAAAGCTAAGGTTGCTCGGCCTTACAAGCGGACATCGGATGATCCGCCGTAAGGGGGATTTAAAGTAGCGTTTCGCTTCGCCTCGGAAGGCGAGAGAAAGCGTACGATCATTCGTCGGACCGGCTGACGACCAGATGAGAGTCGATTTTCCGCTCTCCCCTTGTCATTCGGAAAATCGTTCCTGTCTTATTCTATAAGCTAAGTAGATTTTGAGCCGACGCTCTGGATAGAGCGGGCAATCGAGGGGTGAACCCTCCGCTCAAAGGATCGATCTCATGCGAAAACTGATTTCCGCCGCCCTGGTCGCGCTCGCAGCGGTGGCCACTTCTGGAATGGCTCATGCCGACCAGAAGAAGGTCGTCATTGCTTACCAAACCGGGGCTAATCCCTATAACCTTGGTATCGCCAACGGCGACCTTGCCAGGAAGACCGGGTGGAACATCGAATTCCGCCGTTTCAATTCCGGTGCCGACATTTTCGCAGCCATCGCATCCGGCGACGTCCAGCTCGGCGATGTCGGATCGAGCCCGTTCTCGGCTGCCGTCAGCAAGGGCCTCGACGTGAAGGCGTTCTACATCTCGTCCGTCTCGCGCGACGGCGAGGCGCTGGTGGTGCGGCCAGAAATCAAGTCGCCGGCGGACCTGCGCGGCAAGAAGCTCGCTGCGGCGCCGGTCTCGACTGACCATTACCAGCTTCTGGCCGTGCTCAAGCAGGAAGGCATCTCCGAGAAGGAAACCCAGGTTATCGCCATTCCGCAGCCCGAGATCGTCGCGGCCTGGAAGCGCGGCGACATCGACGGCGGCTTCGTCTGGGATCCGGCACTTTCTGAGCTGAAGAAGAACGGCAAGGTCCTGCTCACTGCCGGCCAAGTCGCTGATCGCGGCGCGCCCACCTTCAGCGCGCTGGTCGTCACCGGCGCATTCGCCAAGGCCAATCCGGAGTTCCTCGGCCAGTATGTCAGGCTGATCGACGGCTACAACCAGGCCTATCTGAGCAACCCGGCCGCCTGGGGGCCAGACTCCGAGAGCGCCAAGCTCATCGCGAAATTGCAGGGCGGCACGGCGGCCGAGAACTCGGAGCAGTTGAAGACGACGGTCGTGCCGCCGCTCGACGAACAGGTCTCAGACAAATGGCTGGGCGGCGGCGAGAAGAGCGCGGTCGCGAAAATCCTCAAGGACACTGCGAGCTTCCTGAAGGACCAGCACAAGATCACCTCGATCAAGGACAGCTACGCGGCCTTCGCCGATCCGCAATATGCGGCAGTGGCCAAGGCCTCGAACTAGCAATCCCGGAAGGAAACGCCGATCTGGCTGGTACGCCAGCCAGATCGCCTGGAGGCCACCATGCTTCGAATCCGCGATGCCAGCATCACCTTTCTGGGTTCCGACGGCCAGCACGTACACGCGCTCGATCACGTCTCGCTCGATATCGCTCCTGCCTCCATCGTTGTCGCGGTCGGAGCTTCCGGGTGCGGCAAGTCGACATTGCTGAACGCGATCGCCGGCTTCCTGCCGCTCACCGAAGGCACGATCACACTGGATGGACGCGAAATCGCGGCGCCGGGCGGCGATCGAGGCGTTGTGTTCCAGAAAGACACCCTGCTGCCATGGGCCAATGTGCTGGACAACGTCGCGCTCGGCCTGAAGTACCGGGGCGTGTCGCGCATCGAACGCTATGAGCGGTCGAGGCACCTTCTTGAACTGGTCGGGCTCGCCGATTTCGCCGAAAAGCCGCCCTACGAACTGTCGGGCGGCATGCGCCAGCGCGTCGGCATCGCCCGGGCGCTGGCCACCGATCCGAAAATCCTTTTGATGGACGAGCCATTCGGCGCCCTCGACAGCCTGACCCGCGAGACGATGCAGCAGCTTCTGGCTTCGGTCTGGGCCAAAACCGGCAAGCAGATCCTGTTCATCACCCATTCGATCGAGGAAGCCCTCACACTCGGCACGGCCATCGTCGTGATGTCACCCCGGCCGGGCCGCATCGTTGCGCGCTTCGATGCCGATTTCGTGCGTGATTTCGCCGAAAGCGGCGATCTCGGGCCGATCCAGTCCCACCCGCGCTTCATCGAGCTGCGGCAGGAAATCCGCTCGCTCATCCACCAGCCGGAAGGCGCCCGCAGAGGAACCTTGCAATGACGCTCGCCGCCAATTCCCAAACCCCGTTTCCTCCCGCCACGGCTCAGCGGAGGCCGTCTCCCCCGCCGCGCGGCTCAGCATCGGCAAGGACGTTCGGCATCAGCCTGGTGACGTTGGCGGCGCTGATCGCATTGTGGGTACTCGCCGCGCAATTCGGCTGGGCATCGCCGCTGTTCCTGCCGTCGCCGGCCGACGTGCTGACCCAGTTCAACGCCGTTGCGGCCGATGGCTATGCCAATGGCACGCTGCTCGACCACACGCTGGCAAGCCTCGGCCGCATTGCCGCGGCCCTCGGCGTCGGCATTTTCGTCGGCATTCCGCTTGGCCTGCTCATGGGGCTCAATCGTTGGGTCAAGGGCATCTTCAGCGTGCCGATCGATCTCTACTGGGGCTTGCCGCCGCTGGCCTACCTGCCGCTGCTGATCATATGGCTCGGTATCGGCGAAACCTCCAAGATCGTTCTCCTGTCGCTGTCGACCTTCGCCCCGATCTGCTTTGCGGCACAGGCGGGCGTGCGATCGGTGCCCGTCGAACGTATCAACGCCGCGCTGTCCCTCGGCGCCAACCGGCTGCAACTCTTCACCAGCATCATCCTGCCGTCCGCTTTGCCGGAGATCTTGACCGGCCTCAAGATCGCCATCGGCGCAGGATTGTCGACTCTGGTCGCGGCCGAGCTGATCGCAGCCCAGTCCGGGCTCGGCTACATGATCATGTCGGCGGCCAATTTCCTCGCGACCGACGTCGTGTTCGTCGGCCTCATCGTCATCGCCGTGCTCGCCTTCGCCTTCACCAGCGGCATGTGTTGGCTGGAACATCGCCTCATCCCCTGGAAAGGCAAGCTCTGAGGCTTGCTCCCATAGATTCTGCAGTCATTGAAGGAAACAATCCGATGTCCGGCAACAGCACCCGCCCGCTCGATATCTACTGGTACCTGCCGACCCATGGCGACGGCCCCTATCTCGGCACCGACGAGCGGCACCGGCCGGCAACCTTCGGCTATCTCAAGGAAATTGCGCAAGCCACCGATCGGCTTGGCTTCAAGGGCGTGCTCCTGCCAACCGGAACACGGTGTGAGGACGCCTGGATCGTAGCCGCCGGGCTGATCCCTCTGACCGAACGGCTGAAATTCCTGGTGGCGCTGCGGCCGGGCAGCGGGACGCCGGCACTGTTCGCGCGCCATGCGGCCACGCTGGACCGCATTTCCGGCGGCCGGGTGCTGCTCAACGTTGTCACCGGCGCTGATCCGGCCGACCTTGCCGGCGACGGCAACAAGCTCGGTCATGACGCGCGCTATGCCCAGACTGATGAATTCCTCACGATCTGGCGCCGTATCCTGTCCGGAGAGCCGGCGGACTTCGAGGGCAAGTATCTATCTGCTCACGGCACCGACATTTCTTTCCCGCCGGTCCAGCAACCCTATCCGCCACTTTGGTTCGGCGGGTCTTCGGAGGCGGGCATCGAGGTCGCTGCCAAACACACCGACGTCTATCTGAGTTGGGGTGAACCCCTCGAGCAGGTGAAGGAGAAGTTCGATCGAGTCAGGGCACGAGCGGCGGCTCAAGGTCGCAAAATCCGCTTCGGATTGCGCATAAACCTGATCGTGCGTGAAACGGAGGAGGAGGCCTGGGCGGCGGCGGATCGACTGATCAGCCGCGTCACTGACGACGTGATCGCTGAAGCCCAGCATCAATTCACCAAGGTTTCGGAGTCGGTCGGGCAAAAGCGCATCTCCGCTCTGCACCAGGGACGCCGCGACAAGCTGGTTATAGCTCCCAATCTATGGGCCGGATTGGGTCTCGTCCGAGGGGGTGCCGGCACCGCGCTTGTCGGGAGTGCGGAAAGCGTTGCCGCCCGCATTCGCGAATATCAAGAAATAGGGGTGGAGACGGTTATTGCCTCCGCCTATCCGCATCTGGAAGAAGCTTTCAATGTTGCCGAACTGCTGTTTCCGCAGCTCGGACTGCAAGGTGAATTGCCCCTCAAAGAACGCGGCTGGGATCTGGAGTTTGGGCGCGCCCGGGGCGCCGGTGTCCGAGTAGCGGCGTCTTAGGCAGGTCGATTTCTTGCCTAGAGGAGAGAAGTGGTCCACGCAGCATCGCCGCTGTCGTGCCAGGCCCGCTTACGTCTGAGTTTGACCATCGGAGTTCGGCTTATGTCAAATCCATCAATCGTCGGTTTTTCGGGGAACTTCAGTCGACCCTCGAAGACCCGCGCTTTCGTCGACCTCGTCGTTCAGAACATCGCCAGCCGCCACCACCTTTCCCATCGAACCTATGATGTCGAGGATGTCGGTTCCTCGCTGGGGGCCGCCAAATGGCAGCGCGACCTCGACGCGCAAGCCCAAACCGTAGTTGCAGATGTTGTCGCCGCGGACGTGCTCGTCGTCGGGTCTCCGACATACAAGGGTAGCTATACCGGGCTGTTCAAGCATTTTTTCGACTTGCTTGATCCAACGGCCTTGAGAGGTAAGCCCGTGCTTCTCACGGCCACCGGGGGCGGCGAGCGCCATGCCCTTGTCGTTGAGCATCAACTCAGACCGCTATTTGGCTTCTTCGAGGCTTTCGCGCTGCCCACAGCCGTGTACGCGACCGACAAAGACTTCACCGATGGTGTGCTTCGGTCCGAACTGATCCTGAAGCGAGCGGCGCAGGCGGTTGATGAAATCGCGGTTCTGCTAGCCACCAAATCCGGTCTCAAAATAGCCGCCGAATAAATCCATGCCGCGGCGCTTCAGCGGGAAGTGTAGCGTCTCGCCTTCCGGGTCGCGGCAAGCGGGCGTGAAGGCAGTCCTTTGCCGATCAGCCGAAAAGCGGAATGTCTGCTGGCGGCCCCATTTCGGTCATTCACCAGGAGGAAGTGGCTGGCTACTTAGGGCTCCATCGTCGATATCTCGAAGCCAGTAACTATTCTCGTCCATCGTCTTTCGGTTCGCCAGACCAGACGAGAGAATACGAGGGAAACGGGTAGGCGAACCACCCGCTAACATATTGATTTCCTGTCGAAAACGACGACCCTCGGCGACTCACATAGTCGTTATTTACCAATAGGTTGCGAGGCAGTTCGCCGAAGTCGATTCAAGAAGCCGACTCAGCCACCCGGCCGCGTTTTGAATGGCAGCTTTGCGCCTCATGCACGACCCGCTTCGCGGGAGGGGCGCCTCGTTCTGAGATGGCGCGACAGGCATTGGTCTTGAGCAGGTAGAAGCTGCGATCTGACCATGGAGTTCCTTCAACGAGAGGAACTTGCCATGGATACCCTGTCGACCGATGCACCGATCACGCCACTTCGCCAGCGCATGCAGCAAGACATGCTCATGCGGGGCTTGGGCCCCCATACCCAGCAGGACTACGTTCGTCACGTCCGGCGTTTCGCAGCCTTCCTCCGACGCTCTCCCGATACTGCGACGCCCGAGGACATCCGCCGCTTCCAGCTGTATCAGCATGAGAACGGCGTCGGGCCTGCGACCATCAACGGCGCGGTCTCGGCGTTGCGGTTCCTGTTCCTGGTGACGCTGAAGCGGCGGGATCTGGCACGTGTGCTGGTGATCATGCGCCATCCACACAAGCTGCCGGACGTGCTGAGCGTGGAGGAAGCGGCGCGGCTGCTCGAAGCAGCACCTGGCATCAAGTACAAGGCCGCGCTCGGCGTCGCCTATGGCGCGGGCCTGCGCGTATCGGAGGTCGCGCACCTCAAGGCGGGCCAGCGAGTTCATGCGCATCCGCTAATAAAAAGAATTCAGCCAAAAGGCCACGACCGCCAATCGCCAACATAGATCGAGCCGTCGCCGCGCAACAACGCCGATGTAGTGTTCTGAGCCTTGTTGGGGGCGTCCCTATTGCATCCCGCCCACATAAGAGATCGATGCCGGCCGCAAGGTTCTCAGAGCTGATACGCACGACCAGCGCTCGCTGTCCACATGCTGCGCAATTGGCGTAGTGATGCAAGATGCGGCGGGGTGCGAACCGCCGCATCGACCTTTTCCCCTTCGCGGGCTTCAATCGGTTTTCACCTCGATCTTCTTCACCCGCGAAAGTGCTTCTTGGGTCTTTGGTAGCGTCACCGTCAGGACGCCATTCTTGAATTCGGCGTTCGCCTTGTCCGTGTCCACGACGGAGGGCAGCGGGATCGAGCGATAAAACGAACCATATGAGCGCTCCGACAGGTGGTAGCCCTTCTTGCTCTCCTCACGCTCGCTCTTCTTCTCGCCCTTGATGGTGAGGGTGGTTTCCGTCAGCGAGACATCGACGTCCTGCCGGTCAATGCCGGGAAGCTCGACCGAAACCTCCAGCGTGCTGTCGGTTTCGGCGATGTCGGTTCGTGGGCCCCCGACTTCCCGGCGGCCGAGCGCGCCGAAGGGTTGATCGAACCGTCTCCAGAAATCCTCGAACATGCGGTTCACGTCGCGCTGCAGTGAAAAGACGGGGTGGTCTTCCTCCCGCTTCGCAATTTCGCCGCCCTCATTGTTGCTCCATGGAATCAGGTCTCTGATTTGCATCGTCAACCTCCTTTTGCCCTCCATTGCTTAAGCCATCTTGAGTTGGATTTTGCGAGCCTTGGCCGGCGCCGCC
This sequence comes from Mesorhizobium sp. WSM3868, assembly GCF_002294785.1. Lineage (NCBI taxonomy): Bacteria > Pseudomonadati > Pseudomonadota > Alphaproteobacteria > Hyphomicrobiales > Phyllobacteriaceae > Mesorhizobium > Mesorhizobium sp. WSM3868. The sequence continues at coordinate 14,319 of NZ_NSGB01000029.1, read as the reverse complement.
TTTGGCAACACCAGTCGCAGCACGCCGTTCTTCTGCGACGCCTCGATGCCATCGCGGTCGATGTCCTCGGATAAGGTGAAGACGCGCTCATAATCGCCGGCGCTATATTCGGCATAGACCTGACGATAATTCTCATGCTGTTGATCGGCCGCGTAGCCGCGGATCGCCAGTGTCCGTTTCTCAAGCGTGATATCCACCCCATCCGAGGCGACGCCTGGCATATCGACGAGAAGGACGACATTGTCCTGTGTCTCATAGATATCGGCGCGCGGTATGAACACGGGCCGCGAGCGGGTCCGCTCGCCTCCGTCAGGCTTGCTGGGGACCTGGCGTTCGGTGGTCTTCAGTTCCTGAGCCATGTTTTCCTCCTCTCATCCCTTGATCTCGATCTTCTTCGGCCGATCGGCCTCCGGTCGATGCAGCTCGACCTCGAGCAGCCCATTGGCAAAACGTGCCTCCACCTGTTCCGGATCGACGCGGAACGGCAATTGCACCGCCCGCGCGAAGCTTCCATAGGGGCGCTCGCGACGGTGCCAGACGGATTTCTCGTCCTCCGCCCCGGCTTGGCATTCGCCCTTCAATGTGAGTGTGTTCTCGCGCACCGTAAGATCGACCTCATCGGGCGCGATCCCAGGCAGTTCGGCTGTCAGCGCTACGCTATCCTCTCCGACCCAAAGATTGACCGGGGGAAACTCCTGGGCGGCACTGGTCAGGCCGGCCAGGCGCTGATTCACTTCCTGTTGCATGCGCCGCATTTCCAGAAACGGATCGAATCCGACGCGGCCCAAATCCGATAGCAGCATGGGTATCCTCCTTCGATTGACACCAGACGTTGCAACGCACGAAGCACGCGTGCACCGGAGCGAACTGGATCGAAGGCAGTGGGGGCGCGATCAGGCATGACCGAGACGGCCGAGAGCGCCACTCGCAATCGCGAGGAGGGAGGTTCGGGCAAACGCCGGAACACATCCTCTATGCGAGCGACATGAACCGAACTCGATCCATGATAGGACCGTCGTTCCCGTGCCAGGACCCGATAGCGGCATCCGGCAAAAATGAGTTAGGTGAGGCAAAATTGCGTTTCAAGATGTGATGAGACGCTCGGCGAAAGGCGCGGCGACGCCCGCGCGGAGATTTCCGTGCGACCCGAACAGCAAGCTTCCATCACGAACAATCAGCCCGCACGGCACGCCTACGCGGCGCTGCAAAGGATCGAGCGGCTGGCGCCTGGCCGTCACAAGGCCGGCTCGCGCCAATTCCTTGGGCGGAAGCTGACATTGGAGGGCGAAGCTCGAACTGTGGCGACAGAGCCGGCGGCAATGCCTTCCGGCCCGGCAACCACCATCCTTCTATGCCTCATGCGCTCAGCCGCTCGACCATTTGCCGCTGCTCGTGATCGGTAGGCCCGCCAGGAGGCGGCGCAACTGCGTCGAGCCGGCGCAGTGCATCCATGATGTCGTCGAAGGAGACCGGCCGCTCGGTGCCCGGCAAATGGCGCAGCGCCGGGATGGATTCCACGGCGCAAGCGTCGGATGCCCACGACGAAAGGATCGCCCGCTTTTCCCAAATGTCTAGTGAGCCGTCCTCCAGCACATCCTGCGGGTGCTGAAAATGGCTGGCCGGCGAAAGAAGCCGGTCGAGCGAAAGGTCTGATATGTCGGGAGCAAGGGAAGGAATGATCGGCGAAAGCGTCTGTCGGTCCATTCTGTCCTCCGTCTCCAAAAAAACTCCTCTGTTTTGGGTTCCAATTTCTCAAAGGTCCCGGCGGCGCCGGCAGCCATGAATTTGGTTCAGCTCAATCGCGAGTTCAAGCCCTCGAGATCGAATTAGCGCATGTTTTCAGCGCACTAGCAACTCTACGATCGAGAGCGCCAAAAATTTCGCGGCGGCCTCTTGAAAGCAAGAATCAGGAGAAATTAGCTCGAATGCGCAAGATCGCGAGCCCCGCTCCGGGAGCGGGTGTTAGGAAAGATTGGGAGGCCATCATGGATGTGATGAGCGGCACCGGTCCAGTCCCGGCGCCGACGCATGGGCCGAGCGAGTTCCTCGCATATGAGGCGGAGTGCCGAACAGCGCTGCAGCCGCTGCTCGCGGGACTGCTCGACGCGGCCGAAGCCGCCGGCTGGAGGCGGCGCACCGCTGCCTCAACCCTGATGTTCCTTGCGGCGCAGCAAGTCTCGGCAATCGCTACGCCGGCTAAGGGCTGAACGGAAAGCTAGACCTCGCCTGGCACGCGAGATCATTGAGATCAACCGCGCTGCATCGACGAGCCGCATTCGATGCAGGCATGCTGAATGAGGGTAAGTGTGATTGCCGGGCGATTGCGAGAATGCATGAAGGTGTTGAGGTGGGATGCAGCCGACCTGGCTGAGGAACTCAGTCTTGCCCCGGCCGATGTGGCGCGCTGGCTTGACGGTCGCGCCCCGGTGCCGCTTGCCGTTGCCGCCTGGATCGAGGCGTTGGTCAAAGCCCACAAGGCGCTTCGGCCGCCAGGCCTGAGCCGGGCCAAAGTGACAGCGCCGGCCGGTTCCGCGCAGCCCGCGGCTCGCCCCGAGGCCGTTCCAGCCGCCGCAACGTCCGCACCGGGTGAACTGGCCAACAGCATGATCGAGGAGAAAAGCAGCGACGCGTTGCAGCGCGATCGGCGGCTCGCCTCCTTGTCTTGGGCAGCTTGATTCTCGCAGAGCTCAAGCTTGTGCGCTTGTTTCAAAGAAAGCGGGCAATATGCGATTGCGGCTTCCCTGGACGCTGAAAACGGTGGCCCAAAGCGACCGAGCCGCGCAGGCTACGAACTCACCATACTCGGGAAGCCAAACCGGAAAGGCGCGTCTCCTATGGTGTCGGCACCCCGGGCACCTTCTGCAAGGCCTCTTGAACACGGACACCGCCGAACTAAATCGTACTCCGCCGGAGGCCCATCTTGGGCCCGGCGTGTCGGGCGGATGCAACAGCATCCGCCCACGACAGTCTTGTACCCATGTTGCTCAGAGGAGGATGTGGCTATGAGAACCACTCTCGATTTCACCCCACTTTTCCGGTCGGGCATCGGCTTCGACCGAATGCTGAACGCGCTTGAGTCCGCGAGCCGCGGCGAAACCATCGACAGCTGGCCTCCGTATGACATCGCCAAGCTTGGCGAGGACGATTACCGCATCACCATGGCGGTAGCTGGCTTCGGCCAGGACGATCTGACCCTAACTCAGGAGCAGAACATGCTCATGGTATCCGGTCACAAGGCGGGCGAGGAGAATGGCCAGTATCTTCATCGCGGCATTGCCAGTCGCGCCTTCCAGCGCCGTTTCGAGCTGGCCGACCACGTGAAGGTGGTGAATGCCAGCCTGGTCAACGGTCTGCTGACGATCGATCTCAGGCGCGAAGTTCCTGAAGAAATGAAGCCGCGCCAGATCGAAATCGCGACGAGCGGCAAGGCGACGTCGAAGTCCTCGCCGAAGCAGATCGAGGCTGAGAAGCCGGCCGCCTAAGGCATTCCGCGAGTGCACTCGCGCGCGGGCGCCGGGGCATGAGCCCGGCGCCGAATGGTGCATTGTCAATCACAACGAACGAAAGGAGAAGAAAAATGGGCGTTCGAGATCTGATCCCCTGGGGCCGCAACAACGGTAATCAGGCTCCGACCTTATTCCGCGCTGGCGACCGTGATCCGTTGCTGTCGCTGCATCGCGAGGTGAACCGGCTGTTCGATGATGTCTTTCGCGGCGTTGGTTCGAACCTACCCGCCTTCAGTGGTGCTTCAGCTTTTAGCGGCAGTTGGCCAAGCGTCGAGATTTCCGACGGCGAGAAGGAGGTCAAGGTGACGGCCGAGGTGCCCGGTCTTGAGGAGAAGGACATCGAAGTCCTGCTCGACGACGGGGTGCTGACACTGAAGGGCGAGAAGCGCTCCGAAACTGAGGACAAGGACAGGCAGTTCTCCGAGCGCTTCTATGGCCGCTTCGAGCGCCGTATCCCGCTCGGCTGCGAGGTCAAGGAAGACGAGGTCGATGCCCGCTTCAGCAACGGTGTGCTGACCGTGACCTTGCCCAAGAGCGAGAAGGCGCAGTCGCACGTAAAGCGCATCGCCATCAAGAGCTGACGCATCGCAGGCGCCGGCGGCCGGCTTTCGGGCCCCGCCGGCAGCATCCTTGCCAGAAAGGGAGGGATGAATGATGGAGAGACAGGCTAACGGATCAACCAGAACACCAATCCCGCAGCAGTGGTCGTTGAACGACAACCGGCAGATGCCCCTTTCGATGGGACGCTCGACCTTTCCGGACGAGGCCGTCGCACGGATCTTCAAGCCGTCCCGCGCGGCGACGACTTCCGGCACTGCCCGCACGCGCGGCTGGCGTCTCGTTTTCGAGCGGTGCAACGCGCCCTTTATCGAGCCGCTAATGGGCTACACCGGGAGCCGCGATACCCTGACCCAGGTCGAGTTGAACTTCCCGACGCTGGAGGCGGCCGTTCGCTACGCTGAGCGACAGGGGTTGTCCTATGTCGTTCAGAATCCGACGGAGCAGGCTGATGATGAGGCGACCAATTCCAGGCCTGCCAAGCCCGGAAGGTCGACCTACGGCTTTTCCAACATGACACTCGACCGGCTCGGACCTGGCGCGCTTCAGGAGAGCTACGGGCGCGCCCTCGACGGCGCTGCAAACAGCAACGATCCATTCGGTCCGGAAAGCTGGAAGTCGCCCATGGGCGTGGCCCGCGATCCGAAGCTGACGCTGGAGGCCAAGCGCTCGATCCTGATGAACTGGGCTTGGACGGAGTATCTGATCGATCTGGCGACCAATGAGGGCATGCCTGAAAACAACCGCCCCTCGCGCCTCGACGAGGTCGAGCAGGCGCTGCTCGCGCTCGAACGGGAGGTTGCGGCTGACCAAGCCAATTCAGGCATGCGCAAGGCGGCATGAGGTGTGCCTACGAGCGGGTCTGGAGCAAGTTCCGGGCCCGCTTTTTCAACCCCGCGGGCGTAGCCCCGCAGACAGGAGTGACAACACCAGGTCAGGAGGCAAACAATGCTCGCTCTCGCACCGAAGCTCCGCGTCATCGCCGTTGCGATCGGGGCCATTTTCTTCAGCCTCGCTCCCGTTGCTGCGCAAACGGCGGCACCGGCTGAAGCATCCAGCCTGCCGACGCTTGCGCCCATGCTGGAGCGCGTCACGCCGGCCGTCGTCAATATCGCGGTCGTTTCCAAAGCCCCCAAGGAAGACAATCCGCTTTACAGCGACCCCAATTACCGGCGCTTCTTCGGGCCGGAGCAGCTGCCCCAGGCCAGGATGAGCGCCGGCTCTGGCGTCATCGTCGATTCGGCGAAGGGCTATGTCCTGACCAACAATCACGTCGCTGGGGACGGCAGCGAAATTTCGGTCACCCTCAAGGACGGCCGGCAATTCCCGGCGAAGCTGATCGGCAGCGACAAGGACACCGATATCGCGCTGCTTCAGATCGACGCTAAAAACCTCACGGCGATCCAGACAGGCGATTCAGACGCCCTGAAGGTCGGCGACTATGTCGTGGCGATTGGCAATCCCTTCGGTCTCGGCCAGACGGTGACCTCCGGCATCGTCAGCGCGCTTGGCCGCAGTGGACTCAACATCGAGGGTTACGAGGATTTCATCCAGACCGACGCGTCGGTCAATCCGGGCAATTCCGGCGGCGCCCTGGTTACTCTGGGCGGCAAGCTGATCGGCATCAACACGGCTATCCTCAGCCCAGCCGGCGGCAATGTCGGCATCGGTTTCGCCGTGCCGAGCAACATGGTTGTTTCCGTGATGAAGCAGTTGATCGTTCACGGAGAGGTGCGGCGCGGAAAGGTGGGGATCGGCATACAGGATTTGACGCCGGACCTCGCAAAGGCGCTGCAGCTCGGAGACCTCCGCGGCGCGGTGATCGCCAATGTCGAATCCGGCTCGTCGGCAGAGAAGGCTGGATTGCAGGTCGGCGATGTCGTCACCGCGATCGACGGACATCCCGTGCAAGCAGGACCGACCTCAGAAACCGGATCGGCCTCACCCCTGCCGGAAGCACTGTCAAATTTGCCGTCAAACGCGCTAATGGCCAAGTCACAATCGACGTGACGATCGCTGCACAGAAAGCGCGTCGGAGACGTTGGCAGGCACCCTCCTGCAGGGCGCCAAGATGAGTGACGCTTCGGCCGAGGAAGCCCAGCGGGCAGGCGCAGCCGGTGTCGTCATCGAAAGCATCGAACCCGCTAGCCCGGCGGCAAGAGCGGGGCTGCGGACCGGCGACATGATCGTGGCGGTCAACCGCAAGCCGGTCTCTTCGGTGGAGGATTTGCGCAGTACGATCGCTGGCCAGCGCGCAATACTGGCCTTGGAACTGGTCCGTGACGGCCGGCGTCTTCTGCTAGTTGTGCGATAAACTCCGGAGCCCGCTCGACCTCCCCTCGAGAGCGGGCTCTTCCAATTTCTGGCGGTCGGGATGTTCGCTGCCTACATGACCGAGCATGGGGTGATACGGAGGGCAAGTCCCTTCGACACGCTCTCGTCATCAAGCGCGTAGGGCACCGGCAAGTAGGCGTTCGCGATCAGCGATACCCCCGGCGATCGTTTCTGAAAAGCTCCACCTTGCCCATTTCCGCAGCCAGGTCCACAGCGATTGCTCAACCTTCGGATCGAGCACGAGCGCCGTCACGTTTCTCAGCATCAGGGCTGCCCTGCGGAGCATCACCTGGAGGTCAGCTCGCGACATATCCGCGATACGGTCGGCGGCGCTATCGAGCTTATCTGCACTGACTGCAGCCGGTGCAAGCCGGAGATCAAGGTGACGCTCGTCGAGGTTCACCCTGAGCATCTGCCGAAGAAGCTTGTGATCACAAGCCCATGAAGGTCGACGGCAAGATCGTCTGGCACACTGAAAGGTTTCGGCCATGAGCAGCGCTGGTGGTCGTCGCTCGCTCACATGTGTTGTGCTCTGGAAACAAGAAGAAGGACCGCCAAGCGGGGCGGGGGACCGGGGTGTGTCGACGGTCGTCGGAAGGACAGGGGGCCGTAGAATAACCAAACTGCGTTGCGATCGACCCTGCACGACACATCGCCCAGCAGCGGGAGCACATAGCCAAATTGGAACGGCTCGAATCGCCGATCACCAAGGCGCTTGAATTCCTCGAACTTCTCGAAAGCATGCAGGAGCTTCACGAACAGCACCTGACGCGGCTGCTGGCAAAGGCGGGGCGGCACGATGCAGCCTAGACATGGCGTGCCCGGCTGCCGAAGAGGGACCTTGGGCGCACAGTTGGCTGTGGTGGAACGCACTCATCTAACTGCGGGGCGGCCTCTTTATTAGCTAAGCCTTACAAAATATTAATGTCAGTTCGCTGCAAAGACGCCGCATAATGCATCTCTGCCCCGGCTCGTAACGGGGTAAGAGGCCCGGCCTGATCTCTACGTCCCCCACCCCGCGACAGGCCGGGTCCGCCTTGTCCTAAGTTGGGCCAACGCAGTCTCTCCGACTTCTCTGTCTGAACGGGGAACATCGCGACGGGTAAGCGGTAGGGGATTCGACGGCGCGGTTGGTGTCCCAGTTCTATCCGAGCCATCTAACAAAAAAGCAACGGAGCCCGCTCGACGCTCCCACGAGCGGACTCTTGCCTTTCCAGCAATCATGTCTTCACAAGCCCATTTGATCGGGAACTGAACCCGGTTCGGTAAGTTAATGCGCACCGCCGGTAACAGCCAAATGGATATCGGCGGCTGAGAGACAGCTCCCGTCTGCGACTGGAGGCGGCTATGTCCGATGACCCTGTCAATCCTTTCCCGCGCACACTCTATAATAATGACTTTCGGCTGGTCGCCCAGACAAGGGAAGCTATCGACCGGTCCCGTCAGAAATTGCGTGAAACCAGGCCGCTGGTTGACCCGCACCGGTTAAGCCCCCATAGCGTCGTGGTAGCGGAATGCGGTGTAGCCACGATCACTCGCTCATTCCGGGAGCGGGTGCCGGCCTTTAACTTTGCCGAAGCCCAGCTGATGCGGCTTGGTCTTGATAAGATGACGGACAACTGATCATCGGGCGGCCTGCATCCCGCGTTGGCGGATAACCGGGTGGAACAAAGGCCATTCAATCCGTTGGTCGCCAAGTGGGTTCGAACAATGGACGACACCGGCTATTTCCTGGCTGTCTACAACGAAACGCTCAGGCTTCGCGCCGAGCGCCAGCTGATACTGTCCGCCGTCAAGACTGAGCGGGAACGAGCGCAACGAGTCCGACTGGAAATCCAAGCCATCCGCGATAGTCAGATCGCGCCCCGCGAGGCCCAACCGGTCTAACCACCGGGCATCCGTAGCGGCTGGACACTCCGAGCACCCGCGCGCATTGTCTGCCACGGCGGGCCTGCCTCGATTGCCTGGCCACAACGGAAAGTTCGGCTGAGAGCGAGCGTTCCGGCGTTTGGGTATTGCAACGATTACGAGCAGCACATCGCTTGGGCTGAACGCATGATGGAGTCGCTCGCTTTGCAGGTCCCGAGCCATCAGAGCGAACTCGACCTCCCACAAGCTGATGACATCCGCATCAACGACCCGGCTCCGGTAATGCGCGCTGCCGGCGATGCAATCGAGCTAGCCTCGATGACATTCGGCTTCCCGCCTCCGGTCCAAAGGGCGGGCCGGTGTTTAATTTTCGGTCGGAGGGGCGACAGTTCGCAAACAGCAGGCACTGTCTTGTGCTGGCATCGGCCTTCTTCGAGTTCACCGGAACGAAGTACCCGAAGACGAAACATCGCTTTACGCTCAACGGCTCTCCGTTCATCGCGATACCCGGTCTTTGGCGAGAGAGGCGGCCGGCAGCAAGCCGCCGTCCTATTGAGCCGGATCGAGAGCTACCCCGAGCTCAGCGACAGAATCCGGAGCCTTGCTCTACACTGGGACATTTCGTCGGCAACGCCTTGATCGACACCGGCTAGACCCGCGCGCCGTCTGCATCAAGGCCGGAGTGAGTTAATAAAGAAAATAGGCCGGTATTCCCCCGCACCGCGTCTCCCCATGGAACCGAGTCTGCCTGACCGACTTATGGGGAGGTGGGGCGCAACCCAGGTCGACATGGCCAACTTCCGCAAAGAAATGTCACCCGGCCGCGAGAACGCAATGAACTCGCGGCGAGCCAAGGCGCGCAACCGCTGCATCATCGTCATCGGCGCCTCGGCGGGTGCCGTCGAGCCGCTGAAGAAGATCGTAAGCGACTTGCCTGCGGATCTGCCGGCGGCCGTCTTTATCGTGCTTCATGTCGGCCAGGTCAGCTATCTGCCGGGAATTCTCGACCGGGCGGGAGCGCTGAAGGTCTCCGTCGCCAAGAACGGTGAGTCCTTCAAGGCCGGCAACATCTATGTGGCGCCGCCCGGCTTCCATCTTCTTCTGCATGACGATCACATGATGCTGCGCCGCGGCCCGCGCGAGAACCTCACCCGGCCAGCGGTAGACCCTCTGTTCCGTTCGGCAGCGTTAAGCTATGGCGCCAGCGTGATCGGGGTGCTGCTGTCGGGCTCGCTTTCCGACGGCACCGCCGGCCTGAGGGCGATCAAGGCGGTCGGCGGCCTTGCGGTGATCCAGCATCCCAAGGACGCGCTGGTGCCTTCCATGGTGGAAAGCGCGCTGCGTTATGTCGACATCGATCTTTGCGAACCCGCCGCCAAGCTTGGCGGCTTGCTGGGGAGGCTGGCGGCCGAGCCGGCGGGCGAAACCTTGCTGGCCCCGCCAAGGGTCAGGCTGGAGGCCGCGATCGCGGCACAGGAGCATTCGACCATGCAAAAAGCAGATCGACTTGGCCAATTGTCGATGTTTACATGCCCGGAATGCCACGGGCCGCTGTGGGAGATCGAAGACGGTGACATGCTGCGCTATCGGTGCCATACCGGGCACGCTTTCACCGCCGATGCGATCATGGAGGCGCAGGTGATCGAGGCGGACGAGATCCTGTGGAGCCTGCTGCGGTCGCATCAGCAGCGGGCGGAGTTTGCCCGGCGCATGGCCGAGCGGGAAAAGACGCGACATCGCTCCCAACTCGCCAGCGAGTTCGGCAAGCGGGCGAGGGAATACGAAGCGGATGCCTCTGTCATCGAGCGCATCCTGGAAAGCAGGCGGACACAGGTAGCAGGCAATGGCGCAGGCGGCGAGGAAGGCAAGCACAAGGAAGGCACGGACTAGCCCGCGCCAGGGTGAGAGAGAGCCCGCGCTGTTCCCTGTCATCGGCATCGGCGCATCGGCCGGCGGCATCGCGGCGTTGCAGAAGTTCTTTCCGGAAGTGCCGGCCGACAGCGGCTTTGCCTATGTCGTGATCCAACACCTCGATGCCGAGCATGAGAGTGTGCTCGCGAGCATCATCCAGCGCTCCACCGCGATCGAAACGCACACCGCGATCGAAGGCGCGGGAGTCGAGCCGAACAACATCTACGTCATCCCGCCGGGCGTCTCGGTGACCATCCGGGGACAGCGTTTCAACATGGCCAAGATGGCCGCCACGCGCGTAAAGCGGACGCCGATCGACGATTTCTTCACCTCGCTGGCGGAGGAGCAGTCGGAGCAGGCGGCCGGGCTGATCCTGTCCGGGACCGGCAGCGACGGCACGATAGGGCTCAGGGCCATCAAGGAAAATGGCGGTCTGACGCTGGCGCAGCAGAGTGCCGAATATGACGGCATGATGCGCAGCGCCGTGCAAAGCGGGCTGGTGGACATGGTGCTGCCGGCCGAGGAGATGGCTGCCAAGCTGGTCAGCTATTTCAGCCACGCCAAACACACCGAAAGCGAGCGCGACCGCCGCAAGCGCGAGGTAGCCGAACAGCTTTCGCGGATCGCGGCACTGCTGCGCATGCGCACCGGCCATGACTTCAGCGGCTACAAGGACAATACCATCCTGCGGCGCATCCAGCGCCGCATGCAGGTGCTGCAGATCGACGATCCGAATGCGTTCTACGAAAGGCTGCGCGACGAGCCTCAACAGGTCGATCTTCTGTTCCAGGACCTGCTCATCGGCGTGACCAGCTTCTTCCGCGATCCGCAGGCCTTCGAGGCGCTCGAAAGCTTGGTTATTCCCAAGCTTTTCGAGGGCCGCAAGCCGGACGAGACGATCAGGGTGTGGGTTCCTGGCTGCGCCACGGGCGAGGAAGCGTATTCGATCGCGATGCTCTTGAGGGAGAACGCGCCGCGCGGCGCCGCCTCGCCCAAGCTGCAGATCTTTGCCACCGACATCGACGAGCGCGCGCTGGAAGTGGCCCGGGCCGGACGCTATCCGGCAACGATCGCAAGTGACGTGAGCCCCAAGCGCCTGAAGGAATTCTTCTCGCGTGAGGACGGCACCTACCGGGTCGCTGCCGAGTTGCGGGAGCTCTGCCTGTTCTCGGCGCACAATTTGTTGCGCGACCCGCCTTTTTCCAAGCTCGACCTCATCGCCTGCCGCAACCTCTTGATCTATATGGGGCCGGAGCTGCAGGAGAAGATCATCCCGATTTTCCATTACGCGCTGCGCAACAACGGATATCTCTTCCTCGGCTCGTCCGAGAACGTCACGCGCCATGTGCGCCTGTTCTCGACCATCAACAAAGCGAGCCGTATCTTCCAGAAGCGCAGTGGGATCGCCGCGCAACGCCTGCCGGAATTCCCGCTTGCCGCTGCGGCCAGGCAGGCTGTTCCCAGTGCTCGCCCGCGGGCAACGACAGGAACCCTGCAAGAGGTTGCCGAACGCTTCCTGGTCGAGCGCTATGCGCCGGCCTATGTGGTCGTCAACGCCGGCGGCGAACTGATGCACAGCTCGGGCGGGACAGGAAAATATCTGGAACTTGCCGCCGGCGCGCCCGACCACAACGTCTTCTCAATGGCCCGTCGTGGGCTGCGCATGGATTTGCGCGCTGCGCTACACAAGGCCGTCAGCACCGGACAGGTGGCGGTGCAGAACAAGATTGCCGTCGGCACCAATGGCGGGCGCCAGACGATCAGCCTCGCCGTACAGCCGCTGCCGGTCGAGGGCAATTCGGATCCGCTCTACATGCTGGTCTTCCGCGATATCGGCGGCATCAAGGCGGAGGCAGAGGACGAGCCCGTCCACACGAGCGACGATGTCGAAAGCGCCAACGTCAGTCAGCTCGAAAAGGAGCTGCGGGAGACCAAGGAACGGCTGCAGATCACGACGGAAGAGCTTGAATCCTCCAACGAGGAGTTGAAATCCTCCAACGAGGAGCTGTCTTCCATCAACGAGGAGCTGCAGTCGTCCAACGAGGAACTGGAGACCTCGAAGGAAGAACTCCAATCGATCAACGAGGAACTGCAGACCATCAATGCCGAGCTCAACATCCGCGTCGACGAGCTCACTCGCGCCAACAACGACATGTCCAACCTTCTCGAAAGCACACAGATCGCGACAGTGTTTGTGGACCGCGACCTCTGCATCAAGAGCTTCACTCCGGCGGCGCGCGATCTGTTCAGGCTGGTCGAAAGCGATGTCGGCCGGCCGCTCGCGCATGTGCGGCCCCGCTTTGCCGCCGACGGGCTGCAGCCCGACATGGAGCAGGTGCTGCAGCGGCTGGGAACAGTAGAAAGGCCGGTCCAAGGCACCGAAAGCGGCAAGCGTTATATCATGCGCGTCATGCCTTACCGGACGGTTGACAATGTCATTGCCGGCGTGGTCGTCACCTTCGTTGACGTCACCCGGGTTTCGCTGGCGGAAGAAAAAATCGGTGCGCTGTCGCACGACCTGCGCAACCGCCTCGAAAGTCTGGAGACTGTTCTCGACCTTGTGCCTGTCGGCATCTTCATCGCCGAAGACGGCGACGGCGATGCCATCCGCGCCAATCGCCGCGCGGCCGAGCTCGCCGGCCGGCGCGCCGCGGACGGCAAGCTGACCACTGTGCCGGCCGGGCTCCCACTGATGATCAACGGCGCCGCGGTGGAAGCGAACGACCAGCCCTTGCAGAAGGCGATGCGAACGGGCAAGCCCGTCCCCGGCTACGAAGCCCGAATCGCGCAGGGGGACGGCTCAAGCATCGACGTGATGATGTCGGCCAATCCGCTGTTTGACGAGTCCGGCAGGGTTCGGGGCGCTATTGCGGCCCTGGTCGATGTCTCGAACCATAAGGAGGCCGAGCGCGCTCAGGAGAGGCTGCTTCACGAGCTGCAGCATCGCGTGAAGAACATCCTCGCCACGATCACCGCGCTGGCCGCGCGCATGATCCGCTCGTCAAGCACGATGGGCGAATTCGCGACCTCGTTCCATGAGCGACTGCACGCGATGGCGCGCACGCATGAGGTCCTGTCTTCCCACAATTGGGGCGACGCCGACCTCGAGGAACTGCTGAGGGCGACGTTTTCCCCTTACACCAGCACGGGACGCCAGAACCTAGTCGTTCACGGCCGGCCGTTCCACCTCGATGCGGCAACGGCGGCGGCTCTCGGCATGGTGTTCTTCGAGCTTGCCAGCAACGCCGCCAAATATGGCGCGCTTTCCGTCGACACCGGCCGCGTCGAAGTCTCCTGGGACGTTGTGAAGCCGGGCATGCTGTCGATCAGCTGGAAAGAAGTCGGCGGTCCGGCCGTGGAAGAACCATCCCGCAGGAATTTTGGAGTCGCCTTCATTCAGCAGAGTTTAGAGTACGAGTTGAGCGGGAGTGTCGAATTGAACTTCCGGCCCACCGGCCTGGAGTGCCTGCTTGAAATCCCCCTTGCCCGAACAGAAGCCTTCGAGCCCTTGCCCGGCCACGCATGAACAAGAGCGCTCCACTAGCCGACTTGGCGCGCTTATAGCGGACTGCGCGGACATGGCCCAAACCCCGCAGGGCTCAAAAGCCAAGTCGACCCGGCAGCATCTGGTTGTGCGATAGGAATATAATCAGGACAGGCCGGTACGACGCTTCCTCTTCATAAGGACTCGCGAAATTAATCGTGTAGACATATACTCCGCTCGTTCGCGGGGAATGGTCTTCGCCCCGCAATGAGGGCAACATGGCGAATTCAAAATCCTTGTCGGCAATGGATGCCGAAATCCTAAAATCAGCGTTTCACAAGGACAAGAAACTCCCCGAGAGCCAACGGCGAGACTTCGCTGCGGCACTCGTCGAAGGCGAGGCAATAATCGCCCGCCAGCGCGCTCTCATAGAAAAGCTTGCACGGGATGGGCATCCGACAGAGGAGGCCGAAGAATTCCTGCGCAAGTTCATGAAAACGCAAGCGGAGCACGTCGCCCACTGGGAACTGATATCAGGTCAGGCTGAATCGAAAAGCCCCAGCGCTGAGGGGGATCAGCACTAGGCTGAATCGACATTCAGCGCATCCATAGCATTGCGCAAGCGAGTTGGACGAAGCTGAGGAAGTAGAGAGCACG
>NZ_NSGB01000028.1:0-44613 GCF_002294785.1 Mesorhizobium sp. WSM3868 | reverse complement strand
CCGAATCAGAACCCTCGGAACGCAATGAATCAACGCCAAACCGCGTTGAGAATCCTGAATGTAGATTGGACCTAGTTGCTGGCATTTTCGCTTTGCCGATTGCCGCTGCCTTGAAATCCGCCGTCTGCCCGGCGATCGCCGCCTCGGCCGGCAGCCGTTCCATCGAGCTTGCGCCGTAGAAGCCGTGCAGTCCTTCGCAGCGCTCGAGGATGTAGCGCGCGTCATGGGGCATGGAGATCGGCCCGCCATGGCAAAGCAGGATGACGTCCTTGCGCACCGAGCGCGCGGCGTCGGCAATGGCGTCGATCTCCTCGACGCAGGCATCCAGCGACTTCGCCGAGGTCGCGCCGATCGAGCCGCCTGTCGTCACGCCCATATGGGCTACGACCACGTCGGCGCCCGCCTTGGTCATGGCGCGCGCCTCGTCGGGGTTGAAGACGTAAGGCGTGGTGAGTAGGTCGAGCTTGTGCGCCTCGGCGATCATGTCGACCTCGAGGCTAAAACCCATGCCGGTCTCCTCGAAACTCTGCCGCATGGTGCCGTCGAAGAGGCCGATGGTCGGAAAATTCTGCACGCCGGAAAAGCCCATCGTCTTCAGTTCGGCGAGAAACAGCGGCATGATGACGAAGGGGTCGGTGCCGTTGACGCCGGCCAGCACCGGCGTCTTCTTTACCACCGGCAGCACCTCATAGGCCATTTCCTTGACGATCTCGTTGGCATTGCCATAGGCGAGCAGGCCGGCGGCCGAGCCGCGCCCGGCCATGCGGTAACGGCCGGAATTGTAGATGATGATGAGATCGATGCCGCCGGCTTCCTCGGCCTTGGCCGACAGGCCGGTACCGGCACCGCCGCCGACGATCGGAACGCCATCGGCGATCATCTTGCGGAACCTTTCCAGTATGGTTTTGCGCGGGATGGCGGCCATGTTTGTCGGATCTCACTTCTTGGCGATGTCGAGGAAAGCCTCGGCCGCGGCCTTGGCGAATGCAGGATCGTTGATGTGCAGCGGCAGGCGCGTCACGATACGGTTCCCGGTCGGCTTGATGGTGTGCTCGATGGCCTCGAACAGCGCCGCATCGGCTTGCGGATCGAAGAAGGCGCCGCCTTCGACATCGAGCGCCGACACGCCTTTTTCCGGGATCAGGAAGCGCACCGGGCCGTCGCAACGGGCGAGGCGGCCGCCGATCCATTCGCCGATCCGGCGGCTCTCCTCGGCGGTAGTGCGCATCAGCGTGACATTCGGATTATGCTCATAGAACAGCCGCCCGCGATATTTGTCGGGGATAGTCGGCGGCGCCCAGAAGTTCACCATGTCGAGCGCGCCGACCGAGCCGACATAGGGCAGTTTCGTGCGAGCAATGGCGCCGAAGCGATCCTCCGTCGCCGGCAGCACGCCGTCGAACAGCAAATCGCAGACCTCGGTTGTGGTGATATCAAGGACGCCGGCGAGCAGGCCGCTATCGGCAAGCTTCTCCATCGAGCGGCCACCTGTGCCGGTCGCATGGAAGACCATGCAGTCATATTCGGCGCGCAAGCGCTCGACGATTGCCGTGACACAGGGCGTGGTGACGCCAAACATGGTCAAGCCGAGCGCCGGCTTGCCGGCAGTTGACGAGGCCGGCCTCGCCGCCATGCCGGCGATCGCCTGGGCGGCGTTGTGCAGGACGACGCGCGACAGACGATTGAGGCCGGCCATGTCGGTTACCGACGGCATCATGACGATGTCGGAGACATCGACATAAGGCGCGGTATCGCCGGAGGCCAACGTCGAGACCATGATCTTCGGTAGGCCGAGCGGTAGCGCGCGCATACCGGCGGTGACAATCGATGTGCCGCCGCCGCCGCCAATGCCGATCACGCCGGCGACGTCGTCGCGCGATTGGATGAAGCGGTTAAAGGCGACACCCATGCCGGCAACGGCGGGTCCGCGGTCGTCAGTGCCGAGCACGGCGCCGGCTCCATCGGGATGATGCGCGGCGACCTCGCTTGCCGCGACATCCACCGGGACGGTCGCGCCGCGTGTGCCGATATCGACGCGGACGACCGAGCCGCCGCCGGCGGCGACGGCGTCGGCCAGGAAGGCAAGCTCCTCACCCTTGGTGTCGGCGGTGCCGACCACATAGATACGCTTCATTCGCCTTTCCCCGTCGTCTCCTCGGTTAGCCGGCCTGCTCGGCGGTGCGGCCTGCCGCTTCGGGCCCGGCGCTTGGTCCGGCCATTGCAATTTTTTGAGACGCGCGTATCGTATTGATATGGATGTCTCACGTCAACAAGCCGCTTCCGATGACGCCGAGCAGCTGAGAGCCGGGAAGGGGGCCCGCGCCCGCACCAGGCGGCTGATGCTGGAAACGGCGACGCGGCTGATGCAATCCGGCGCGACGCCTTCGGTCAGCGAGGTTGCAGAGGCTGCGGAAGTGTCGCGCGCGACCGCCTATCGCTACTTTCCGAGCCAGGCCGCGCTGGTGCAGGCGGTCGTCGACGAGGGGCTCGGACCGATCCTGACCTGGAAATCGAATTCGAAAGATCCGGAACAGCGGGTTGCCGAACTCTTCGCCTCCGCCATGCCGCGCATCGAGGCTTTCGAGGCGACGTTCAAGGCGGCGCTCAAGCTTTCGCTCGACCAGTGGGCGAGACGGCAGGCTGGCACGCTAGGCGCCGAACCGGCTTTCAAGCGCGGCCATCGGATCGACCTCCTGAAGGACGCGATCGCTCCGCTCAAGGGTCAGCTCAAGCCGCGCCAGTTCAAGCGTCTTGCCCAGGCGCTGTCGATGATGTTCGGTGTCGAGGTGCTGATCGTGCTGAAGGATATGTGGGGGCTGGACAGCCGTGACATGATGGCGGTCGCCGAGTGGGCGGCGGGCGCGCTGGTGCGCGCGGCGGTGGCGGAATCAGGAGCGAAGGCGACTGGAGGTTCGGCATCAGCCGAAATAGACATGTCCTGAATCTGGTTCGACCAGATTGGAGAGGATGTCAACAACAATGACTGCAATACACCGCTGAAGACAAGGTCTCCGCATATCAAGGAGTATGAAAAATTATAGAAAACAGAGGGATATCGCTTTGAGCGGCTCGTGGAGCCGTTTTGGACTGCACAAGAAAGAACTTGACGTCCCTCTTGAATTGGTAATACCAGATCAGGACGCGTAAAGCGGAGCGAGGGTGAAGGTTGCGATCGATTTTTCCGGTCGGGCGAGGAGGCCCGAAAACGGAAAATGCCGTCACGGGAGGAACTGCCAGGGCCGACCACTATGCCGGCCCGCATGACAAGGTAGAAGGCGCACAAGGGAGGAAAACTATGCGCAAGATAGTGACCAGCGTGATCGCTGGTATCGGGCTGGCGCTTGCCTGCGGGACATCCGTCCGCGCGCAAGACAAGGAACTCACCATCTTCTGGGCGGAATGGGATCCGGCGAACTATCTGCAGGAACTCGTCAACGACTACACGGCCGAGACGGGCGTGAAAGTCACGGTGCAGACCACGCCGTGGCCTGATTTCCAGACCAAGGCCTTCACCGAGTTCAACGCGCATGGCGACGCCTACGACATGGTGGTCGGCGACTCGCAATGGCTGGGCGCCGGCTCGACGCAGGGCCACTATGTGGATCTGACCGACTTCTTCAACAAGCATAAGCTTGGCGATGTGATGGCGCCCGCCACCATCAAATATTATGCCGAGTACCCGGGCGGTTCCGGCAAGTACTGGGCGATCCCGCTGGAAGGCGATGCGATCGGCTGGTCTTACCGCAAGGACTGGTTCGAGGACCCGAAGGAGAAGGAAGCCTTCAAGGCGAAGTACGGCTACGACCTCGATGTTCCGAAGACCTATGCGCAGCTGCGCGACATCGCCGAGTTCTTCCATCGTCCGGACCAGAAGCGCTACGGCGTCGCGATCTACACCGACAACTCGTATGACGCGATGGCGATGGGCGTCGAAAGCGCGATCTTCAGCTATGGCGGCGATCTCGGCGACTACGCGACCTACAAGGTCGACGGCATCACCAATTCCAAGGAGGCCGTCGCCGGCCTCGAAATGTACAAGGAACTCTACAAGTTCACGCCTCCCGGCTGGGGCAAGACGTTCTTCGTGGAGGACAACCAAGCCATCACTGGCGGGCTCGCCGCGATGAGCATGAACTTCTTCGCCTTCTTCCCGCCGCTGGTGAACAAAGCCACCAACCCCTATGCCGACGTGACCGGCTTCTTCGCCAACCCGGCCGGTCCGGACGGCAAGCGCTTCGCCGCTCTCGGCGGCCAGGGCATCTCCGTCGTCTCGTACTCGAAGAACAAGGACGAGGCGATGAAATTCCTTGAGTGGTTCATCAAGGACGAGACCCAGAAGAAGTGGGCCGAGCTCGGCGGCTACACCTGCAGCCAGGCCGTGCTTAAGTCGGAGGCCTTCCAGAACGCTACGCCGTATAACAAGGCCTTCTACGACACGATGTTCATGGTCAAGGACTTCTGGGCAACGCCTGAATATGCCGAAGTGCTCGATCAGCTGAACCAGAACATCTATCCGTTCGTGGTCGGCGGCAAGGGCACCGCCCAGGAAGCGCTCGACAAGACCGCCGCCGACTGGAAGGCGACGTTCACCAAATACAACCGCTACAAGTAGGCGTCACAGTCAGAATGCCGGAGGAGGGTTTCCCCTCCGGCATTCCTGTTTTCAGGGAGAACGACCGTTGGCTTCGGTAGCCCTTACCAATCTTGATCCAGCATCCAGGGCCGCCGCGCGAGGCTGGTCGGATCTGACCATCCGCAACATGTTCATCATCCCGACGCTGGTTTTCCTGATCGTCTTCAACATTTTTCCGCTGATCTATTCGCTCGGCTATTCCTTCACCAACTTCGCCGCGAACCGCAGCGAGCCCTGGCAGTTCGTCGGCCTGCAGAATTACCGCGAGCTGCTCAGCGACGATCACATCTGGTCGAACTTCGTCATCACCGCGAAATATGTGATCGTGTCGGTGGCCGGGCAGATGATCGTAGGCTTCGGCCTCGCGCTTCTGCTCAACCGCAGCTTTCCGATGAAGGGCCTGATCACGACCTTGCTGTTGCTGCCGATGATGATGTCGGCGGCGGTCGTCGGCCTGTTCTGGCAGCTGCTCTACAGCCCGTCCTGGGGACCGATCAACTACGTCTTCGGCCTCGGCGACTTCGCCTGGCTCTCCAATCCCGACAGCGCGCTCTACGCCGTCGCGATCACCGACATCTGGATGTGGTCGCCCTTCGTCATGCTGCTGTCGCTCGCCGGCCTGTCGGCGGTGCCGCAGCACCTCTACGAGGCCGCCGCGATCGACCGCGCCAGCTGGTGGTACACCTTCACCCGCATCACGTTGCCGCTGGTCTCGCCGATCCTTTTGATCGCGCTGATCTTCCGCACCATGGAAGCCTTCAAGACCTTCGACATCGCCTACACGATGACGACTCAGCCGACCGCCGAGCTGATCGCGATCCGGCTCTACAAGCAGGCCTTCCAGCAGTGGGACACCGGCAAATCCTGCGCGCTCGCCTACATCGTGCTGATCATGGTGCTGGCCATCACCAACCTCTACGTGAAGTATCTCAACAAGGTGAAGGAGCGCTGAGATGGCCGCCGTCCGCACTTCTTCCGAGGTCGCGCTCAACCGTGTCGCCATCGCCGCGGTGCTGATCGCCACGCTGGTCTTCCTCGCACCGATCTATTGGATCGCCTCGACGGCATTCAAGCCGAAGGAGCTCGCCGTCAGCGTGCCGCCAACCGTGCTGTTCGAGCCCGAGGTGACGCCGTTCGTGCGGCTCTTCACCAAGCGCGTGCAGATGCAGAAGACCGTCGACCCGCAAGTCTACGAAGCCGCGCCCTGGTGGGAAAAGCGCATCTACGACGGCGGCGAGCGAGTGCTGAAGGTCGGCAAGGACGTGCAGCTTTCGCAATATCCCGACCGGTTCATGAACAGCCTGATCGTGGCGGTGGTCAGCACCGTTCTCGCCGTCGGCATGGGAACCTTCACCGCCTACGGCTTCTCGCGCTTCAAGATCGCCGGCGAGGCGGACCTTCTGTTCTTCATCCTCTCGACGCGCATGCTGCCGCCGGTGGTCGTCGCCATCCCGATGTTCCTGATGTACCGGGCAGTTGGCCTCAACGACTCCCATATCGGCCTGATCATCCTCTACGTCGCCTTCAACCTGTCCTTCTCGGTCTGGCTGATGAAGGGCTTCATGGATGAGATCCCGAAAGAGTATGAGGAGGCAGCACTTGTCGACGGCTATACGCGCATGCAGGCCTTCTTCAAGATCGTGCTGCCCGAGGCCGCAACCGGCATCGCCGCCACCGCCGTGTTCTGCTTCATCACCGCCTGGAACGAGTACGCTTTCGCGCTGATCATGACCAACCGGCGCGCCCAGACGGCGCCGCCCTTCATCCCGTCGCAGATCGGCTCCGGCCTGCCGGACTGGACCACGATCGCGGCGGGCACGTTCCTGTTCCTGCTGCCGGTTGCGATCTTCACCTTCCTGCTGCGCAACCACCTGCTTCGCGGCGTGACTTTCGGAGCGATCCGCAAATGAGTTTTCGCGCCGTCAACGAGAAGTACCTTTTGCCGGCATCGCAGATCCTCATGGTGCTCGGCATCGTCGCGCTCTGCCAGCCATGGAGCCTCAGCCTGCATTCCTATGGGGTGACGATCATCCTGATCGGGCTGATCGGCTTCAACATCACGTCGAAGATCGCACCGGAGCAGAGAGAGGAAACCGGCGCCGTGACGCATGAGGGGGCCGGGCAGTGACGCAGATCGAACTTCGCGGCATCGAGAAATTCTTTGGTGCGGTCCAGGTCATCCATAATCTGAACCTCGCCATCGCCGACAACGAGTTCATCGTGCTGCTTGGACAGTCGGGCTGCGGCAAGACGACGACGCTGCGCGCGATTGCCGGGCTCGAGACGATCGATCAGGGCGACATCCTGATCGACGGCAAGGCGGTGCAGCACCTGAAAGCTGCCGACCGCGACATCGCCATGGTGTTCCAGTCCTTCTCGCTCTATCCGCATATGACGGTGTTCGAGAACATCGCCTTTCCGTTGCGGGCCACGCGCATGAGCAGCAGCGAGGTCGAAACCTCGGTGCGCGAGATCGCAAGGGTGTTGCGCATCACTGACCTGCTCGACAAGAGGCCGTCTGCGCTTTCGGGCGGCGACATGCAACGCGTGGCGATCGGCCGCGCGCTGGTGCGGCGGCCGAAGGCGATGCTGATGGATGAGCCGATCGGCGCGCTGGACGCCAAGCTGCGCGAGGAAATGCGGGCCGAGATCAAGCGGCTGCACATCAAGCAGGGATCGACCACGATCTATGTCACCCACGACCAGATCGAGGCGATGAGTCTGGCCGACCGCATCGTCATCATGCACGAGGGCTTCATCCAGCAGGTCGGCACGCCGGACGAGGTCTACTCGCATCCGGCAAACCTGTTCGTGGCGCAATTCGTCGGCAGCCCGGTGATGAACATCGCCGAGGCGAGCGTCGCCGATCAGGCCGGCGCCGCCTCCGTCACCGTCGGCGGTGCGCCGACGGGTTTCGAGTTCCCGCGCGAGCTCCTCTCCAGGCTCAACGGGCATTCCAATGGTGGCTTGACGCTCGGCATCCGTCCGGAAGGCGTGCTCGTCCGGCATGATGCCGCTCCCGGCTACGTGCCGGTCGAAGCGCAGATCATCGAGCCGCTCGGCTCCTTCGACATTGTCGACCTCAAGGTCGGCTCCAAGATGCTGCGCGCCCGCACCAAGGCCGGCTACGTGTCGGGTCCGGGCGAGAAGGTTCATGCCCGCATCGACCCGGAACAGGCGCATTTCTTCGACACGGCAAGCGGCAAGTCGCTGGGAGTAAGGCTGTAATGGCCCATATCGAACTGAAGAACATCACCAAGAAGTTCGGCGGCCATACCGCGCTGACGGGTCTCAACCTCAATATCGCCGATGGCGAGTTCTTCGTGCTTTTGGGCGAAACCGGCGCCGGCAAGACGACGACGCTCCGGATGATCGCCGGCCTCGAGAAACCGACCGAGGGCCAGGTCTTCATCGACGGCGTCGACGTCGCCGACTGGAGCGCGGCCGAGCGCGACGTGGCCTTGGTGCTGCAGCAATATTCGCTCTATCCGCGCTACACGGTGCGGCAGAATCTCGAGTTTCCGCTGAAGCCAAAGATTCGCCGGCTGCCGGATGCCGAGATCAAGGACCGCGTCGCGCGCGCCGCCCGCACGCTGCGCATCGAGCATCTGCTCGACCGCAAGACCGACCGGCTCTCCGGTGGCGAGATGCAGCGGGTCTCGATCGGCCGCGCGATCGTGCGCAAACCACGCGTGTTCCTGATGGACGAGCCGCTGTCGGCGCTCGACGCCAAGCTACGCGAGGCGCTGCGCACGGAGTTGAAGAACCTGCAGATGCAGCTCGGTGCCACCTTCCTGTTCGTCACCCACGACCAGATCGAAGCGATGTCGATGGGCGACAAGGTCGGCGTGCTGAACCATGGCCGCATCGTGCAGACCGGCACGCCGCAGGAGATCTACAACAATCCCCGCGATACCTATGTCGCAAGCTTCGTCGGCTCGCCGCCGATGAACCTCATCGACGGCAAGCTGGTCGACGACCGCGCGGTGATGGCGCCGATGAGTTTCGAATTGCCGGTTGGCGGGGGCGCCAGGGCTTCTTGGGGGCCAAAGACGGGGGGCGCGAGCGACGGTCGCCCGCTCGTCTTCGGCATCCGTCCGGAGGACGTCTACCTGGAAGGCGGCGCGCCGGTCGAGGCTAAAGTCCACGATGTCGAGAACCACGGCGTCGAGAAGATCGTGACGCTGAGGGTCGGCGACACGATGCTGAGAGCCACCGTGCCGGCGAGAACCGCCGTCGAGATCGAGCAGCCGGTCCGCTTTGCCTGGAACGCGGACAAGGTGGTGCTGTTCGATAAGGGCAGCGGCGTCAGCTTGCGGCACGCCGGATAGCGGGCGGACCGGCCGATTGCTATCGGCCTGCACTTACTTCGGCAGATAAGTCTCGTAGGGCGTGTCGTTGATCAGCAGGATCACGCATTCGGTGTCGGACAGGCAGGCATCGTCATGCATCTCGTTGGCTTTCTGGGTCCAGTAGGAGCCCGGCGGCAACTCGACCTTGGTCGCCTCGCCGCCTTGGATCTGCCAATGCGCCCAGAGCCCCTTGATGACGACGGCGCGATAGTCGGCGGTGTGCGCGTGGACCGGTGCGCGCCAGTTGCCGGGAACTTTGAGCAGCGTGCCGGCCGCGCCCTTGGTCCGCGAGCCCCATAGCGGGCCGAGGCGCTGCGGCTGGTCCGGCGCTTCAACGACATAAGGGATCTTGTCGGCCGGCAAATAGCTGTCTTCGAGGCCGAATGCCTGCCCAGCAGAGATGGTGAGCGCGGCGAGCGCAAGCGCTGCGAGTTGGTTAGCCATGAGGGGTTCCTCCTGTGGCCAGCTTAGGCGCTTCCTGTCGGTGGAGAATGACGCGTCGTCCAAAAGACTTGGCAATTCCTCCAGCGTGGCAGCGACCTGAACGCCCTGTCAGGATGGCTCGCCGCCGCCATTGCGCAACTGGCTCGGCGCGACACCCATCACCCGCTTGAAGGCGCGGCTGAAGGAAGCTTCCGAATCGTAGCCCAGTTTCGCCGCCACGACCGACACCCGCATCCCGTCGCGGGCGAGCCATTGCCGCGCCTGATGCATGCGCACGCGCAGCACATATTTGGCCGGCGTCTCGCCGACCACGGTGGCGAAGCGCTGCGCGAAGGCGGAGCGAGACGCGCCCATCAATCGGGCCAGGGCCGCCACCGTCCAATCGCGGTCGGGCTGCAGATGAATGGCGGCGAGCACCTTGCCGACGTCAGGATTGCGGACCGCGGCGATCCATCCGGTCGCGTCGCCGCAGCCGTTCTCTACCCAGGAGCGGATGATTGTGGCGGCGAGCACGTCAGCCAAGCGGGCGAGAATGCCGCCAGAGCCGACCCGGTCCATCGTCACCTCGCCGGCCATCGCATCGAGCAGATGCTGGATGCCCGGGGCGTTCGCCATCAGCTTATGCGCCTGCATCAGGTCGGGCATCATGTCGAGCAGCGGATGCGAGCCGTCGAGATTGAAATGCATGCTGCCGCAAAACAGCAAGGTCTTGCAGCCGTCGCAGCCGTTGGAGACGTCATAGATGTTCTCGCAGACCGGCTCGATCGTGTAGCGGCCGATCGGCACGGGCGGAACGCCCGGCGCGCTCGCCAGCACATGCTCGTCGCCACGCGGGATCAAGAGCGCGTCGCCGACCGAGAGCTCGATCCATTCCTTGGCCGGTGAGAACAGCCAGCAGCCCTGTTGGCCGATGAAATGGAACCGCGCCGCCTTCTGCGCGGGGAAGGAAACGGCCCACGGTTCGCCCAGCACGCAGCGGCCATAGTCGACGCCGTCGAGCCGCAATCCGCGCAACATGTCGGTCAGCGGATCGCCGGGCGCCGGGAATGTGGTTTTGGACGAATTGTAATTCATTTCGGCGTTTCTAGCATGGAAACTCCAGCCGGTCACTCCCTATGTTGCACTGCAGCGTCGCGCGCCAGGCCTGTAACGGGTGGATCCCGAACTGGCGGTCTTCCAAATGGCGCCGCAAAACAGATCGGAGATTTTCCCATGACCGAACCCGCCACACGCGTCATCGATGCCGCTGTTCTCGATAGAACCGAAGCTGAGGAGCGAAGCGAGCCGGTATGGGGCGCGGTGGTCTCGCTGGCGCTCGGCGTGTTTGGCTTGGTGACCGCCGAATTTCTGCCCGCCAGCCTGCTGACGCGGCTGGCGCAGGATCTCGGCGTCAGCGAAGGCGCCGCCGGCCAGGCCGTGACGGCGACGGCCGTCGTCGGCGCGATCGCAGCACCCACGATGGCCATCGTCACCAAGCGGCTGGACCGCAGGCTGGTCATGTGGCTGCTCACCGTGCTTCTGATCGTCTCCAACCTGCTTGCCGCCTTCGCCTCCTCGCTCACGATGCTGCTTCTGGCCCGCGTGGTTCTGGGCGTCGCGCTGGGCGGCTTCTGGTCGATGTCGGCCGCCATGGCGATGCGGCTGGTGCCGATGCGGCTGATGCCGCGCGCCATGTCGATCATCCTGACCGGCGTATCGGTGGCGACCGTCACCGCGGCGCCGGTCGGCGCCTATGTCGGCGACATCTGGGGCTGGCGCACGGCCTTCATGATCGCGGCGGTCGTCGGCGCGCTGACGCTGCTCGTACAGCTTGCCACCATCCCCAGCCTGCCGCCGACGGCCGTGGCGAGCTTTCGCACGCTGATCGAGGTGCTGAAGCGGCGGACGATCCGCATCGCGCTGCTGGTCGTGCTGCTCGTCGCCTCGGGACAGTTTGCCGGCTTCACCTATGTGCGGCCATTTCTGGAGACGGTGCCGGTCATGCCGATCGAGACCATCTCGCTGGTGCTGCTCGCCTATGGCATCGGCGGCTTCTTCGGCAATTTCGCCGGCGCTTTCCTGGCCGAGCGCAATCTGAAGCTTGCGGTCGGACTGGCGCCGCTGCTGATCGCGCTGTCGGCGCTTGCCATGCTCACCATCGGCGCTTCACCGGTGATTGCGGCGATCGCAGTTGCAGCATGGGGCTTTGCCTTCGGCGCGGTGCCGGTCGGGCTGCAGACTTGGCTGGTGCGCGCCGCTCCCGACCAAGCCGAGAGCGCCGGCGGCCTGATGGTCGCGACGTTCCAGGTGGCGATCGCGCTGGGCGCAGTCTTCGGCGGCCTGCTGGTCGACCATGCCGGCGTCGCCAGCGCATTCGGCTACGGTGCCATGGCAACGCTGCTCGCGGCGCTGGTGACCTTCGCCGTCGGGCCGAAACAGG
Organism: Mesorhizobium sp. WSM3868; assembly: GCF_002294785.1. Lineage (NCBI taxonomy): Bacteria > Pseudomonadati > Pseudomonadota > Alphaproteobacteria > Hyphomicrobiales > Phyllobacteriaceae > Mesorhizobium > Mesorhizobium sp. WSM3868. The sequence goes on along the minus strand of NZ_NSGB01000028.1, from coordinate 32,765 downwards.
CTTGAATAACCTTGGGCCGACAAGCGGCCGATACCGCCGGCTTGTCGGCAGAGCGATGTAGTCTGGGCTAAGCCGAGCGGCCGTCGAACTCGAAAACCTCGATGGCGGGGAGATCGATGCCGTCCAGGCAATTGATGTTGATGTAGGCGCTGCGCTCGCTGCCTCGACTCACATCCTCGGCGAAGGGATGGATGCCGCAGGTCCGGCAGAAGCGATGCGCGATTGCGCCCTTGCCGAAGGTGTATTTTCCGAGGTCGTCGGCCCAGGCAACCAGGCGCATGCTGGCGTGCGGCACGGCCCAAAGCAGCGCCCCCTTGCGCGCGCAGATCGAACAGTTGCAGCGCACGGCGCCGCCGAGCTCGCCTGCGACCTCGAAAGCCACCTTGCCGCAGTGGCAACTGCCTTTGTACAGCATCAGTCTCTTTCCTATCGCTGGCAGGTGCAAAGGCACCCTTGCCGGGTTATCCATCCGCTAGCCAAATCGGCTGCCTTAAAAGACGTTGCATCCTTGCGGAGTCCGACATCGACATGCAATCCGTGCGCGACCGTCTCGAAATCATCCTGTCACGTCTTGCCAATCGCGCGGCTGACGAAAAGGTCTACGTCAAGCTCTATGCGCAGGCGGCGCTCGCCGCAGCGGATGCAGCCGACGCGCGGCAAAGAGCCGGCGTCTGCCTCGGGCCGCTCGATGGCGCGGTCGTGTCGATCAAGGATCTGTTCGATGTCGCCGGCGAGCCGACCCGAGCAGGCTCGGCGATGTTCGCCGGTGCTCAGCCCGCCGCGCAGGACGCGGCGATCGTGCGCCGGCTGCGCCAGGCGGGCGCGGTCATCCTCGGCAAGACCAACATGACCGAATTCGCCTTCACCGCGATCGGCGACAACCTGCACTACGGCACGCCGGGCAATGCGGCGGATGCCAGCCTGATCCCGGGCGGTTCTTCATCCGGCGCCGGCGTTGCGGTGGGCGAAGGCAGCAGCCAGATCTCGATCGGCTCGGACACGGGCGGCTCGGTGCGCATTCCGGCCTCGCTCAACGGCGTCGTCGGCTTCAAGCCGACGGCCCGGCGCGTGTCCTTGGACGGCGCGTTTCCCTTGTCGGCGACACTGGATTCGATCGGTCCGCTCGCCCGCAGCGTCGCTGATTGCGCGGTTGCCGACGCGATCATGGCGGGGGAGGAGCCGGTTCCCCTCCAGCCGATCCCGCTCGCCGGTCTGCGCATCGGCGTTCCGCGCGGCCGGCTGTTCGACGACACGCTAGCGGAGGTCGCCGCGGCCTTTGAGGCCTGCACCGGCCAAATGGAGCGGGCAGGCGCACGCGTCGCCGATCTGTCGATCGATGACCTTATCGGCGGGATGCGCGCGGCGACCGTGCGCGCCTCGATCGCGTCGATGGAGGGTGCGGAGGTGCATGCCGACTGGCTGGCGACCGGCGCCTCGGTGCCCGTGGACCCACATGTCAGCGGGCCTTTGTCGCGCGCGCTGACGGTTCCCGCTTCCGCCTATATCAGGACAATCCGCCGCCGGGCGGAACTGGTCGCGGCCATGGCGGAACGGCTGCAAGCGGTCGACGCGCTTGCTCTGCCGACCGTGCCGATGGTCGCGCCGTCGATCGCGGCGATGGCCGGCGACGAAGCGCTACGCGGCAGGACGGAAGGCTTGCTCCTGCGCAACACGCAGGTCGCCAACCAGTTCGATCTCTGTGCAATCTCGCTGCCGATGCCGGGCACGAAGCTGCCGGCTGGGCTGATGCTGGTGGCGAGGCATGGGCACGACCGACGTCTGCTCGGAATTGCTGCCGCGGTGGAGGCTTTGCTGAGCGGCTAACGTCGTGACAGGGACGCAGTCAGGGGGCAGGAAAGCGCCGACGGTAACGCTCGATCACTTCCGGATTCCGCAGGTTGACCGGCAGCTTGTCGGCAAGCACCAGCAAGGCCTCGTTCGCCGCGCCGACGCCCATGCGCATCATCGATTCCTCGGTGATGCCGGCCATATGCGGAGTGATGATGACGTTGTCGAAGCTGAAATAGGGGTGGCTCGGCGGCAGCGGCTGGGTCGCAAAGACGTCGAGCGCCGCACCGCCGATGCGGCCTCTTCGCAGCGCTTCGATCAGCGCCTCGTCATCGACCACCGGCCCGCGCGAGACATTGATCAACAGCGCATTGGGCTTCATGCGGGCGATGCGCTCGCGGCTGATCAGGCCGCGCGTCTCCTCGGTCAGCGGGCAGCAGAGCACGATGATCTCGCTCTGCTCGACCAGCGCGTCTATCGACAGGAAGCCGACGCGCTCGGGCGCCGGGCGCAGGCTACGCGTCGTCGCCACGACATTGAGGTCGAAGCCGTGCGCGGCGATGTGGCCGACGGCCTGGCCGACGGCGCCGAGGCCGACGATGCCGATCGTCTTGCCGGCGAGCTCGCTGGTCGAATTGGCATGCTCGCGCCCGGCGAGCCAGCCCCTGGCGCGAAGGTCGCGATCCATCATGCGGAAGCGCCTGAGCAGCGCCAGCGCCGTGAACATTACATGTTCGGCCACCGAGCGGGCATTGACGGCCGGCACGTTCGCCACCAGCACGCCGGCGGCGGTGGCCGCCTCGACCGGGATCATGTCCAGTCCCGCGCCATGGCGGATTGCGGCGCGCAACAGGGACGCGCCTGCGAACAGCTCCGGCGGCAGCGGCGCTCGGACGATGACGATGTCTGCGTCTTTCGCCTCGGCAGCCAGTGTTTTTGCATCGAGCGCGGAGGCGACGACCAGCCGGCCGGCTCCCGCCAGCATGCTTGTCGCGCGCGGATGTAGCGGGTGCGTCGACAGGATCTTGCGCATGAAGCTCAGGCCCTTTCGAGCGCCGCGCTTTTCGGCTCGGTCCAGCGACCTTCGATGATCCCCTTCCAGTAGCTCTCGGCGCCTTGCAGGTGCGCACTCATCAGCGCCTGGGCGAGGTTGCCGTCGCGGCGCAACAGCGCCTCGTAGATCTGGATGTGTTCGGCATGCGAGCGCATGCTGCGCTCCAGATCGTTGAAATAGATCGGCAGGCGCTGCTCGCCCATCAGGTAGTAGACGCTGCAGATGTTGTGAAAGACGCCGTTCTTGGTCGCTCGCACGATCTCGAGGTGGAACTCGCGGTCTTCCTTGGCGAGGCCTTCGCCGGCGGCGATGCGCTCCTCGGAAGCCTTCAGGATCTCGCGGAGCCGCTCGAAATTCTCCTCGGTGGCGCGTGAGCAGGCAAGCTCGGCCGCCTTGATCTCGTGGATCTTGCGCAGCTCGACGGTCTCGTAGATCTGCACCGGATCGAGCGGCAGGCCCGCGCGGGCGAAAAGCGCTAACGCTTCCACGCTTGCCTGTTTGGTATCGATATAGATGCCGGACTTGGCGCGGCGCTCGACGATGCGCATCGCTTCGAGGATGGCAAGCGCCTCGCGGATCTGGCCGCGGCTGACGGCGAAATGCTCCGCCAGCTCGCGCTCCGACGGCGTGCGGCCCGACTCCTTGTCCGAGTTGGAGAACAGATAGGCGGCGAGTTCCGCAAGAAGGTTCTTTTCTTTCATCGTCAAATGCGTAGCGCGTGGGCCTCCAGGAATCGCTCCGAAACGGTGAAACCCAATCCGGGCTTTTCAGGGATCGCTATCATACCGTCCTTTGCTTCGACAGTCTCCTCGACGAGATCGTGGATCATCGGATTGGCGCCCAGCGAATACTCGACGATGAAGGCCGCGGGGGAAGCCGCGCAGACATGCAGTCCGGCGAAGAAGCAGGGCGCGCCGGCCCACAGATGCGGCGCGAAGCGCAGGTTAAAGGCGCTGGCGATGGTGCCGATCTTCATCGCCTCGCTGATGCCGCCGCAGAAGGCGGGATCAGGCTGGAAGATGTCGGCCGATTTCAACACGGCCAGATCGCGGAAGGCGTAGCGCGTCGCCTCGCTCTCGCCGGTGGCGATCGGGGTCGAACCGGACGCGCGCACCTCGGCCATACCGGACTTGTCGTCGGCGATCACCGGCTCCTCGAACCAGGCCAGATCGAGATCGGCGGTGAGGCTGATGAAGCGCTTGGCCTCGGCGACGGTGTAGGTGCCGTGCGCGTCCACCATAAGTTCGACATCGGGACCGATCGCTTCCCTGGCGGCGCGGACGCGCGCGGCCGAGATATGCGGCGTGCCGTCCATGGCGCCGATGCGCATCTTCAGCGCCTTGAAGCCGCCTTTGGCGATATAGGATTTGAGCTGGTCGCCGATGGTATCGGCTGGCGCCCAGCCGCCCGAGGCATAGGCCTGCATGCGCTCGACCTTGCGGCCGCCGAGCAGCCGCCAGACCGGCTGCCCCAGCGACTTGCCGAGGATGTCCCAAAGCGCGATGTCGACGGCGCTGATCGCCGCCACGCTCATGCCGCGCCGCGCCAGCTGGGGCATGGCATGGCCGGCATGGGCCGCCGTGTGGTGTCGCACGCCGTTGTAGAGCATCTCCCAGATGATGCCGATATCGGCCGGATCACGGCCGATGAGCTGCGGCGCAATTTCGTGGTTCAGCATGTGGACCAGCGCGCCATAGCTGCCGGCGCTGCCGGCGGCGTTCTTGCCCTCGCCCCAGCCGACCAGGCCGTCGTCGGTCTCGACGCGCAGGATGGCGGCGTCGAACGTCGTCACCTGACCGAAGTCGCTGCGATGCTGCTTTGCGACTTCGATCGGTATGCGAACCCACCAGGCCTGGACGCTTTTTATACGCATCTTGATCCCCGGACCCGCCGCCCGGCCAGGACGGTAGGGCTAAGCTCCAATCGGACCCTCTACTTGATCAGCGGCAGCAGCGTTTCGGCGGTGATGCGCATCTGATCGGTGTAGAACTTCTCGGTGAGCACGCTGGAGCCGTGATCCTGGATGAATTTGAGCTGCTCGGGCGAGATGTCGACCGGGTTGCGCTCCACCATCTCCGGATAAGGGGCGGCCGGCGTGCGGTCGACCGGCGCGACGAACTCGTTGGTCAGCGCGCCGTCATAGCCGATCTCCTTCAGCGTGCCGACGATCTTCGGCCAGTCGATCTGGCCGAGACCCGCGGCAAAGCGGTTGTTGTCGGCGACATGGAAGTCGTAGAGGCGCTTGCCGACCTGGCGGATGGCGTCATAGACGTTAAATTCCTCCATATGGATGTGGTAGGCGTCGAGGCAGACGCCGCATTCCGGGCTCACCGCATCCGCGAGCGCGAGCGCCTGGGCACCACGATTGAAGAGGTAGGTCTCGAAACGGTTGAGCGGCTCGACGGCGATCTTGACGCCGACCTTCTTGGCATGCGCGAAGCATTCGCGCGTGGCGTCCACCACCCAGCCCCACTCTTCCGCCTCGGTGCCGTCGGGCACCACCTTGCCGACGGTGGCGGGAACCAGCGTGATGATCTCGCCGTCAAGCTCGCTCACCATGGTCAGCACGTCCTTGACATATTGTACCGATCGCTCGCGCTGGCCCTGGTTCTTGGCGGCAAGGTTGCGTTCGCCCAGCATCAGCGTCACCGAACCCCAGCAACGTATGCCGTGCTCCTTCAGGAGCGCGCGCGTTTCCTTGGTCTTGTACTGCTCGGGCTCGCCGGAAATCTCGATCGACTCATAGCCGAACTTCTTGATGCGCTTCAGCGTCACCTCCAGCGGCTCCGCCCGCATCCAGTTGTGCGTCGAAAGGTGCATGGTCTATCCTTCCCAGAATTCGCCTGTCACGTTTTTCGCGGCGTTCTCCACCGAGCCCGTCGCATGATCTCCTCCCCACGGCGTTCCAGTGTTTTTTCTCGAAACTGGTTCGACCAATTGGGCCTGACAGAACCTCTACAGCAAATTCACAGTAACGGCAAGGAGACCGCCTATTGGGCTCAACTTATCAGTCAATGCTTTGATTTGAAAAGATTAAGATGCCTTTCGGCAATCGTGCGGCTCGCATTCCAACTGTTTCTGGCCGCTTGACCAAACAGCCGTATTTGGTAATACCAGAATGCCGCTGCTTGTCGGCGCCGAGACGAACGGTCGAAGAGGCTGGCCCTCGCTTCAATCGGCGCTATGCTTGGTCCATGAAAACGAGAGAGGGAGGATGCCGATGCCGACGACGATGAAGGGGCCCGGCCTGTTTCTGGCGCAGTTCGCGGGCGACGCCGCGCCGTTCAATTCGCTGGCCTCGATCACCAAATGGGCGGCCGGGCTCGGCTACAAAGGCGTACAGATCCCGACCTGGGACGGACGGCTGTTCGACCTGAAAAAGGCGGCGTCGTCGAAAACCTATTGCGACGAGGTGAAGGGCATCTGCACTGAAGCCGGCGTCGAGATTACCGAGCTGTCGACGCACCTGCAGGGGCAATTGGTGGCGGTGCATCCAGCTTACGACGCGCAGTTCGACGGGTTTGCGCCGCCAGAGGTGCACAACAATCCGAAGGCTCGGCAGAAATGGGCGGTCGAGCAGATGGAATTCGGCGCCAAGGCATCGAAGAATCTCGGCCTCAAGGCGTCGGTGAGCTTCAGCGGCGCGCTCGCTTTCCCATACCTCTATCCGTGGCCGCAGCGGCCGCCTGGGCTGATCGAGGAGGCGTTTGCCGAGCTGGGCAAGCGCTGGAAGCCGATCCTCGACGTCTATGATGAGAACGGCGTCGATATCGGCTACGAGATCCATCCAGGCGAGGACGTATTCGACGGCGCGACCTTCGAGATGTTCCTCGACGCGGTAGGCGGCCACAAGCGCTGCAACATCAATTACGACCCGTCGCACTTTTTGTTGCAGCAGCTCGACTATCTCGAGTTCATCGACCTCTACCACGAGCGGATCAAGGCCTTCCACGTCAAGGATGCCGAGTTCAACCCGACGGGGCGGCAAGGCGTCTATTCGGGCTATCAGGGCTGGGTGAACCGTGCCGGGCGTTTCCGTTCACTCGGCGACGGGCAGGTCGATTTCAGCGGCATCTTCTCCAAGCTCACCCAGTACAACTACGATTCCTGGGCGGTGCTGGAATGGGAATGCTGCCTCAAGCATCCCGAGGACGGCGCGGCCGAAGGCGCACCCTTCATCCAGCATCATATCATCCGGGTCACCGAAAGGGCCTTTGATGATTTCGCCGGCGGCACCAGCGACAAGAAGCTGCTGCGCGCGATGATGGGGATTTAGCACCTTTATCCTCCCCTCGAGGGGAGAGTGGCCCAAAGGGCCGGGCTGGGTCGGTTTATGCCGAGATCCACGCCCGGCGACCCCACCCGATCCGCTGTGCGGATCGACCTCCCCTCAAGGGGGAGCTAACCAACATGAGGGAGAACGAAAGCATGGTCGGCGCATCGAAATCGGAGACGGGAGGCGGCCCGATCCGCTACGGCATGGTCGGCGGCGGGCAGGGCGCTTTCATCGGCGCGGTGCACCGGATTGCGGCGCGCATGGACAACGACTTCGTGCTGGTGGCCGGCGCGCTGTCGTCGGACCCGGCGCGCGCGAAGGCCTCGGCCGAAGAACTCGGGCTCGATCCGTCACGCAGCTACGGCTCCTATGCCGAGATGGCCAAGGCCGAAGCCAAACGCCCGGACGGCATCGAGGCAGTGGCGATCGTCACGCCCAACAATGTGCATGTGCCGGCGGCCAAAGCCTTCCTCGAGGCGGGTATCCACGTCATCTGCGACAAGCCGCTCGCGACCTCTCTCGCCGAGGCGAAGAAGCTTGCCGCACTGGTCGAGAAGGCTGGAAAGGTGTTCGTGCTCACCCACAACTACACAGCCTATCCGATGGTGCGGCAGGCGCGCGAGATGGTGGCCAAGGGCATGCTCGGCGACATCCGCATCGTGCAGTCGGAATATCCGCAGGACTGGCTGACCGAAGACCTAGCCGCGACCGGTCAGAAGCAGGCCTCATGGCGCTCCGACCCCAAGCAGGCCGGCGCCGGCGGCGCGCTCGGCGACATTGGCACGCACGCCTACAACCTCGCCCGCTTCGTCTCGGGGCTGGAGCTCGATTCCCTTTCGGCCGACCTCGACGCCTTCGTGCCGGGACGCCAGCTCGACGACAACGTCAATGTGCTGTTGCGCTTCAAGCCGGTCGGCAACAAGCATCCGGCCAAGGGCATGATCTGGGCGAGCCAGGTGGCGCCCGGCCACGAGAACGGGCTGAAGCTGCGCATCTACGGCTCGAAGGGCGGGCTCGAATGGGTCCAGGCCGACCCGAACTATCTTTGGTACACGCCCTTCGGCCAGCCGAAGCAATTGCTGACCCGGGCGGGCGCCGGCGCGATGCCGGTAGCGGCGCGCGTCAGCCGCGTGCCCTCCGGCCATCCGGAGGGCTATCTCGAAGGCTTCGCCAATATCTACCAGGAAGCGGCCCGCGCCATCCGCGCGGCCCGAAAAAAGGGCGGCAAGCTTGCCAAGGATGTCGCCTTCCCGACGATCGCGGACGGCGTCGAAGGCATGGCCTTCATCGAGGCGTGCGTGAAGTCTTCGAAGAAGAACGGGGCGTGGACGAGGCTATAAAGGCGGGCTCGGCGACGGCACGGGCCGGATGAGGGGGATTATGACCCGCTAGCGCAAGTGGTTGGCCGCAGAGGAGGGGTGTCGATGAAAATCGGCATGTGCATGTTCTTGTGGACGACGAGCGTCTCGAAAAAGCACGAGGCGCTGCTGAAGGACATCAAGGCAACCGGCTTCGACGGCGTCGAGATACCGGTCTTCGCGGGCGAACCGGATGACTACCAGAGGCTCGGCGAGATGCTCGATCGTATCGGACTGGAGCGCACCGCGGTCTCGGCGATGGGCGACCCGGCGATGAACCTGATCTCTGCGGATACCGCGACGCGCAAGGCCGGCATCGATTACATGAAATGGGCGATCGACTGCAGCGCGGCGCTCGGCGCGGACAGGCTGAGCGGGCCGCTGCATTCCACGCTGGGCGCCTTTTCCGGGAGCGGGCCGACAGCGGCCGAGAAGAAGCGCTCGGTCGCCTCGCAGCGGGCCATTGGCGATCATGCCGGCAAGAGGGACGTCACCATCGGGCTCGAAGCGCTGAACCGCTTCGAATGCTATCTGGTCAACACGATGGACGACCTTTCCGAGCATGTCGACGCGATCGACCGCCCGCACATCAAGGCGATGTACGACACCTTTCACGCCAATATCGAGGAGGTCGATCCGATCGGCGCCTATACGCGCAATCGCCGGAACGTCGTCCACATCCACATCTCGGAAAACGACCGCGGCGTGCCGGGGCGGGGTAATATTCCCTGGAAGGAAACCTTCGCCGCGATCCGCAAGAGCGGCTATGACGACTGGCTGACCATCGAGTCCTTCGGTCGCTCGCTGAAGGATCTGGCGGCGGCGACGAAGGTGTGGCGGGATTTCGCCGAAAGCCCGGAGGCGGTGTATCGCGAAGGGTACAGGCATATCAGGGATGGGTGGAGGAAGGCGGCGTAGGGCGCCCTGATCGATAGTGACGCAAAGGAGACCTGCGTCGGCGACCCTTGGCGCAAGGCGAGACGATGATTTCGCCTTGTCCATTTTCTGTTTGCGTTCGCGGCGATTGCCTAGTGGTTCCCCCAATCCGTCTCGGCTTCGCCGAGCCACCTCTCCCCCCTCCGGAGGGAGAGGAAAGGGAGCCTCGTGGCTCGGGAGAGGAAGAAAGCCTCGGCCTAGGAGGACAGGCGTCGGCTCGGACAGCTTTGCGCCTTTCCTCTACCCCGTCGATCGGGGGAGAGGTGTCGAGCGTAGCTCGACGGAGTGGGGGTCGACCCTTGGCGCGCCCGCGCTATGGATCACAAGGTTAACCCCGCGCTGCCTGCAGTCGGTTGTAGTCGTGCAGCGTACGGCTGAGCCTTCGGCGCAGGAAATTCGAGATGTTGTCGAAGACGAAGACGACGAACAGCGTCAGCAGCACCATGTAGAAGACGTTGGCCCAGTTCGAATTGGTGCGCATGGCTTCCCACAGCTTCAGGCCGATGCCGCCGGCGCCGACGGCGCCGATGATGGTGGCGCCGCGGGTGTTCGATTCCCACTGGTAGAGCGTCTGGCTGATGAAGATCGGCACCACTTCCGGCAGCACGCCGTAGCGCTGCACAAGCAGGCCGTTGGCGCCGGTCGAGAGCACGCCTTCGCGCGGCTTGTCGTCGATGTTTTCCAGCGCCTCGGAATAGGTTTTGCCGAGCGTTCCGATCTCGGCGAAGAAGATCGCGGCGCTGCCGGCCAGCGGGCCGGGGCCGAAGGCGCGGGTGAAGAACAGCGCCCAGATCAGCATGTCGACCGAGCGCATGAAATCGAAGAACCGCTTCAGCACCTGGCTGAGCAAGCCGCTCGGCGTAATGTTGCGGGCGGCGAAGAAGGAGAGCGGGAAGGCGACGATGCCGCCGAGCAGCGTCCCCAAAAACGCCATGACGATGGTCTGCAGCAGCTTCGTCCAGACGTCGCCATGCTGCCACTGCGCGTTGTTCCAGATGTTGTCGGCGGCCAAGGCAAGGTTCGATGTGCCGGGCTTAAGCTCCGGTCCCGAGATGATCAGCGAGAACACCTCGCCGGCCGATTTGCCGAAGAAGGGCGAGCGCGTGTCGAAGACGAAGTTCGCCCAGCCGAGGAAGCGCTTGCGCACCTTGACGCGGTCGACGGTGACGCGCACCTCGCCGACGAAGCCCATCTTGGCGACGATTTCGTCATCATGGACGGTGACCCAGTCCGGCACCGGGCCAGTCACCACCGGCTTGCCGCCGGTGAGCGAGATTGGAATGGTCTCGCCATATGCGACGATCGTCGCCCTGGTCTTGTCGAAGGTGACGGATTTGGCCTCGCCGTCGATCTGCACGGTGTAGGTGCGGTCGGAATTCCTGATCACCCAATCCGGATTGGGGTTTTCGCCAAGTGCGGAGAACCGCGGATATTTCGGCGTGATCTCCGGCTGGTCGAGGCGGAATTCGGGCTGCAGGTCGTAGCTGATCCATTGCGACAGGAAGAGCGGCAGGCGCTCCCAGTGGGACTCGCGCAGCACCTGCGGCAGGCTGAAGAACCACAGGGCATAGGCGAGATAAAGCGCGGTGCCGGCGATGAGGAGCAGCGGCCAGAAGCGCTTGTAGAGAGGCCGCCGGAATACCTGCGGAAAGCGTTCCTCGATCGCTCTGATTTCGTCGGCTGTCATCGTTGCCATGTCACGCGCTCATCGGGAAGGCTTGCTCACCAACCAGCCTGCGGCGCAGCCAGGCGGAGAACTGGTCGACGAGGAAGATGGTGACGAAGAGCAGCAGCACCAGCGCCAGCGTCTTGGCGCCGAAGCCGCGTGAGATTGAAAGCTTCAGCTCCTCGCCGATGCCGCCGCCGCCGACCGCGCCCATGATGGTCGAGATGCGCACATTGATCTCGATTCTGAGCAGCGTGTAGGACATGAAGTTGGGCAGGACCTGCGGCAGGTCGGCGAAGCGCACCCGCTCGATCCAGTTGGCGCCGACCGCGCGCAGGCCCTCTTCGGGGCGCATGTCGATGTTCTCGTTGATCTCGTAGAACAGCTTGCCCAACGCGCCGATCGAATGCAGGCCGATGGCGATGATGGCGGCGACCGGCCCAATCGAGACGATGGCCGCGAACAGGCCGGCAATCACGATCTCCGGAAAGGCGCGCAGCAATTCCATCAGACGCTTGACCATCAGCCGCAGGATCGGGCTCGGCGTCAGGTTGCGCGCGGCGATGAAGGAGAAGGGAACCGCGAAGACGAAGCCGATGAAGGTCGAGACCAGCGCCACGTTGACGGTGGTCAGCATCAGCTCGAAATATTCGGGGATGTAGAAGCCGCCCCAGATATAGACGCGGCCGAGCGGGAAGTTGAATTCCTGCGTGCCCTTGTCATGCGGCGAGGCGATGTTGAACAGCGCCCGCCAGACGTCGTTCCAGTCCTTCGGGATCAGCCAGCTCAGGAAGTCGAGGATATGCGGCAGCCGCTCGAAGAAATGGCCCGCATTGGCTTCATCGGCAAACCACATGGTGGCACACATGGCGACCAGCAGCAGGCCGACGCCGAGCGCGGTGTAGAAGCGGCGAAGCGAGGTCTGGCGCCGCCAGGCATCGGCCTGCTGCCTTGTCGCTTCGGAGTGGATCGTCGCCGAAGTTGTCATAATTGGAGCATGCAAAAAGGGCGGCGCCTCACCGCGCCGCCCTTTTTCCCGATGCCGTCAGCCGCCGATGGCGGCTTTGCGGGCTTCGATGATGACGTTGTAGAAGTCAGGCTTGACCGGCACGTAGCCGGTGAAGTCGCCGCCCTCGACGCCTTCGAAGCAAGGCTTGTCCTTGGTCGGCAGCTGGGTGAAGAAGTCGGCGAGCTTGGCGGTCATCTCAGTGCCGAGCGCGGTGCGCACGACCAGCGGACCGTTCGGGATCAGGCCCGAGCGCCACACCTCGACGAAGTCGTTCGGGTCGACGGCGCCCTTGGCGACTTCCTTGTGGAAGGTGCCGGAGGTGTAGCCGTTCTTGAAATCGCCGATGCCCGAAGAATCGTCCACCGCCACGTCGACCTTGCCGTCACGGACGGCGAGGATGTTGTTCTCATGGCCGCCGTTGAACTGGGTCGAGGCGAAGTAGGTCTCGTTGGAGGCGCCGGTGTCCTTCGGAATCTGGGTCAGCGGGATCAGATAGCCCGAGGTCGAATCCGGGTCGGCATAGCCGAGCTTCTTGCCCTTGGCCGACTTGATGTCGGTGATGCCGGAAGTCTTCAGCGCCAGGCCGATCGAATAGTAACCGGTCGAGCCGTCGGTCTGCTTGGTGGTGAGGATCGGAGTGACGGCGTTCGGGTCCTTGAGATAGACGCTGGCGTAGCCGGACGCGCCGAGCTCGGCGAAGTCGAGCGTGCCGCCGAGCAGGCCCTGGATGACGCCGTCATAGTCGGCGGCCGGGAACAGCGACACCTTCTCGAAGCCGAATTCGGCCTTCAGGTGGTCGGCAAGGCACTGGTAGTTGCGCAGGCGGTCGGTTTCGTTCTCGCCGCCGAGGATACCGACGCGGAACTCTTTGATGTCGGCGGCATGCGCTGCGCTTGCGGCCATGGCCAGTATCGACACGGCGCCAAAAACCATTTTCCTGAACATTTGACCTCTCTCCTGTTTTTGCCGGCTTCGCGCCGGCAGCGTTCGAATTTTTGAGTTCAGCCTTTGACGCGGGCGGGCGATCCAGGTTGCTCTTGCCGAAATCCAAAATCTGCCCGGAACCGCTTCGGCCGGGGCGCTGGACTCAGTAGCCGGGGAAGGCTGGTTCGAGCGGGCCGGCGGATGCGGTGATCTTCGGCTTGATGCTGACGCTGGTCGACGTGATGGCCTCGGAAATCTCGACGCCGTTGGCATCGGCGCCGTAGACGGTGCGCACGGCGTCGCGGTCGAGGTCCTCGGGCGCGCCGTCGAAGACGACCTTGCCGGCGGCCATGCCGATGATGCGGTTGCAGTAGGCGCGGGCGGTGTCCAGCGTGTGCAGGTTGGTGACGACGGTGATGCCTTCGCGCAAATTGATGTCGCGCAGCGAATCCATCACCACCTTGGCGTTCAGCGGATCAAGCGAGGCGATCGGCTCGTCGGCCAAAAGCACCTTCGGCTGCTGCATCATGGCGCGCGCGATGGCCACGCGCTGCTGCTGGCCGCCGGAGAGCGTGCCCGCCGGCTGCAGCGCAGTGCGGGCGATGTCGAGGCGCTCGAGCGCGGCGACCGCCTCGGCGCATTCGGTGCGCGAGAACATGCCGAGCAGGTTGGACAGCGTGGAGCGGTGGTTGAGGCGGCCGAGCAGCACGTTGGTGAGCACATCGAGGCGCGGCACCAGGTTGAACTGCTGGAAGATCATGGCGCAGTCGCGCTGCCAGCGGCGCAGCGGCGAGCCCTGCAGGCGCGAGACCTCGGCGCCATCGAAAAAAATCGATCCCTGGCTGGGATCGATCAGACGGTTGATCATGCGCAACAACGTCGACTTGCCGGCGCCGGAACGGCCGATGATGCCGACCATCTGGCCCTGCGGGATCGAGACGTTGATATCGCTGACGGCGGTGTTCTTGCCAAATCGTCGGGTTATGCCGCGGATTTCCAGCGTGGCCGATGATGCCGACATACCAAAGCTCCAGTCCGTCGCGGTTTTGCAGGTCTGTTAACCCTCGCTAGCGCAGGCCGATGAAGCTGGGGTGTCGGATCGATGTCAGTTTTGTTACGACCCACAGGCAACCGATGAATGGTTCTCTCCTTGCTGCCATTCACTGCTGCCCATTCACAATCGTTAGCCGCCATACTTCTCCAGGAAAGCCTCTGCCGAGAGCTCGCGGAAATCGTCGAGCGCTGCGCGCAACCGGGCATGGTCCCAGTCCCACCAGGCAAGCACCTGGTAGCGCTCGGCCGTGCGGCGGTCGAAGCGCTCGCGGATCGGCTTTGCCGGCACGCCGGCAACGATGGTGTATGGCGCGACATCCTTCGACACCACGGCGCCGGCGCCGACGGCCGCGCCGTCGCCGACGGTCACGCCGGGCAGGATGGTCGAGCCATGGCCGAGCCACGTGTCGTGGCCGATGGTGACGCGCTTGGCGCGGCGCTCGGCGAAGAACTCGCTTTCATGTTCGGCGTCGTCCCAATAGTCGGAGGCGCGATAAGTGAAGTGGTGCAGCGTCGGCCGCCAGGTCGGGTGGTTGGTGGCGTTGAGGCGCACGCTCGCCGCGATGTTGGAGAACTTGCCGATGGTTGAACACCATGCGGCGCAGTCCTGCATCATGTAGGAATAGTCGCCGAGCTCGCTTTCAGAAACGCGGCTGCGCTCGGCGATCTCGGTCCAACGGCCGAGCGTCGAGTTTTCGACCTGTGCCGTCGGATGGACGAGCGGCGCCTCCGAAAGTTTGCTCATGCGGCGACCCTGCCTGCGGCGAAGGCGGTGACGTCGATGATGCGGTCGGCCACCGCATCACGAACGTCCTGATCATGGAAGATGCCGAGCAGGGCGACGCCCGCCGCCTTCTTGCCGGCGATGAGCTCGACCACGACATCTCGGTTCTTCGCGTCGAGCGAGGCGGTGGGCTCGTCGAGCAGCAGGATCGGATGCTCGGTGATGAAGCCGCGCGCGATGTTGACGCGCTGCTGCTCGCCGCCGGAGAAGGTCGCGGGCGGCAGCGCCCAGAGCTTTTCCGGCAGATTGAGCTGCGAAAGAAGCTCGCGTGCCTTGTCGCGCGCGGCCTCCCGGTCCGCGCCACGCTCGACCAGCGGCTCGGCAACGACGTCGAGTGCCGGTACGCGCGGCACGGTGCGCAGGAACTGGCTGACATAGCCGATCGTTTGCCGGCGTATGGCTAGCACAGCGCGCGGGTTGGCGGAGGCGACATCGATCAGCCCGCCCGCGTGCTGGACGATGATCTGGCCTTCATCGACGGCGTAGTTGCCGTAGAGCATCTTCAGGATCGAGCTTTTGCCGACGCCGGACGGACCGCCAAGCACGGCGCATTCGCCGGCGCGGATGGAAAAGGAAACGCCCGCCACCACCGGCAGCGTGACGCCGTCGCGCAGATGCATGGTGAAGCTCTTTGCGACGTCCGAGACAACGAGGGGCGTGGCCATACTAGAGTCCTTTGTCTTTCCGCATGATCCGATCCGAAAACCGGCTTCCACTTTTCGGGATCATGCGGGTCACACCTGCAAAATCGAGGAAACGAGCAACTGGGTGTAAGGCGCACGCGGGTCGTCGAGCACGCGGTCGGTGAGGCCGCTTTCGACGACCCGGCCGTCCTTCATCACCATCATGCGCTGCGACAAGAGCCGCGCCACGGCGAGGTCATGGGTGACGACGATTGCCGCGAGGCCGAGATCGGTGACCAGCCCGCGCAACAGATCGAGCAGGCGCGCCTGCACGGAAACGTCGAGGCCGCCGGTCGGCTCGTCCATGAACACCAGCCGCGGTCCCGTCACTAGGTTGCGGGCTATCTGCAGGCGCTGGCGCATGCCGCCGGAAAAGGCGCGCGGCTCGTCGTCGATGCGGTCCTCGTCGATCTCGACACGCGACAGCCAGTCGACGGCGGTGGCGCGGATCCTGCCGTAGTGGCGGTCGCCGACGGCCATCAGCCGCTCGCCGACATTGGCGCCGGCCGACACCGTCATGCGCAGGCCGTCCGCGGGGTTCTGGTGAACGAAGCCCCAGTCGGTACGCATCAGGAAGCGGCGCTCGGCCTCGCTCATCCGATAGAGCTCGCGCCATTGGCCGTCGCGCATGCGGTAGCTGGCCGTACCGGAAGAGGGCAGCAGCCTGGTCGACAAGCAGTTGAGCAGCGTCGTCTTGCCCGAGCCGGATTCGCCGACCACCGCCAGCACCTCGCCCGGCCAGAGGTCGAAGGAGATCGCCTCGCAGCCGACGCGCGAGCCGTAGAATTTGGAAAGATCGGAGAGGCGCAGTAGCGGTTCGTCGGTCATCTTGCCTCCTTACCCTCTCCGTCGTGAGGAGGGGCGGCGCGCAGCGCCGGGCTGGGAATTGCAGGGCTCGCCGCCAGGTCACCCCCACCCGCGCCTTCGGCGCAATCTTTCGACAAAGGTGAGGTAGGGTCGGCGCGCCGCTTCTCGCAATGGTCGGTGTCGGAACAGACGAACATGTGGCCGCCATGGTCATCGAGGATGACCTCGTCGAGATACACATTCTCGGCGGCGCAGAGCGCGCAGGGCTGGTCGAAGGTCTGCACCTCGAAGGGATGGTCCTCGAAGTCGAGGCTGACGACGTCAGTGAAGGGCGGCACCGCGTAGATGCGCTTCTCGCGGCCGGCGCCGAAGAGCTGCAGGGCCGGCGAACTATGCATCTTCGGATTGTCGAATTTCGGCGTCGGTGAGGGGTCCATCACATAGCGGCCCTCGACCTTGACCGGATAGGCGTAGGTGGTGGCGATGCGGCCGTGCCTGGCGATGTCCTCGTAGAGCTTCACATGCATGAGGCCGTATTCCTCGAGCGCATGCATTTTGCGAGTCTCGGTCTCGCGCGGCTCGAGGAAGCGCAGCGGTTCGGGGATCGGCACCTGGAAAACCAGCACCTGGCCCGCGTTGAGCGGATGCTCGGGGATGCGGTGACGCGTCTGGATGATGGTCGCCTTCGCCGTCTCGGTGGTGACGGCGACCTTGGCGACCTTCTTGAAGAAGGCGCGGATCGAGACGGCGTTGGTGGTGTCGTCGGCGCCCTGATCAATGACCTTGAGCACATCGTCCGGCCCGATGATGGAAGCGGTGACCTGCACGCCGCCGGTACCCCAGCCATAAGGCATCGGCATCTCGCGCGAGGCGAAGGGCACCTGGTAGCCAGGAATGGCGATGCCCTTCAGGATGGCGCGGCGGATCATCCGCTTGGTCTGCTCGTCAAGATAGGCGAAGTTGTAGGTGGCGATGTCGGTCATGGCGATCACACGCGCTCTGTGTTATGCATTTGGCAACCCAGACGCGAGAGTAGGCCAAAATGGATACTACCGGTTGGATGCGTCTTGCAGTGCTGTTGCTGGCGTTCGCCGTCATTGCGGCTTTTGCGCTGCGTAAGATGTTTCTGCCCGCGCCGAAGGAAAGTGCGAGCGGTGAGACTATTGCTGGCAGCAACGGATTCAACGAGGCACATAATAGCCACTACAGCGCTGGTCATGGTGGCGCCCGAGACGACTGAAATCATTCCGCCGCCTCCCTCTTCTCTTCCGCCTTGTCCTGATTTTCACGGTCCTGGTATTCGGCGCGCATTCGGCGAACCAGGTCGAGCTCGGCCTGGAAGTCGACATAGTGCGGCAGCTTCAGGTGCTCGACGAAGCCGGTCGCCTGGACATTGTCGGAATGCGAGATGACGAACTCTTCGTCCTGCGCCGCGGCAATCACATCCTCGCCAAGTTCGGTCGCGCGCAACGCGCGGTCGCAGAGCGCCATCGCCATCGCCTTGCGCTCGCTCTGGCCGAAGACCAGGCCGTAGCCGCGGGTGAATTGCGGCGGCGCCTTGGCCGAGCCCTTGAACTGGTTGACCATCTGGCACTCGGTGACGCGGATGGAGCCGAGCGGCACGGTGAAAGGCAGCTCCGGGACGTCGAGCTCCAGCTCGACCTCGCCGATCCGGACCTCGCCGACGAAAGGGTGGTTGCGGGCATAGCCGCGCTGCGTCGAATAGCCGAGCGCCAGGAGAAAACCTTCGTCGCCGCGCGACAGCGCCTGCAGACGGATGTCGCGCGCTATCGGGAATTGCAGCGGCTCGCGGGTGATGTCGCCAGGCACATAGTCAAGCGGCATGTCGCCGTCCGCTTCGATCAGCCCTTCATGGGCGAGGATCGAGGAAACGCGCGGCATCGCCTCGGCCTCGGCCGGACGTTGCGCGGGGTCTTCGATCTCGGCGCCGGCGGCAAGCTGCGGATCGAGCAGGCGGTGGGTGTAGTCGAAGGTCGGGCCGAGCACTTGGCCGCCGGGCAGATCCTTGTAGGTGGCCGACACGCGCCGCTCGAGCTGCATGGCGCCGGTGTCGACCGGGTTGGTGTAGCCGAAGCGCGGCAGCGTGGTGCGGTAGGCGCGCAGCAGGAAGATCGCCTCGATCAAGTCGCCGCGTGCCTGAACGACGGCCAAAGCTGCAAGCTTGCGGTCGTAGAGCGAGCCTTCGCTCATCACCCGGTCGACGCCGAGCGCCAGCTGCTCGACGATCTGGTCGAGGCGCAGCGCCGGCACCGAGCGGTCGCCGCGCCGGCGATCGGCAAGCAGGCGATGGGCGTTGGCAATGGCGGCTTCGCCGCCTTTCACCGCGACATACATGTCATGCCTCCATCGTTTTGATGCGGGTGGTGCGCGGAAGGCAGGCGAGCTTGCCAGGCGCCGCCAGGATGATGTCGACGCCGCGCGGGAAGCGCTGGTTGTTCTGTTTCCATTGCTCGACGAAATGGCGCGGCATGCCGGTCGGCGCGATCGTCGCGGTCTTCTCGATGCCGGGGCCTTCGAGGAGCAGCGACGGGCCGGAGACGAGATCGTCGGTGAGCAGGATCAGCGTCGTCGAGCGGTCGGGATATTCCTGCGTGCCTTGCGAAAAGCCGTCGAGCGCCGCCATCCCCGCCGGGTTGGCTATCAAAGCGAAATGCGCGTCGGCCGGCGTGTTTGCGAGGGGCGCGCCGGTGTGGAAGCCGAGCCACGCCTTGACCGTAGCTTCCGCCTGCAGCCACGGATCGAGCCAGATCGGCGTGTCGTTGTCGCAGAGCGAAAGCGCCACCGCGCCGACGGTCGCCGACAGCGGCGCCGGCGGCTGGGCGAGCGGCGGCAGCGCCTGCACGCTGCCGGGGCGCGCCATCGCGTCCATGATGGCGCGGAACGCGGTCTGCGCATTGAAGACCGGATCGGCGAAGCCGCCCTCGATCGATTGCGCGGCGATCTCCATCAGTCCTCTCCGCGCACCATGGTGAAGAAATCCACTTTCGTGGCCGCCGTCTCGACGCGCCGCTTCTCGCGCGCCGCATCGAGCGCCGCGCGCAACGGCGCGACCAGCTTCGACTCGATGGTCTCGCGATAGGCCGGGTCCTGCCAGAGCGCGTCGGCGATTGCGGCGAGCCTGGCTTTGCCCTTGTCGCGGCCGAGCGCGTAGGAATGGCCGACCTGTCCGGAGGGCACCCGCACGGTGGCGCGTGTCGCGGTCGCCTCGCCGACATTGAACGGCGCGCCGCCGCCGCCGATCCGCCCGCGCACCGTCACCAAGCCGGTCTCCGGGCCGCGCAGCAGCTCGGCCTCGGAGGGCAGGCCGGAGCCGTTCCACAGCCGCGCGATCTCGTCGGCTGGCGCGTGCGCCAGCGTCGCCATGATGCCTTTCCTCTCGGCCTGCTCGCGCGCTTCCTGTCCTCGCATCGCTCCAACTCCTTTGCACAATATGATTTGTCTATTGATATAGACAACTATACAAATTATACTTACCTCCTACCGAGAGTCGATGACGGGCGCATGACAGACGGGGGAAAAGTGATCGGGGGCAAAATTGATCGAGCGGGCGAGCAGTATCGAAAGGCGCAACGGCGTGTCGCTCTGGCGGCAGATCGCCGACAAGATATTGCAGGGGATCGCCAGCGGCGATTTCACCGAGAATGCGGCGCTGCCGCCTGAGGTGGCGCTGGCCGAACGCTATGGCGTCAACCGCCACACGGTGCGCAGCGCGATTGCCGCGCTGGTGCAGGAAGGCGTGCTCAAGGCCGAGCAGGGGCGCGGCACCTTCGTCTTGTCGCGCAAGCGCCTGTCCTATCCGATCGGCGCGCGCACCCGCTTCTCGAGCGGCCTGCAGGGACAGACGACCGAGCGGCACATCGCTCTGCTGTCCTCATCGACCGAGCCGGCCAGCCGCCGCATTGCCGAGGCGCTGAGCATTGCCAGGGGATCGAGCGTGATCCGACTGGAGACGCGCGGCGAAGCCGACGGACATCCGGTGTCACGGGCGACGACCTGGTTCGATGCCAAGCGCTTCGCCGGCATCGAGACCGCGATGGCCGAGACGGGATCGATCACCGCCTCGCTCAAGCGTTTCGGCATCAACGACTATCTGAGGCACTCGACGGTGCTGTCGGCGCGCCGCGCCGATGCGGACGATCTTGTCGATCTCGACCTGCAGCCGGGCGCCATCGTGCTGGTCACGATCGCCATCAATGTCACGCTGGACGGCCAGCCGATCCAGTTCGCGGAGTCGCGGTTCCCGGCCGAGCGAGTGGAGCTGAAGTTGTCGGCCGGCGATTAGCCTTCGACATCCGTCATCAAGGGCGACAACCCCTGAGGTCGTCATCCACGGGCGGGTCGGGCCTCCCTATCCGACCTCGATAACCGCTTTGATCAACCCGGATTTTTCGTGCGCCCAGCGCGCTAGATCGCGCGGCGTATCGGCAAGGGTCGTGCGGTGGGTGACGAGTTTCTCCAGCGGCACGGCGCCGTTGCGGATCGAGGCGGCGACATGGTCGAAGTCTGCTCTGAGCGCATTGCGGCTGCCGACCAGCGTCATCTCGCGCTTGTGAAACTCGGGATCGGAGAAGGTGATGTCGTCCTTGACGACGCTGACCAGCACCAGCGCTCCGCCATGCGCGACATGGGTGAAGGCGGACTGCACCGACGGCGTGTTGCCCGTGGCGTCGAACACAAGGTCGAAGCCTTCGCCGCCGGACGCCTGCCGCACCAGATCGGCTGCCTGTGCTTTCGAGCCGTCGAGTGCGGTAAAGCCGAGCTCGCTTTCGGCGAAACCGAGCCGTTCGGTGCTCATGTCGAGCAGGCTGACATCGAGGCCGGCGATGCGGGCGAACAGTGCCGTGCCAAGGCCGATCGGACCGGCGCCGATGACCAGCGTGCGCTGGCCGGGCGCACTCAGCGAGCGCCGCACGGCGTGTGCGCCGATGGCCAGGAATTCGACGGCGGCGGCATCGGCCAGCGACAGGCCATTTGCCGGATAAAGGTTCTGCGCCGGCACCAGGATCTCGTCGCACATGGCGCCGTCGCGATGGACGCCAAGCACCTCGATCTGCACGCAGCAGTTCGGCTTGCCGTGCCGGCAGGCAACGCATTTGCCGCAGGCGAGATAGGGGTTGATGAACACCGGCTCGCCGATGGCAAGCTCGACGTCTTCGCCTCGCTCGACGACGGTGCCCGAGACCTCGTGGCCCATGATGCGCGGATAGACGAGGAACGGGTGCTTGCCTTCGAAGATGTGATAGTCGGTGCCGCAGATGCCGACATGGCTGACTGCGATCCGCGCCCAGCCGGGCGGCGGCGCGCCAGGTTCGGCGCGGTCTTCGAGAACAAGGTCGCCAGGCGAGCGGCAGACGACGGCTTTCATGCGCTGATCCAGTGTTAGAAGGGGGCGTCGGCCCCGCTCGATCGGGGCCGGCGCGTCATTTCAGGAACGATTATTTGCCGCGACGGCGCAAGCCGTCGAAGTAGACGATGACGATGATCAGCAGGCCGGTGATGACGCGCTGCCAGAAGGTGTTGACGTTGAGCAGGTTGGCGCCGTTGTTGATCGTCGAAAGAATGAAGGACCCGATCAGCGGTCCATGCACCGAGCCGATGGCGCCGAACAGCGAGGTGCCGCCGATCACCGACGAGGCGATGGCCTGCAGCTCATAAGTGTCGCCCTGGGTCGGGTTGCCGATGCCGATGCGCGAGGCAAGCAGCACACCCACGAAAGCCGCGAGCAGGCCGGACAGGATATAGGCCATGAAGATGGTGCGCGGCACGTTCACGCCGGAAAGGCGCGCGGCCTCCGCATTGGAGCCGACCGAGAACAAATAGCGGCCCCAGCGCGTGTGGTGCAGGAACACATAAGACGGTATGGCGACCAGGATCACCATCCAGAACAGATAGGGGATGCCGAGCAGCGAGCCGCGTGAGAAGGCCTGGAACGGGTCGCTGTTGATCGAGATCGAATTGCCGTTGGTCATCAAGAGGCCGATGCCGCGCAGCGACGTCATCGTGGCCAGGGTGATGATGAAGGGCGGCAGGCCCATCTTGACGATGCCGAAGCCGTGGAACAGGCCAATGGCGACGCCGGCGAGCAAGGTAATGAGCACAGCCGCCCAGATCGGCCAGCCGGCATTGATCAGAAGCGCTACGATGACGGTGGTGAAGCCGACCACGGCACCGACCGAGAGGTCGATGCCGCCGGTGATGATAACGAAGGTCTGGCCGACCGCGAGGATGGCGATCAGCGAACCCTGACGCAAAAGATTGGTGATGTTGAGCGTCGTGGCGAAGGAGGGTGTGGCGACCGCCAGCACGATCCACATCAAAAGCAACAAGCCGAGCAGCGTCAGCCCGAACAGGGCGTTGTAATTGCGCTTCGGCTTTTCGGCGGGGATCGCCTCGGTGCTCATTTTTGTCCTCCCCTCATTTCTTGTTTCTCGGCCAGCGCTTGGCCCAAAATGTCCTCATGGCTGGCGGTGCGGAAGCCATGCGTGGCGACCAGCTTGCCGCGGCGGAACACATGCAGCGTGTCGGCGAGCTCGTAGACTTCCGGCAGGTAGGACGAGATCAGGATGATGCCGGCGCCCTTGGACAGAAGCGTCGAGAACAGCCGGTAAATCTCGGCCTTGGTACCGACATCGACGCCGACCGTCGGCTCGTCGAAGATGAACAGCTTGGCGCCATGCGCCAGCCATTTGCCGATGACGATCTTCTGCTGGTTGCCGCCCGACAGGCTGGAGGCCAGCGCGTGGCGGGTCGGCGTCTTGATCCTGAGATCGGCTATCTGGCGATCGGCCTCGGCCTTCTCGCGCGAGCCTGAGATCAGAAGATTGCTCGAGATGCGCTTGTAGATCGGCAGGTTGAGATTCGTGCCGACCGGCAGGTTGAGGCAGAGGCCTTGGTCGCGGCGGCTTTCAGGGGCGAGGGCCATGCCGAGCCTTATCGCGTCATGCTCGGAGTTGACTTGCACCTCCTTGCCTTGCCACAGGATCTGACCGGCCGACTTCCTGTGGCGGCCGTAAAGCGTGGTGACGAACTCGCTGCGGCCGGCTCCGATCAAGCCGTAAAGTCCGACGATCTCGCCCGCGCGGACAGTCACCGAGACGTTCTCGAAACCCTTGCCGGAGAGATTCCGCGTCTCGACGATCGTCGCGCCCGGCGTGAAATGCTCCTTGTGGTAGATCTGCTCGATCGAGCGGTTGATCATCAGCTTGACCAGTTCCGGCTCGCTGGTCTCGGCTATGTTGCGCGTGCCGACGAGCGTGCCGTCGCGCAGCACCGAAACGCGATCGGCAAGCTCGAACACCTCCTCCATGCGGTGGCTGATATAGATGATGGTGACGCCTTCGCCCTTTAGCCGGCGGATCAGCTTGAACAACTGGTCGGCCTCCTTGCGGGTCAAGTAGGCGGTCGGCTCGTCGAAGATGAGGAACTTTGTGCCGCGTACCGTGGCGCGGGCGGCGGCGATCAGCTGCTGCTGGCCGATGGTGAGGTCGCCCAGCATGACATGCGCGGGCAGGTCGAAGCCGAGCCCATCGATGATCTTCTGCGCTTCCTTCACCATGGCGCGCTGCTGCAAGAGACCGAAGCGGGAATTCTCCTCGCCGAGGAACATGTTGGCGGCGACGGTGAGGTGGCGGCAAAGCACGACCTCCTGGTGGACGGCATTGATGCCGAGCGCCATCGCCTCGTGCGGCGTGGCCAGCGCCTCGGGTTTACCTTCCCAGACGACTTCGCCGGAGGTGCGCGGCATGACGCCGGTTAAAAGCTTTATCAGCGTCGATTTGCCGGCGCCGTTCTCGCCGACGATGGCGTGGATCTCGCCCGACTTGAAGGCAAGGTCCACCGGCTTCAGCGCATGCGTGCCGGGATAGCGCTTTTCCAGGCCTTTCAACTCGAGGATGGTCCTGCCCGGTTTCAGCGTGGGGGGCGGGTGCAGTTCCTGCGCCGTCGACGTCATAACAATCCTCCCAGATTGATCCAACCGTTGGATACGCAGCGATGCGTCTGGCGCGCATCTAGAAGGCAGAGCCTAAAGCAAGCCGGCGGATTTCCAAACTGTCCGCAGCGATGTTTCCGGGGCAGCGAAGCCCCGGAAACGAATGTCGCGAAGATCAGTTGAGCTTCGGGTTGAGCAGCGCGTCGATCTTCGGATCCTTCATGTTGTCCTTGGTGACGAGATTGGCGCCGGTGTCGACATTGGCCTCGACCTTCTCGCCCTTCGAGGCGGCTAAGGCGGTCTTGATGCCGTCGTAGCCCATCCGGTACGGATCCTGGACGACGAGGCCGGAGATGACGCCGTCGTTGAGGAACTTGATCAGCTTCTCGTCGCTGTCGAAACCGATCAGCGCCACCTTGCCGGCGAGGTTGTTCTCGGCGATCGCCTGGCCAACGCCCTGCGCCATGATCAGGTTCGAGGCAAAGATGCCCTTGAGGTCCGGATTGGCGGTGATCAGGTCGGTCGCGATGTTGAGGCCGGTGGTGGCCTGACCGTCGGCATATTTGTCGGCGACCAGTTCGAGGCCGGGATATTTCGCCTTGAGCTGTTCCTTGAAGCCTTGCGCGCGCTGCTCGAGCGAGCCGGCGCCGGGCAGCGCGGTGATCAGCGCAACCTTGCCCTCGACCTTGCCGCCATTGGCGGCGCCGATCGCGGCGGCGAGACCGTCAGCCGCGACACGGCCGCCCTGGACGTTGTCGGTGGTGAGGAAGGAGGTGAAGGCCTTGGATTCGGCGCTGGAATCGATGCCGATGACCTTGACCTTGGTCGCCGCCTCGTCGATCGGCTTGCCGAGCGCCTTGGCCTCGGTCGGCGCGATCACGATCGCGGCCGGATTGCCGGCGACGGCGTTCTCGAGGATCGAGATCTGACCGTTGACGTCGGTTTCGGCCTGGGCGCCGAGTTCCGGCACGTTGATGCCGAGATCCTTGCCGGCCTTGCGGGCGCCGGCCAGCACGATCTGCCAGTAGAATGAAGTGGTGTCCTTGACGATGATTGGGATGGTCACGTCGGCCGCCGAGGCGGGTGCCGAATGCATCGCACCGGCGAGCATTGAGGCGGCGGCTAAAGCCACGAAGGCGCGGCGGTTGAGAAGGCTGGTTACGAATTTCATTAGGTTCCTCCCTAAAATCGCCCGGTGAAGGTTCGGAAGCTCCATCTGGATAGGCGCAAGCCAAACAGAACTTTATCAATAAAAAACATTTGCTCGATTTTGATAGTGCATTGCCCTGATCGATGCAAGCGGTGTCTCATGCCGTTTGCGTGATGGCGTGGCAGCTGATCGGTCTGCCGGATCTGCGCATCTCAGCCAAGCTGCTGGACGATCGTATAAGGATCGTATTTGGCAAACTCCGCCGCCGCCACCTTGATATCCAGCAGTTCGAGATTGCGCGTCAGATTCGCGGGCTTGGCGGTGCCGGTCAGCACCGAGGCAACGACAGGCTCGTGCAGAGGGAATTGGAACGCGGCAGCGGCCAGCGGATAGCCACCTCCGATGGCGATGCGCTCCATTGCGCTGACGCGGTCGAGAATATCCCTGCTCGCCGGCAGATAATCGAAATGCGCGCCATGCACCGGTCCCGTCGCCAATATGCCCGAGTTGAAGACGCCGCCGATGATCAGCGAGGTCCGCCGCTCGCGGCAAAGCGGCAGCAGGTCGGCCTCGGCGCTGCGATCAAGCAGCGAATAGCGGCTGGCGAGCAGGATGCAGTCGAGCGGCGCGCGGCGAAGCACGTCAAGGCAGATCTGGACCTCGTTGACGCCAAGGCCGTAGGCGGAAATCGTGCCGGACGATTTCAGCTCCTCCAGCGCCTTCAGACCGCTGTCCATCAGCTGACGGAAATGCAGCTTCGTCTTCTCGACGCCATGCGTGTAGACGCCGATGTCGTGGACGAACAGGATGTCGATCTTGTTGAGGCCGAGCCGCGCGTAGGAAAAATCCACCGAGCGCATGATGCCGTCATAGGAATAGTCGTAGTCGAGCGCGAAGGGCAGCGGGTCGACATAGGAGTGATCGGGAACCTGGTCCTCCGGCACCGGCCGGAACAGGCGGCCGACCTTGGTCGAGAGCACATAGGAGGAGCGCGGCTTCTCACGCAGGAAATCGCCTGTGCGCCGCTCCGACAGGCCGAAGCCGTAGAAGGGCGCGGTGTCGAAGTAACGCAGCCCGCCGTCCCAGGCCGCTTGCAGCGTTTCCATTGCGGGCTCGCGCGGACAGGCGCGATAAAGGCCGCCGATGGCGGCGCCGCCGAAGCTGACTTCGGTGACTTCGAGCGCGGTCGCGCCGATCCGGCGTTTGTTCATCAAGCCTCCCTTTGCCGTTCGACCGGCGGTCGTTTCGACTATTTAGAGCGTCGCGCCGAGATGCCAGGGCACGAACTCGTTGTCGCCGTAGCCGAACGCCTCGCTCTTGGTCTTGCGTCCGGACGCCGTCTCGATGATCAGCTCGAAGATCTCGCGGCCCATGCCGGCGATCGTCTTCTCGCCGGAAGCGATGACACCGCAATTGACGTCCATGTCCTCTTCCATCTGGTGGTACATGGTCGAGTTCGTGGCGACCTTGATCGACGGCGTCGGACGGCAGCCGAAGCAGGAGCCGCGGCCGGTGGTGAAGACGATGACATTGGCGCCGCCGGCCACCTGGCCGGTGGCCGAGACCGGATCGTAGCCGGGCGTGTCCATGAACACCAAGCCGCTGCCGCTGACCTTCTCGGCGTAACCGAAGACGCCGTTGAGCGGCGTCTGACCGCCCTTGGCAACAGCACCCAGCGACTTCTCCAGGATCGTGGTCAGGCCGCCGCGCTTGTTGCCCGGCGAGGGATTGTTGTCGATCGAGGCGCCGTGCTTGGCTGTATGGTCCTCCCACCATTTCACAAAGCCGTCGAGCTTGGCGGCGATCTCGGGCGAGGCGGCGCGATAGGCAAGCAGATGCTCGGCGCCGTAGATCTCGGTCGTCTCGGACAGGATGCCGATGCCGCCGCAGCCGGCCAGAATATCGACCGCCGCGCCCAGCGCCGGGTTGGCGGTGATGCCGGACATGCCGTCCGAGCCGCCGCATTGCAGGCCGACGACGATCTCGCTGACCGGGATTGGTTCGCGCTGCAACTGGCCGACTTCCTCGGCGATCTCGGCCAGCACGCCCATCGCCCGCTCGACGGATTTGCGCGAGCCGCCGGCCTCCTGGATGTTGAAGTGCCGCTTTCCCGCCGCGACGCCCTTTTGGCCATAAAGGGTGAGCTGGTTGACCTCGCAGCCCAGACCGACCATCAGCACGCCGCCGAAATTCGGGTGGCGAGCATAGCCGGCCAGCGTGCGGTGCAGCACCATCATGCCGTCGCCGGTTGCGCTCATGCCGCAGCCCTGGCCGTGGACGATCGGCACGAAACCGTCGATGCCGGGATATTTCGGCAAAAGCGTGCGATTGGCCTCGTCGGCGATCGCATGGCAGACGGTGGACGAGCAATTGACGCTGGCGATGATGCCGATGAAGTTGCGCGTTCCGGCGCGATTATCGGCGCGGCGATAGCCCATGAAGGTGCGCCTGCGGTCCGCTTCGGTGGCGTGCTCGGCCTCGCTCGGCGGCACCACTGGCAGGCGGCCGCTCTCGAACACCAGATTGTGCGAGTGGACGTGCTCGCCCGGCGCGATGGCTTGAGTGGCGCGGCCGATCGCCTGCGCATATTTCACCACCGCTTCGCCCGCCGCGATCGGCTTGATCGCGACCTTGTGCCCTGGGTCGATCGCCGCCACCGCGACCGCGCCGCCGGGCAGTGCCGCACCGATCTCGATGCGGCCATTGGCGACCGCGACATTGTCGGCGGGAGAAAGAAGGATGGTGCTTGCGGCGTTCACGGGCGGCTGTCCTGGGTAAACCTGGGAGTGTGGGCGGATTGACATGCGCCCGTTTGAGGATAATGTCTTTTATCGTGAAAAAACATTTTTGCGTCAATTGTTTTTTCATCGCGCGCCGAGCGCCCTTGGGTGCATGGCCGCCCGTTTGATAAAGCCGGCGAAATTCGTTCCGCATTTCGGAGGCTTGCGCTAGGAACACCGATCATATTGCGCTTCCGGCCGGCCGCCGCAAGCGTTGGGGATACGGGGCATGTCGAAGAGCAACAACGTCTATAAGGACGCCTTCAACCGCGGACTGCGGCTGCTCGACGAAACCAGGAGCCTGCCGTCCGAGCCCGAGCTCGGAACGCTGCTCGGCGTCAGCCGCACCACGGTGCGCAGCATTCTTTCGCGCATGGAAGAAACCGGGCTGATCGCCTGGAACAAGCGCAACAAAACGGTGCTGCGGGCGCCGAAGGCGGAAGATTTCTTCCCCGAGGAAGAGACCGACTCGCTGGCCGAGATCATCGAGCGCTCCTTCATGCGCCGGCTGCTCGCCGGCGGCGCGGAAGCAGGCATGCAGATCAACGAACTCGAGCTGGCGCGCGAGATCGGCGTCGGCACCACCAGCGTGCGCGAATTCCTGATCCGCTTCTCGCGCTTCGGTTTGATCGAGAAGCGGCGCAACAGCCACTGGGTGCTCAAGGGCTTCACCCGCGCCTTCGCGCTTGAGCTCACCGAGATCCGCGAGATGTTCGAGCTGCGTTCGGCGGCTGCCTTCGTCGCGCTGCCGCAGGAAAGCGCGGTCTGGGCCGATCTCGACCGGCTGGAGATCGAACATCGCCAACTGGCGAGCGAGATCGCGACGCGCTTCAACGAATTCTCCGAGCTCGATGAGCGCTTCCACCGGCTGATCCACCGCGCCTCGCACAACCGCTTCATCGTCGATTTCTACGATGTGATCGCGATGATCTTCCACTACCACTACCAATGGAACAAGGCGCAGGAACGCGAGCGCAACGAGGTCGCAGTCCAGGAGCATCTCGCCTATATCGCGGCGCTGAAATCGCGCGATCCGGCCAAGGTGGACGCCGCCTGCCGCAAGCATCTGAAGTCGGCCCGCCAGACGCTGTTGAGCTCAATTCCGGAAGGGCGGCAGGTGCAGCCCGCCTGATCAGGCGCGTCGCGCCGCGTTGCCGCAGCCCGGTTTTGACGATTTTCCGGCCGCCGCCCCCATGCTAGGCTCAGTCGAATTGCTGGAAAGAGGCAGGTCATTTGGATATCCGGCTGAGACGATGGAGCATGCCGGCCGCGTTCGTCGCGGCGCTGCTGCTGTTGCTTCAGTCGGCGCTTGGCGCCTTCGCCTTTGGCGCGCCTTCAAAGCTCGATGCCTTCGGCAACGTCATCTGCACGCATGACGGGGCAGTCAAGCTTCCGGGCGGCGATCCGCACCGGCAGCACATGCCGGCCTGCTGCCTGGCTGGCTGCAGCATGGTTTCGCCGGCGCATCTGCCGCCGCCGGATACCGGCGCGCCCGCCAGGGTGCTGGTGTTCGACGCGGTCGCTTTCCCGCCTTTGGCCTTCCGGCATCTCGATTTTGCCCGCGACCGCTCTCCGGCCAATCCGCGCGCGCCGCCGGCCGCAGTCTGACAAAAACCCGCGAAACCTTTCGCAGGCGCATTCATCCAAGATCAGACTGCTCGCGGCCGGATCACGGCGCGATCTCATACTCATGGAGCAACCATGTCCAATCTTCTTCCCGCCGCGCGAGCGCAAGCTCGTCCGCGCGGTTTCGAACGGCTCGGCCTTGCCGTGTTCGCTCTTCTTCTGTTCGCATGCGTTCCCGGCGCCCAGGCGCATGAATTCAAGGCCGGTGACCTGGAGGTCGGGCACCCGTGGTCGCGCGCAACGCCGCCAGGCGCCAAGGTGGCCGGCGGCTATTTCACCGTCACTAACAAGGGCGGCTCGCCAGACCGGCTGCTGTCGGTTTCCTCCGACATCTCCGACAAGGCCGAATTGCATGAGATGAGTGTCAAGGACGGCGTCATGACTATGCGGCCGGTGAGCGGCGGGCTCGTGATCCCGGCCGGCGGCAAGGTCGCACTGAAGCCGGGTGGCTATCACCTGATGTTCATCGGCCTGAAGCGACAGCCCAAGCAGGGCGAGAAATTCCCTGCCACGCTGACCTTCGAGAAGGCCGGCAGCATCAAAGTCGAGTTCGCCGTCGAGGGCATGGGCGAGATGGGCAGCATGGACGATCACGCCGAGTGATCATTTCGAAATTAGAGGGACAATTCATGAAGAAGTATCTTTTGGCGGTGGGCGCGGTTCTGGCGCTCGGAACAAACGCCGCGCTTGCGCACATCACGCTCGAAACCCAGGAAGCGGCCGTCGGCTCGACCTATAAGGCCGTCCTGCGCGTGCCGCATGGCTGCGAGGGCAAGGCGACGACCGCGGTGCGCGTGCAGATTCCGGAAGGCGTCATTTCGGTCAAGCCGATGCCAAAGCCCGGCTGGACGCTGCAGACCAAGAAAGGCCGATACGAGAAATCCTACCAGCTCTATGGCGAGACGCTGACCACCGGCGTCAAGGAAGTCGACTGGAGCGGCGGCAACCTGCCGGACGAATTCTATGACGAGTTCATTTTCCGTGCTTCGCTCGCCGCCGATCTTCCGGCCGGCCAGATGCTCTATTTCCCGGTGGTCCAGGAATGCGGCGATGCCGCCGATCGCTGGATCGAGATTCCGGCGGCGGGACAGGATGAGGATGCACTGGAAAATCCGGCGCCCGGCATCAAATTGCTGCCGAAGAAATGATCTCTCGATGGCGCGTCCCATTCGGGCGCGCCGTCCCTTCTCGAAAGACCGCATGAACGCAGCAGCAACTTTCCCAATCCGCCTGACGGGCGTGCGCATCGGGCCAGTCGCCAGCGGCCTGTTCGCGGCTTTCGTACTCGTGCTGCTGCTGGTGCTACCCGGCCGCGCCCTCGCGCATGCGGCCTTGGTCGCGACCGATCCGCCCGATGGTGCGGTGCTGTCGCAGAGTCCCGCGCGGTTCTCGCTGACCTTCAGCGAGCCGGTTTCGCCCCTGGTGCTCACTCTGGTGCGGCCGGACGGCACGCAACTTTCGCTGACCTCCTTCCGGCTCAACGATCAGACCGTCGAGATCGATAATCCGGAGACGCTCAAATCCGGCACGCATGTGCTGAGCTGGCGGGTGATTTCGGAGGACGGCCATCCGGTCGGCGGCTCGGCGCTGTTTTCCGTCGGCGCGCCAAGTGCTGCGCCGGTAGCGGGCGACGCCGTCGATTTGTCGCTGCGCACGGCAATCTGGATCGGTAAGCTCCTTCTCTATGCCGGGCTGTTCCTCGGCGCCGGCGGCGCCTTCGCGCTCGCCTGGCTCGCTGGAGACTGTCGCTGCGGCCAGGGTTTCGTTATCGGCGCTCTTCTGTGCGGACTGGCCGCCGCCCCGTTCTCGCTCGGATTTCAGGGGTTGGACGCGCTCGGCGCGCCGCTCGCCCGGTTTGCGGCGCCCACCGTGTGGGAGACCGCGCTTGCCACCAGCTTCGGCTGGACGGTGCTTGCCGCCCTGATTGCACTCGGCCTTGCCTTGCTGTCCCTCGCCGGACCGCGCGCTCTTGGCAAGCTGCTTGCGCTCGCCGGGCTCGTCGGTGTGGGCACGGCACTTGCGGCAAGCGGCCACGCCAGCGCCGCCGAGCCGCAATGGCTGACGCGGCCGCTGGTTTTCCTGCATGGCACAGCCATCGCCTTCTGGACCGGCGCGCTCGCGCCGCTCGGCCTTGCGTTGCGCTATCAGCCGGCGGAGGCCAAAATCTTCTTGCGCCGGTTTTCGCGCGCGATCCTGCCCGTGGTTTTCGTGCTTGCGATAAGCGGCATCGTGCTGGCGATCATCCAAGTGCGCGAACCGGCAGCGCTCATCAACACCGCCTATGGCCGCCTGCTGCTGCTGAAACTGGCCCTGCTTTTGTTCCTGTTCACCCTTGCCTCCGTAAACCGATGGACGCTGACCGCGCCGGCCGAAACGGGCGACACGGAAGTGCAGCGGCGGCTGGTGCGTTCGATCGGCATCGAGACGCTGATCGTGCTTGCCATCTTCGGCGTCGCCGCCGGCTGGCGCTTCACGCCGCCGCCACGCGCGCTGGCGATCGCCGCAGCGCAGCCGGCCTCGATCCACATCCACACCCTGCAGGCGATGGCCGATCTCAGCATCACGCCCGGCCATGCCGGCCAGGTTGCCGCCTCGATGGTGATCATGACCGGCGATTTCGGCCCGATGGATGCCAAGCAGGTGACCCTGGTGCTGTCGAAGCCGGATTCCGGCATCGAGCCGATCAAACGGCCGGCGACGAAACGCGGCGACGGCACCTGGCGCGTCGAGAATCTCGTCATCCCGCTGCCCGGCCGCTGGAACGCCCGGCTCGACATCCTGGTTTCCGATTTCGAGATGGTGAAGATTGAAGCGCCAATTGATATCAGAGCCGACTGACCTAGCAGGCTGTTGAAGAAGTTCTGGCGCGGTTGTTTGGAGCGTGATTCACTGGTTGCCCTGATGATTTGGGGACCGTGGA
>NZ_NSGB01000027.1:40000-42500 GCF_002294785.1 Mesorhizobium sp. WSM3868 | reverse complement strand
TCCAATCTTATCGGATTGAAAGGGCAGCGGAGTGGTTCCAGGAAATAGCTCCTCCTTATAGACCGTACCCGAAACCGACACTGGTGGTCTGGTAGAGTATACCAAGGCGCTTGAGAGAACTATGCTGAAGGAACTCGGCAAATTGCACGCGTAACTTCGGAAGAAGCGTGACCCTTTTTTGCGCAAGCAGAGGAGGGTGGCACAGACCAGGGGGTAGCGACTGTTTATCAAAAACACAGGGCTCTGCGAAGTCGCAAGACGACGTATAGGGTCTGACGCCTGCCCGGTGCTGGAAGGTTAAGAGGAGGGGTGCAAGCTCTGAATCGAAGCCCCAGTAAACGGCGGCCGTAACTATAACGGTCCTAAGGTAGCGAAATTCCTTGTCGGGTAAGTTCCGACCTGCACGAATGGCGTAACGACTTCCCCGCTGTCTCCAGCATAGACTCAGTGAAATTGAATTCCCCGTGAAGATGCGGGGTTCCTGCGGTTAGACGGAAAGACCCCGTGCACCTTTACTATAGCTTTACATTGGCATTCGTAGTGGCATGTGTAGGATAGGTGGTAGGCTTTGAAGCCTGGGCGCCAGCTCAGGTGGAGCCACCCTTGAAATACCACCCTTATCACTATGGATGTCTAACCGCGGCCCGTTATCCGGGTCCGGGACAATGTATGGTGGGTAGTTTGACTGGGGCGGTCGCCTCCTAAAGAGTAACGGAGGCGCGCGATGGTGGGCTCAGAACGGTCGGAAATCGTTCGCTGAGTGCAATGGCATAAGCCTGCCTGACTGCGAGACTGACAAGTCGAGCAGAGACGAAAGTCGGTCATAGTGATCCGGTGGTCCCGTGTGGAAGGGCCATCGCTCAACGGATAAAAGGTACGCCGGGGATAACAGGCTGATGACCCCCAAGAGTCCATATCGACGGGGTTGTTTGGCACCTCGATGTCGACTCATCGCATCCTGGGGCTGGAGCAGGTCCCAAGGGTATGGCTGTTCGCCATTTAAAGCGGTACGTGAGTTGGGTTCAGAACGTCGTGAGACAGTTCGGTCCCTATCTGCCGTGGGTGTAGGAATATTGAAAGGATCTGTCCCTAGTACGAGAGGAC
The DNA here is from genome assembly GCF_002294785.1 of Mesorhizobium sp. WSM3868. Classification (NCBI taxonomy): domain Bacteria; kingdom Pseudomonadati; phylum Pseudomonadota; class Alphaproteobacteria; order Hyphomicrobiales; family Phyllobacteriaceae; genus Mesorhizobium; species Mesorhizobium sp. WSM3868. The sequence continues at coordinate 41,396 of NZ_NSGB01000027.1, read as the reverse complement.
CGGGATGGACGGATCTCTGGTGGACCTGTTGTGGCGCCAGCCGCATTGCAGGGTAGCTATATCCGGACGGGATAACCGCTGAAGGCATCTAAGCGGGAAACCCACCTTGAAACGAGTATTCCCTGAGAACCGTGGAAGACGACCACGTTGATAGGCCGGGTGTGGAAGAGCGGCAACGCTTGAAGCTTACCGGTACTAATAGTTCGATCGGCTTGATCGTTCTCATTCCTAATATCCATCCGACAAAGTCGGATGGTCTGCCAGCGCTCGCGCATGAGCGGCCCTTACGGGCCTATGCTCCGCGGGCGCCGGACGACCGGCGACGCGCAGTCGCGCTTGCGGGCTTCGCCCGTAGGCAAAACGCAGACGTCGCCTTGGCACAAAAACGACGATCCTTTGGATCGCGCTGCGACGATCCTTTGGATCGCGCTTGGCGACCATCCTTGATCGCGCCGCGACGATCCTTGATCGCGCCGCGACGATCCTCCGGATCGCGCTTGAACAGCTTCTCGATTTGAACGTGCGTTTCGCCGACCTGGTGGTTATGGCGGAGCGGCTGCACCCGATCCCATTCCGAACTCGGCCGTGAAACGCTCCAGCGCTGATGGTACTTCGTCTCAAGACGCGGGAGAGTAGGTCGCTGCCAGGTCTGCCAAGCGCACGTTCATCTCACATCCGGATCCGGATGCAGACAAATCTTCTCCTTGCGATTGTTGTGATGCATGTCGTTGCCTCAAAACCGCTAACACTTTTGAGCGACATGCATGAGGCCCGCCAAACGGGATCCCGGGCCGCGCAAGCGGCCCTTTCATTGGGCGGTCCCTTGAATACGGTAAGCGCAAACTTACCTCTATCTTGACGCGGGGTGGAGCAGCCCGGTAGCTCGTCAGGCTCATAACCTGAAGGTCACAGGTTCAAATCCTGTCCCCGCAACCAATCCAAAACGCCCGCCTCGTGCGGGCGTTTTTGTATCTGGCCATACTGGCCGGCTGATGTGAGCGGTCATCAGGCCCGCAAGCAGCGAACCGACGCAGCGCCGGCAGAAAAGCCAAATCCCCACACCAATCCAGACCGGCCCGCCAACGCAGGCCGTTTGCGTTTGCGGCGGCGCGCTTCGATGCGAAGCCGCCAGCGAGGTCCTCGGGAGCAACAAGCACGGCGGCGTCCCGCAGGTAGCGCAGTTGGACAGCTCCTCGCTCGATCGAAGGATATCAATGAAACCTCGAGCGCCTGTTGGGACATCCTGGCCATTGCGCGAGATCACCGGTTTTCGCCGATAGCGGCTGAACGAAGGTGGTGCCGCGATTGACGCCGCCGATGACGAGATCGGTCTGTGCACCGCACGGCGCAACGGGAAATTGCGACGGGGACTGGAGGCGCGGGAGATCGAGCTGCG
>NZ_NSGB01000027.1:0-35000 GCF_002294785.1 Mesorhizobium sp. WSM3868 | reverse complement strand
GGCAGCGGAGTGGTTCCAGGAAATAGCTCCTCCTTATAGACCGTACCCGAAACCGACACTGGTGGTCTGGTAGAGTATACCAAGGCGCTTGAGAGAACTATGCTGAAGGAACTCGGCAAATTGCACGCGTAACTTCGGAAGAAGCGTGACCCTTTTTTGCGCAAGCAGAGGAGGGTGGCACAGACCAGGGGGTAGCGACTGTTTATCAAAAACACAGGGCTCTGCGAAGTCGCAAGACGACGTATAGGGTCTGACGCCTGCCCGGTGCTGGAAGGTTAAGAGGAGGGGTGCAAGCTCTGAATCGAAGCCCCAGTAAACGGCGGCCGTAACTATAACGGTCCTAAGGTAGCGAAATTCCTTGTCGGGTAAGTTCCGACCTGCACGAATGGCGTAACGACTTCCCCGCTGTCTCCAGCATAGACTCAGTGAAATTGAATTCCCCGTGAAGATGCGGGGTTCCTGCGGTTAGACGGAAAGACCCCGTGCACCTTTACTATAGCTTTACATTGGCATTCGTAGTGGCATGTGTAGGATAGGTGGTAGGCTTTGAAGCCTGGGCGCCAGCTCAGGTGGAGCCACCCTTGAAATACCACCCTTATCACTATGGATGTCTAACCGCGGCCCGTTATCCGGGTCCGGGACAATGTATGGTGGGTAGTTTGACTGGGGCGGTCGCCTCCTAAAGAGTAACGGAGGCGCGCGATGGTGGGCTCAGAACGGTCGGAAATCGTTCGCTGAGTGCAATGGCATAAGCCTGCCTGACTGCGAGACTGACAAGTCGAGCAGAGACGAAAGTCGGTCATAGTGATCCGGTGGTCCCGTGTGGAAGGGCCATCGCTCAACGGATAAAAGGTACGCCGGGGATAACAGGCTGATGACCCCCAAGAGTCCATATCGACGGGGTTGTTTGGCACCTCGATGTCGACTCATCGCATCCTGGGGCTGGAGCAGGTCCCAAGGGTATGGCTGTTCGCCATTTAAAGCGGTACGTGAGTTGGGTTCAGAACGTCGTGAGACAGTTCGGTCCCTATCTGCCGTGGGTGTAGGAATATTGAAAGGATCTGTCCCTAGTACGAGAGGACCGGGATGGACGGATCTCTGGTGGACCTGTTGTGGCGCCAGCCGCATTGCAGGGTAGCTATATCCGGACGGGATAACCGCTGAAGGCATCTAAGCGGGAAACCCACCTTGAAACGAGTATTCCCTGAGAACCGTGGAAGACGACCACGTTGATAGGCCGGGTGTGGAAGAGCGGCAACGCTTGAAGCTTACCGGTACTAATAGTTCGATCGGCTTGATCGTTCTCATTCCTAATATCCATCCGACAAAGTCGGATGGTCTGCCAGCGCTCGCGCATGAGCGGCCCTTACGGGCCTATGCTCCGCGGGCGCCGGACGACCGGCGACGCGCAGTCGCGCTTGCGGGCTTCGCCCGTAGGCAAAACGCAGACGTCGCCTTGGCACAAAAACGACGATCCTTTGGATCGCGCTGCGACGATCCTTTGGATCGCGCTTGGCGACCATCCTTGATCGCGCCGCGACGATCCTTGATCGCGCCGCGACGATCCTCCGGATCGCGCTTGAACAGCTTCTCGATTTGAACGTGCGTTTCGCCGACCTGGTGGTTATGGCGGAGCGGCTGCACCCGATCCCATTCCGAACTCGGCCGTGAAACGCTCCAGCGCTGATGGTACTTCGTCTCAAGACGCGGGAGAGTAGGTCGCTGCCAGGTCTGCCAAGCGCACGTTCATCTCACATCCGGATCCGGATGCAGACAAATCTTCTCCTTGCGATTGTTGTGATGCATGTCGTTGCCTCAAAACCGCTAACACTTTTGAGCGACATGCATGAGGCCCGCCAAACGGGATCCCGGGCCGCGCAAGCGGCCCTTTCATTGGGCGGTCCCTTGAATACGGTAAGCGCAAACTTACCTCTATCTTGACGCGGGGTGGAGCAGCCCGGTAGCTCGTCAGGCTCATAACCTGAAGGTCACAGGTTCAAATCCTGTCCCCGCAACCACTTTCTTCATAAATCTCTGGCCGTCTCGATCTGATCGAGACGGCTTTGTTGTTTAGTGAGCGCGCGATCGTTGTTGTTCGGACTAGGCGAAGCCAATCGTTCCGTAACCCTCCGCGAAAGGCTGCGGTGGTTCCGATATTGGGCGAATTGCCGTCAGTGGTTGCCGAACTCAGGTCGGAGGCTGACCAGAAGCTTGGCGACCCGGTGGCTTCTCGCAGCCAGCTGTCCGCGGTCCGTTAATCCCATATCTCCGTGGCTACAGCGAATAGATAGGCTGCGATGTCGCTCGCGGTGGCTCTTTCGTGCATCAGCATGACGTAGGCCATGTCTGCGTAGGCATCATATTTGTCGGAGGCCTGTGGTATGCCGGAAACACCGACAGGATCCCAATCGCGCAGCAAGAGCTCCCGAACCCCAACTCGGTTCTCTCGTGACTGATAATTGTTTTGCCCGTGAGTCATTCCCTCGTCCTATGCAGGCGCCCGCCGAACACGCTGGTGAAAACGACAGTCATGTTGGGCGCGCACCCGGGGTCGCCCCTGCCGAAACCGGATTCCGGCCGACGGCAAACTCTCAAAACCCACGGGGCCTAGCAGGAGAGATCACTACTGTTCGCGCAACTCGTCCAGTACCATGGCACGTTGGCGCGCAGCCAGTAGACGACGCGCCGGCTCATTGCTTCTTATCAGCGCGATCAGCCCCTGTAAGCAACCTCACCCCGGCGTTCGGCCGGTCGGAGCGAAGCACCTTTTCGTTGCGCTTCGCCATTCGGCGACTTTGCAGACTCGACGTCACGACCTCAGCGTCCCGGCGATCTCACGATCGTCAGGCGTCTGTGTTTTGAGAAGTTCCCAGAGGCTAAGCGCGTGATCAAGCGGTGATGGTCGTGTTTGTGTCGGATGCAGACTATCTGTCCGCCTCCTCCAGAATGGCAACTTTGCCGGCCCGCTTCAAGCCGCGAAGCATTGTGCCGCCATCACGAAACAGTAAGTAAAAATACACATGACCCTATACACAATATTACCTGGACCGCTCTAATTATTGACGCATCCTTGCTATTGAAAGCTCCCTTCAACCGTCTTTCATGGTAATCGTACTTAAAGTATCCATAAGACATTAGAACAGACAGCAAGAATAGAAATAGCGCCCTTCCTGACGGTATCTCCGTCTGTGGATCCAGAGCCGACCACAACTATCCATTCCCCATATCCGGTGGCAATCAACAAAAAGGCAATAACTGCTACCAATGTAGCAAATATGTATAGGTTTTTCATTCTATTCATGGCGTAGCCACTATCGGCCGGCGCCGACGGCTTGGCAACACCCGGGTCCGTAGCAAGCCGTTCCAGCTTGAGAACGGTTGGGAGAACCAATGCGGGTCTATTTGGCCTTCATGTCCTGGCGGTGGGCCGCGTGTCCCAATGGGGCCCGCTTGTGGCGCCGACCGGTCATGAACCGGCGGCGACGTCCATGCGTTGTGTCTCAGCCGGGTGGGTTTGGAACAGCGAAGGAAACGGACATGACCACGCATCCCAGCACCAATCGCTTGTCCGCACAGGAGCTGCACGACATCGATGCCTACTGGCGTGCCGCCAACTACCTGACTGTCGGGCAGATCTATCTGCTCGACAATCCGCTGCTTCGCGAGCCGCTTCGGCTGGCGCACGTCAAGCCCAGGCTGCTTGGGCATTGGGGAACCTCGCCGGGCCTCAGCTTCATATACGCGCATCTCAACCGCGCGATCAGACTTCGCGATGTCGACGTTATTTACATCTGAGCCCCGGCCATGGCGGACCGGCCATGGTTGCAAACAGCTATCTCGAAGGCACCTATAGCGAGATCAATCCGGATATTTCCCTCGAAGAGGCCGGAATGAGGACGCTCTTCCGGCAGTTTTCCTTTCCGGGAGGCATCCCGAGCCATGCCGCTCCCGATGTGCCCGGGTCGATCCATGAAGGCGGCGAGCTCGGCTACGCGCTTTCGCATGCCTTTGGCGCGGCCTTCGACAACCCGGATCTTATCGTCGCCTGCGTCGTCGGCGACGGCGAGGCGGAAACCGGCCCGCTCGCCACATCCTGGCACTGCAACAAGTTCCTCAACCCGGCGCAGGACGGCGCGGTGCTGCCGATCCTCCATCTCAACGGCTATAAGATCGCCAGTCCCACCATTCTCGCCCGCATCTCTGACGAAGAATTGCGGGCGCTATTCGTCGGCTATGGCTACGAACCGCTGTTCGTCGAGGGTGACGATCCGCCCCTGATGCATGAGCGGATGGCCGTCGTACTCGACGATGCGCTGGACCGCATCCAGGCAATTCAGCAGGCGGCGCGCAGCGGCGGAGAGACTGCCGACGGCCGGCCGAAATGGCCGATGATCATCCTTAGAAGCCCGAAGGGCTGGACAGGCCCCAAGGAGATCGACGGGCTGAAGACCGAAGGATTCTGGCGCGCGCATCAGGTTCCGCTCTCCGGTCTCGCCGAAAACCCTGCGCATCTGAAGATGCTCGAGGAGTGGCTGAGAAGTTATCGGCCCGAAGAGCTTTTCGATGCCGAGGGCGCGCCAGTGGCCATGATCCGCGCCACTGCCCCGCAAGGCGGCAGACGCATGAGCGCCAATCCGCATGCCAATGGCGGCCTGCTGCGCCGCTCCCTCCAACTGCCAAGCCTGCAAGAGCATGCCGTATCTGTCCAGCAGCCCGGCGGCGTGAAAGCAGAGTCGACCCGTGTGATGGGCGGTTTCCTGCGCGACGTCATGGCATTGAACCAAAGCGCCGAAAACTTCCGCATTGTCGGTCCCGACGAGACGGCTTCGAACCGGCTGCAGGACGTCTTCGAGGTGACCGAGCGCGCCTGGATGGAAAAGATTCTGCCCGAAGATGTGCATCTCGGCCGCGAAGGCAGGGTTCTGGAAATCCTGTCCGAGCATACCTGTCAGGGCTGGCTGGAAGGCTATCTGCTTACCGGCCGGCACGGCCTGTTCTCCTGCTACGAGGCCTTCACGCACATTGTCGATTCCATGTTCAACCAGCATGCGAAATGGCTGGATGCCTGCGGCAAGCTGCCGTGGCGGCGGCCGATTGCGTCCTTGAACTATTTGTTGTCGAGCCATGTCTGGCAGCAGGAGCACAATGGCTTCAGCCATCAGGATCCGGGCTTCATCGATGTCGCCTTGAACAAGAAGGCGGACATCGTGCGCGTCTATCTGCCGGCGGATGCCAACAGCCTGCTTTGCGTGACGGATCATGTGCTTCGGACATGGAACCGCATCAACGTGATCGTCGCCGGCAAAGCCAATTCCTGGCAGTGGCTGTCGATCACCGAGGCGAAAGTCCACTGCAAGGCCGGTATCGGCATATGGGAGTGGGCGTCGACCGACGGCGGGGCAGAGCCGGATGTGGTGATGGCCTGCGCCGGCGACGTGCCGACGCTTGAGACGCTGGCCGCGGTCCAAATTCTGAAACGCCACGTTCCCGGCCTCAAGGTGCGGGTGGTCAACATCGTCGACCTGATGACTTTGCAGCCCAAGGAACACCACCCGCACGGCCTGTCGGATCGTGAATTCGACGCGTTTTTCACGGCCGATAAGCCAGTCATCTTCGCGTATCACGGCTATCCATGGACCATCCATCGCCTGACTTACCGGCGGACCAACCACGACAACATCCACGTGCGCGGCTACAATGAGGAAGGGACGACGACGACGCCCTTCGACATGACCGTGCTCAATGGCCTCGACCGCTATCATCTCGTATTGGGCGTGCTCGACCGCATTCCCGAGCCGGCCGGCGCGCATATCCGGCTGAAGCAGGCAATGGAAGGCAAGCTGATCGAACACCGGGCCTATATCCGCGAGCATGGGCAGGACATGCCCGAGGTCCTCGGCTGGAAATGGGAGCAGTAGTCGATGCCGAAGCGTCAGTCCAAATGGACGAGCGCACGATTGGCCGGGACCGGCCGACCATGACCGATGCCATTCTCGTCCTCAACGGCGGCTCCTCAAGCCTGAAGTTCGCCGTGTTTCAGCAGCGAAGCGAGCTTCACCTGCTGGTGCGTGGCAGCGTGTCGTCGATCGGACATCATCCACGATTGCAGGTCGCGCCCTCAGAATTGTCACGCGAAATCGACAGGAGCCTGGGAGACCGACCGATCGGGATGGCCAAGGCGTTCGAGGCCATAGCTTCCTATCTCGAGGATCACGCTCTTTTGCGCCGGATCGGCACTGTCGGGCACCGCATCGTCCATGGCGGGCAAGAACTTACCCAAGCGACCTTGCTCGACGAGCGCACGCTCGACGCGCTGCATAGGCTTGAGCCGCTCGCACCGATCCATCAGGCGATCAACCTGGAGATCGTCCATCTGGCCGGTCGGCTTTTGCCGGAAGCCAAGCAAGTCGGCTGCTTCGATACGGCCTTTCACACGGCGCGTCCGGAGCTTGCCAGGCTCTATGGCTTGCCGCGCGAGATGTCGGAACGGGGCATCGTCTCCTACGGCTTCCACGGGCTCTCCTACAGGCACATTGCAGCGAAGCTCCGCGAGCGCTACGGCGACGCTGCCGGTGGCCGAACGATTGCCGCCCATCTCGGCAGCGGCGCGAGCCTGTGTGCGATGAAGGCAGGGGTAAGCCTCGCCACGACCATGGGTTTTTCGACGCTTGACGGCCTCGTCATGAGCACCCGTTGCGGCGCCATCGATCCTGGCGTGATCCTGCACCTTCTGCAGGAGCGCAAGCTGTCGGCCGACCGAGTGGCCGAATTGCTCTACGAGCAGTCCGGCCTGCTGGGCGTATCCGGCATTTCCGGAGACATGCAGGCGCTGCTTGGGTCGAAAGACCCGGCGGCGGCGCGCGCCGTCGCGCTCTTCGTCTATCGCGCCGGACGTGAGATCGGATCGCTCGCGGCCGCGCTTGGAGGCCTCGACACGCTCGTGTTCACCGCCGGCATCGGCGAAAATGCATGGCAGATCCGGCAAGAGATCTGCGAGGCTGCTGCCTGGCTTGGTGTCGTGGTCGACCACGGTTTAAATCGCAGCGGCGAAGCGCTGGTCAGCGCGCGAGAGTCCAGCGTCGATGTTCTTGTCATTCCGGCCGACGAGGAACGTGCCGTGGCCACGCAGCTCCTCGACCTCGACACGGTCTGATCTGCCCGCGGCAGGATCGCAGGGATTAGCTCGGTAACTTGGCGCAGAGCTTCCGCTGAACCAGGACGAGCGTCGGGCGATCGGGCGTCGCGCGGGCCGTTTTCGTTCGCCTTACTTTCCCTTCAAGCTCGACTCGGCGATGGTCAGCCCGGCGCCTCGCGCCCTATATCCGGCCGCGCGGCCAAATGCATAAGGAGCGGAAGATGCGGCAGGCACTGATCGTATGGGGCGGCTGGGAAGGGCATGAACCCGAAGCCGGGGCGCGAGTCGTCAAAGCGATGCTTGAGGAGGAAGGCTTTGCCGTGCGCTTGGAAAATACGACCGCGGTGTTCGCCGACCCGGCGATCGCCGACCTCAGCCTGATCGTGCCGATCTACACCATGTCCAAGCTCGCCAAGGCCGAAGAGGCGAACCTCAGCAAAGCGGTCGAAAACGGCGTCGGCCTCGGCGGCTATCACGGCGGCATGGGCGACGCGTTTCGCGAATCGACGGACTACCAGTTCATGTGCGGCGGCCAGTGGGTTGCCCATCCCGGCAACATCATCGACTATCGTGTGAATATCGTGCGGCGCGACGACCCGATCGTGGCAGGCATCGACGATTTCCAATACCGCTCCGAGCAATATTACATGCATGTCGATCCATCGAACGACGTGCTGGCGACCACCACCTTCTCGGGCGAGCACGCGCCGTGGATCGCCGGCGTTGTCATGCCCGTGGTTTGGAAGCGCCGGCACGGCAAAGGGCGGGTGTTCTATTCGTCGCTCGGCCACGCGGCCAAGGAATTCGAGGTGCCGCAGATGCGCACCATCCTGCGCCGCGGACTTGTGTGGGCGGCACGCTGAGCGCGCCCGTCGGTGCGGGCTGACGCCGGTGGCGGCCGGATTTCCCGAACCGAAAGCATCACCGACCCGCTCCTATGATCATAACAGATCATATGAATGAGTGATTTACATAAGACGTAAGCTTTCATACAACTGCCGGCAGCAACTTGCTCTATCGGGAGAGGATTGCGTGGAAAATATCGTTCCTTCGGACGCAACCGGGTGGATGCCTTCGGTCGACCAGGGCGGCGCAAGCGTGCACAACGCCGTCGTCAGCGTGCTGGGCAGCCGCATCCTGGGCGGCGACTATGCTCCCGGTGCAGCCTTGCCGCGCGAGGAGGAGCTCTGCGCCATGCTGGGCGTCAGCCGCACCTCGGTTCGGGAAGCGGTCAAGGTGCTGTCGGCGAAAGGTCTTGTCGAGGCCAGGCGGCGGGCGGGCGTGCGCGTGCTGCCGCGCGACAGCTGGCGCCTGCTCGACCCGGTGGTGCTCGGCTGGCACCCTTCCATCCAGGATGACGAGGAGCTGGTTTCCGGCCTGCTCGAGGCGCGCCGCATCTTCGAGCCGGCGGCGGCCGAGCTTGCGGCAAGGCGCGCCAGCGCCGCCGATCTCGCCGAAATCGAACGCGCGGTCGTCGGCATGCGCGACAATATCCCGGGCGACCTCAACGCGGTCTGCCAGGCGGACCTCGCCTTCCACAAGGGCGTCATCGCCGCCAGCCATAATGTCGTGCTCAAGGGGCTGGTCGGCATGCTGGAAGCTGCCCTGCGCGCCACCTTCCTGGTCACCAATCCGTTGATGGAGGCGCAATCGCGCGCGCTGTCGGCGCATGTCGCGGTGCTGGAGGCGATCCGCGTCCGCGATACCGCCGGCGCCCGCGGCGCCATGAACAGGCTGCTTGACATCGCCGCCGACGATCTTCACGCCAGAGGGTGACGTTTCCGGCTTGACGTCATTTTTTATCATATGATATTTCAATTTCATATGATCTAATTAGCGTCATGGGAGGAGTTGCGCTTGAGGATCGTGGCCATCACCACGCGCGTCGTGAACGCGGATATGCGCAACTGGGTGTTTGTGCGTGTCGAGACCGACCAGCCGGGCCTCTACGGTTGGGGCGAGGCGACGCTGGAATGGAAGACCCAGGCCGTCGTCGGCGCCGTCAACGACCTCGCGCCGCTTCTGGTCGGCCGCGACCCGCGCGACATCGAGCAGGCGGTGCGCATCCTCAAAAAGCACTCGTTCTGGCGGCTCGGCGTCGTCGGCATGTCGGCGGTTTCCGGCATCGAGCTGGCGCTCTGGGACATTTTTGGCAAATGGCTCGATCAGCCGGTCTGGCGCTTGCTCGGCGGCAAGGTGCGCGACCGGGTCAAGGTCTACACGCATCTCGGCCTCGGCGACATGCGCGCCGTCTACGAAACGTTGGAGACCGAGCCGTTGGTGCGGCGCGCCTCCGAAGTGGTTGCCACGGGCTATCGCGCGCTGAAGGCCGTCTTCATCCCCTACAGCCACTATCATGCGCCGCTCGTCGAGGTCGACAAGGTCGGCCGCCTAATGGAGGCGCTGCGCAAGACAGTCGGTCCCGAAGTCGAGATCATGGTCGATTTCCACGGCCGTCCCGCCTCGGCCTCCACCGCGCTCGCCTATATCGACGCGCTTGCCGCTTACAGGCCGATGTTCGTCGAGGAGCCGCTGCCGCCGGGCGAGACCGGCGCGCTGGCGCAGCTCGTCGCCAAATCGCGCGTGCCGATCGCCACCGGCGAGCGGCTGATCGATCGTCCCGAATTCGACGACCTTTTCCGGGCAAGGGCGGTCGACATCGTGCAGCCGGACATCTGCCACTGCGGCGGCCTGCTCGAGGCGAAGAAAATCGCCGCCATGGCCGAGGCGGTCTCGGTGGGTGTGGCGCCGCACAATCCGCTCGGTCCGATCGCCGGCGCGGCGGCGCTGCATTTCGCGGTCTCCACGCCCAATCACCTGATCCAGGAAGAGATGGTCGGTGCCGTGCCCTGGTATTTCGAGGTGGTGAAGGGGCCGATCCGCATGATCGACGGCTGCTGGCAGGTGCCGGATGCGCCCGGGCTCGGCGTCGAGGTCGACGAAGCGGTCGCCGACCGGCATCCCTACAGGCCGGAGGTCATGCACACCACCAATGCCGTCCTTGCCGACGGCACCATCGTGGACTGGTGACCATGGCCGGGCGACTGAAGGACAAGGTGGTGATTGTCACCGGCGCCGGGCGCGGCATCGGCGAGGCGACGGCGCGCGCGATGGCCGCCGAGGGTGCGGCCATCGTCGTGGCTGAAAAGGATGCGCTCAGCGGAAAGAGCGTTGCCGCGTCGCTGGTCGAAGCCGGCGCTCGGGCGCTGTTCGTGGAGACCGACGTCGCCGATATCGCATCCTGCAAAGCGATGGCCGAGCAAGCGCTTGCCACCTTCGGCCGCATCGACGTGCTGGTCGCCAATGCCGGCATCAACGTTTTCCACGAACCGCTGGAAACCACGGAAGAGGAATGGCGGCGCTGCTTTGCCGTCGATCTCGACGGGGTGTGGTATTCGGCGCGCGCCGTGCTGCCGGCGATGCGGGCTCAGACGCAGGGTTCGATCGTGGCGATCGCTTCGTGCCATTCTTTCGCGATCATCCCCTCGACCTTTCCCTATCCGGTTGCCAAGCACGGACTCCTCGGCCTGGTACGATCGCTCGGCGTTCAATACGCGGCCGAAGGTGTTCGCGTGAACGCGATCGCACCCGGCTACATCGAGACGCAGATCGCGGTCGACTACTGGAACACCTTTCCTGATCCGCAGGCGGAGCGCCAGCGCACCTACGACCTGCACCCGCCGCGCCGCATCGGGCGGCCGGAGGAGGTGGCGATGACTGCCGTCTTCCTCGGCTCCGACGAGGCCCCGTTCATCAACGCGGCCTGCATCGTCATCGATGGCGGGCGCTCGGTTCTCTAACACGAATGAGGTTTCGCACCGGCGGCCGGTCGCCGGAAACGTCTTCAAGCAAAAAGGACTCCCGCCGGCCGGGATCGATATGGAGGAGGAAACCATGAAACGCATGATCAGGACGTGGCTTGCTGTGGCCGCGACCGCAGCCGTCGCGCTGACGGTCCATGGCGCCGGCGCGCAGGACAAGATGAAGTTCGGCTATATCAACAAGATGGGCGACCATCCCTGGTTCGTCCGCGAGGTGAAGGGTGCCAAGGACAAGGCCGCCGAGCTCGGCGTCGACCTGCTTGTCCAGGACGTTCAGTTCGACGCCAACCTCGCCGTGACCACCTTCGACACCTATGTCGGCGACGGCGTCAAGGGCATCGCCGTGGTGGTGCCGGACCGGTCGCTCGGCCCGGTCGTCGCCGACAAAGCAAAGGCCGCCAAGATCGGCCTGATTGCTGTCGACGACGACATCGCCTTCGCCGACGGCACGCCTGTCGCCTATGTCGGCATGAACGCGCTCAACATCGGCAAGCAGGTCGGCGGCGAGATTGCCCGCATCGTCAAGGCCGAAGGCTGGGACAAGGACCTCTCCAAGGTGCGCGTCGGCTCGATCGAGGACCAGAAGGCCGACACCTGCATGCGCCGCAACAAGGGCGCGGAGCAAGCGCTGGTCGCAGCGATCCCGGAGATCAAGTCGCGCATCGTTTCGATTCCCTACGACAACACGATGGTCAACTCGATCGATGTCGTGTCGACGACGCTGACGGCCAATCCGGACGCCGAGAAGTGGATCTTCTACTCCTGCAATGACGACGGCGTGCTGGGCGGCGTGCGCGCCACGGAGAATGCCGGCATGAAGCCGGAGAACGTCATCGGCATCGGCATCGACGGCTCCCGCTCCTGCGAGGCCTTCGGTTCCGGCAAGCCGACGGGCTTCCGCGGCACGATGTGGCTAGACAGCGCCAAGCACGGCGCCGCCGCCATCCAGGCGCTCTACGACCAAGCCACCGGCAAGGAGATGCAGAAGGACTATTTCCAGGACGCCACGCTGATCAGCGGCGAGAACTTCGCCAAGTTCAAGGACACTCTCGGTTGCAAGTCCTAGGCTCCCTTTCGGGCTCGGAGCGGATGGCCTTCGGGCGGGCGGCTTCAAAGGGAGCCTCCCGCCCATGACCGTGCCCGTCGTTTCTGTCGAAGGCGTCAGCAAGCGCTTCGGCGCCGTGCAGGCGCTGCGCGACGTGTCGGTCGCTTTCAACGTCGGCGAGATCACCGCGCTGATCGGCGAGAACGGCGCCGGCAAGTCGACGCTGATGCGCGTGCTGGAGGGCGAGCATCGGCCGGATAGCGGCCGGGTTCTGGTCGACGGGCAGCCGGTGCAGCTCAGCTCGCCGCGCGCCGCACACGGCTCGGGCATCCGCGTCATCCATCAGGAGCCGGAGATCATCCCGGAGCTTACGGTGGCGGAAAACATCTTCATCGGGGACATCAAGGCGCGGGGCGGGATTTTTCTCGACCGCGCTGATCTCGAAAGACGCAGTCTCGACCTGTTGCGCACCTTTGGCGTGGTCGACGTGCTTTCGCCCGGGCAGCGCTGCCATGGCCTGAGCCCGGCGCTCAGGCAGCTGATCGAAATCATGCGCGCGCTGCGGCCGGGCGCGCGGCTGCTTGCCTTCGACGAGCCGACCTCGTCTTTGACGGAGGACGAGGCGCAACGGCTGTTCCGCGTCATCCGGCGCCTGAAGGCCGACGGCGTCGCGGTGATCTACATCTCGCACCGGCTGCGCGAGATCATCGAGCTTGCCGATCGGTGCGTGGTGATGCGCGACGGCAGCCGCGTCGCCGACGAACCAATCGCGGCGCTCGACGAGCAGCGCATGGTGCGGCTGATGGTCGGCAGGCCGGTAAGCGACCTGTTCAACCGAAAAGTGCGCGCGCTCGGGCCGGTCCGGCTGGCGCTCGAAGGCGTCACGACACGCCGCGTCGACGGGATCAGCTTCGAGGTCAGGGCAGGCGAGATCGTCGGCCTGGGCGGATTGGTCGGCGCGGGACGGACGGAAGTCGCGCGCGCCGTCGTCGGCCTCGATCCACTGCTCTCCGGGCGGATGGCCGTCGGCGGCCGGCCTTACAGGCCGCGCGAGCCGGCGGATGCGGTTGCCGCCGGAATCGGGCTGGTGCCGGAGGACCGCAAGCAGGAGGCCCTGCTTTTGATGCAGGCGGTGCGCGACAATGTCAGCCTCGTGGTACCCGACAAGGTGTCGCGCTACGGCTTCTTCAGCCGCAGGCGCGAGCGCGCGCTGGTCGCCCGCCATGTCGCCGAGCTCCGGGTCAAGACGCCGTCGATCGAGCAGGCGGTCGGGAAATTGTCCGGGGGCAACCAGCAGAAGGTCGTCTTCGCGCGCTGGCAGGCACGGGGGCCGGCGGTGCTCATCCTCGACGAGCCGACGCGCGGCATCGATGTCGGCGCCAAAGCGGAGATCTACAGGCTCATCGAGAGCCTGGCCGACCAGGGCCTCGCCATCCTGCTCATCTCCTCGGAGATGCCGGAGCTGCTCGGCCTCGCCGACCGCGTCCTGGTCATGCAGAGCGGTCGCATCAGCGGCGAGCTGCCGTGGCAAGAGGCGAGCGAGGAGGCGGTGCTGGCGCTGGCCATGCGCTCGGACAAGAAAGCAATCCAAAGGAGGGTGTCGTGACCGATACCGCGACCGCCGGACGCGAGCGCGCGCCGGCCAGCCTGTTTGGCCGCATCGGCGCGCAAAACATCAGCCTGCTGATCGCTCTGGTCGTGCTGCTGGCGATCTTTGGCGTGTTGAGGCCGGACGTCTTCTTCACGCCGCGCAACCTGATCAACATAGGCCTCGCGGTCACCATTCTCGGCATCCTGGCAATGGCGCAGACCGTCGTCATCGTATCGGGCGGGCTCGACATCTCGGTCGGGTCGATCGTCGGCCTGAGCACGATGGTGCTGGCCGTCGCCGCCCAGGAAACCGGCTCGATCCCCGCCGGCATCCTCGCCGGCCTGCTCGCCGGATTGCTGGCAGGCGCAGTCAACGGGCTGATCATCGTCTACGGGCCGGTCAATGCGGTGATCGCGACGCTTGGCACGATGTCGGCCTTCCGCGGCCTCGCCTATCTGATGAACAACGGCACACCGGCGACAGCCTGCGCGCGCTGGGCATCGGCACGCTGTTCGGGCTGCCCTTCGCCATCTGGCTGCTGATCGCGGCGATGGCGGCTTTCATCGTTTTCACCCGTGAGACGGTCGTCGGCCGCAACATCTACGCGCTCGGCGGCAATCCGACGGTGGCGCGGCTCGCCGGCATCCCGATCCGCCGCTATCAGATCTCGATCTATGCGATGAGCGGCTTCGCCGCGGCGGTGGCGGGTCTGGTGCTCGCCAGCCGCACCATGTCCGGACAGCCCGCCTCCGGCAGCCAGGGGCTGGAGCTCGAGGCTATCACCGCCGCGATCCTCGGCGGCTGCGCGCTGCAGGGCGGCAAGGGCACGATCATCGGCGCCATGTTAGGGGTGCTGATCATCGGCGTCCTCAACAACGGCATGATCCTGACCTCCGTGCCGACCTTCTACCAGCTGCTCGCCAAGGGCGCGCTGCTGATCCTGGCCGTCATCGTGCAAGAGCGCCAGCGGGCCCGGTCGGGAGAATAGCCCCGCGCGGGGTTAGACGCTTTCGAGATAGGTCTCGATCTCGAAGTCGCTGACATTGAGCGCGAAGGTGTTCAACTCCTGGCGTTTGCAGGCGATGAAAGCGTCGCGCAGCACGGCCGGGAAGATTTCGGCGACGCGCTTGCCGGTCTCGAAGGCGGCGATCGCCGAGGCCCAGTCAGGCGGCAGCTTGGCAAGCGTGAGGCCCTGTCCCTCGCCGCCGGTCGGCTCGCCAGGCGACAGCTGCCGCTCGATGCCCATCAGCGCGGCACCCAGGATCGCCGCCAGCACCAGATAGGGATTGGCGTCGGCCCCGGAAACGCGATGCTCGATGCGGCGCGCGGCAGACGGGCCGCCTGGAATGCGGATCGCCACCATGCGGTTTTCGTAGCCCCAGGCGACAGCCGTCGGCGCATAGGACCGTGGCCGCAGCCGGCGATAAGAATTGAAATGCGGCGCGAACACCAGCGTGCTTTCGGCCATGGCCGCGAGCAGGCCGCCGACGGCGTGGCGCATGGTGTCGGAGCCCTGGTCGCTGCCGTCGTCGAAGATGTTGCGGCCGTCCTTGTCGAGCACGCTGAAATGAACATGGAAACCGTTGCCGGCGCGCTCGCCATAGGGCTTGGCCATGAAGCAGGCGGCAAAGCCGTGCTTGCGCGCGATGCCCTTGACCGTGCGCTTGAAAAGCACGGCGTCGTCCGCGGCGCGCAAGGCATCCGGAACGTGGTTGAGGTTGATCTCGAACTGGCCGACGCCGTTCTCGGCGATCGCCGTATCGACCGGAATGCCCTGCATGCGGCAGGCTTCGTAGATGTCGTGGATGAAGCCTTCGAAATCGTCGATTTCGTCGATCGAAAGCGCCGCATCGGAATCGAGACGCCGGCCGGTGACCGGCGAGACAGGACCGACCGGACGCTGCGATGTCGGATCGACGAGATAGAATTCAAGCTCGGTCGCGGTAACCGGCGTCAGACCAAGCGCTGCGTAGCGGTCGAGGATGCGGGCGAGCGCGCGGCGCGGATCGCCGAGATAGGGTGCGCCGGCCTCGTCGGCGAGCCACAGGGGCAAAAGCGCCGTCGGATGCGCCGTCCAGTTGACGGGCAGGATGCCGCGTCCGGTCCAATGGCAAAGCCCGTCGGCGTCACCGGTCGAGAAAACCTGGGCGTTGCCTTCGATGTCCTCTCCCCAGATGTCGAGCCCGATCAGCGAATAAGGCATGCGCAGCTTGCCTTCGAGCGCCTTGCGCGCCTGCTCGACCGGGATGCGCTTGCCGCGCATGATGCCGTTCAGGTCGCACACCGCGGCCCGCAGGCTCTGGATGTCGCTTCTGCTTTCAAGCCAGTTCAAAACGTCCGCAATTGCATCGCCCAATTTCCAGCCCCTGTTCTTTCGGAGGTGCTGCAGCCGTTCCGGCTACGATATCCATTCTACAGCTTGTGAGTTTATGAAGGTCGCCACGGATGGTTCCAGGCGATGTTCCTTCATTTTTTCAATTCACTAGCTGGGATATCGGGCGGCATTTTGGGTCCATAGCTGCGATCTGCGATCGCAACATAGCTGGCCGCTAGGGGAAAGCCAAGGGGGCATTTGCGCGGTCAACGGTGAGCCGGCCGGTATCGTGATGGCCGAGGGCAATCCCTCGATCTACGCTGAGGCATTAGTGCCGCAATTCAGGAAACTTGATCTGTTTGAGAATGTGCGTCGCGCCCTCGTCGATGTCGCGCACGATGGCCGCGCGGGCTCGTTCGCCGTCCTGGACCTCGATCGCCGCCACGACCTCTTCATGATAGTCGATGCCGAGAATGCCGGCGAGGTCGTCCTCGAAGCCGATGCGTAGGTTGCGGAGAAAGGGGCCCACCTGCATCCACACGGTCTCGATGAGGAAGATCATCTGCTCGTTGCCGCAGTGGCGGTAGATCGAGAACTTGAAGTCGTGATTCTTGCGCAGGTAATCGTCGATGTCGCCACTGCGGGCGGCCTGGGTGAGCTCTGTGCAATGTCGGCGGATGGCGCGCAGATTGTTGCCGTTGATGAGGCTGGTGGCGAGCTCGGTGGCCGTGCCTTCCAGGACCATGCGCACGTCGGTGAGCTGCTGGAAACGGTCGGCCGAAATCATCGGCACCTCGACGCTTCCGTTCGGCATCGGGCTCAGCGCCCTGAGCGCCTGCAGCCGCATGAAGGCGCTGCGCACCGGCATGTCGCTGGTGCCGAGCTCCTTGGCGAGCTTGCGCGAGGTCAGCTTCTGGCCGGGCTGGAGCTGACCCGACATCAGCGCCCGCACCAGTTCCAGATAGACTTTCTCATGCAGCGGTACTGTGTCGAGGGCAGTCAGTCCGAATTGTGTTTTGTCGGCCATTGGCTATGCGCTACTTCGTCCGTCCCTGAAATCTGGTTTAGCCGCTCTGTCTGCAACCACGACACTTGGCCGGCGGCCCTCGATCGCACGATAGACGGTTAACGCGCGGCGCCGCAAGTGAGGCAGGGGCGGCCTTCCCTGCCTGACCCGAACGGCGCCCCTGGGCATGCGCGCCGTGGAGCGGTTCCAGTTAGCTGGAGACGCACTATCCGATGCGCGCGTCGATGATCTCGACGAAGCGCGCGAAGAGGCCGGCCTGCGACTTGATCTTGAGCTTGCGATAGATGTTGCGGCGATGGACCTTCACGGTCCCTGGGACGATCCTGAGCGCCCTGGCGATCGATTCCGTCGAGTGACCCTGGAGCACCAGGTCGACGACCTGTTTCTCGCGCGAGGTCAGCGACAGGCTCTTCCAGATGTGGGCGCGATCCAGCTCATTGGTCACCGCCAGGGCTTCGCCCGGCGGCGCAACCGTGGTCTCTTCGGCAGGCAAGGCTGGCCAGCGCTGTCGGCAGAAGCCGACCACCGCGGGAGCCATGTCGCGCAACAGCCTGGCGTCGGCTGTTCCGAACGGCCCCGAGGCGCGCAGCCGCATCAGCGACAGCACCAGCGCATCCTTGCCGGCCAGCGGAACGAAGAAGCCGACCTCCTCGGCGAGCCGGGTCTGGCTGTAGTACGAGCGGTAGTACTCGCTGGCATAGAAGCGGTCCGGCGCCAACTCGCGCATGCGCCAGAAGCCTTCCCTGCGCTCGACCGCGGCGTGATGGAAGGGGTCGAGCAGATAGGGCCCCTCCTGATAGAGCGCGACGAAGATGTGGCTTTCGGCCGGCGAGAAGGTCTCGAACAGAAGCGGCGGCCGCGCAGCACCCCGATAGCCGAAGACGACGCAGTGATCGAAGCGGACATGCCCGCGCAGCCAGCCGACGATCGCCTTGCCGAAATGATCGCCGGTCTCGCGCGCCGCGGCAATCACGGCGCCGAGCGCGTTGTAGTCGTCGCTGCGGGAGGCGCTCAATTCATACCCCTCGAAATGCTAAAATCAATTAAATATACCACCCGCGAGGTATATACTAGGCGCCATTGGCTCTGCTAGCTTTGCAAAGATTGCCTCACGCTGTCGCTGGAGCCCGTGGCTTGACTGCAGTGCCCGATATCGAGTTTCGCGCGGTCACCAAGCGCTACGGCGCCGTCACGGCGGTCAGCGGCATCGACCTTGCCATCCCGCCCGCGGCCTTCGTCGCCCTGCTCGGACCATCCGGCTGCGGCAAGACGACATGCCTGCGTATGATCGGCGGCTTCGAGCAGCCGAGCGAGGGGCAGGTGCTGATCCGCGGCCGCGACATGGCCGGAACGCCGCCTTACCGGCGTCCGGTCAACATGGTGTTCCAGCAGTACGCGCTGTTTCCGCATCTCGATGTCGAGGAGAACATCTCCTACGGACTGCGCCAGGCAAGGCCGCGTCTGTCATCGCGCGAGATCAGCCTGAAGGCAGGCGAGGCGTTGGCCATGGTGCAGCTTGCCGGCTACGGACGCCGCAAGATCCACGAGCTTTCCGGCGGCCAGCAGCAGCGCGTCGCGCTCGCCCGGGCGCTGGTCAACAAGCCTGCGGTGCTGTTGCTCGACGAGCCGCTGGCGGCGCTCGACAAGAAGCTGCGCACAGACATGCAGATCGAGCTGCAGAACCTGCAGCGCGAAATCGGCATCACCTTCGTTCTGGTCACCCACGATCAGGAGGAGGCGCTGTCGATGAGCGACTTCGTGTGCGTCATGAATGGCGGCTGCGTGGTGCAAATCGGCCAGCCGAGCGAGATCTATGACGAGCCGGCCGATCTGTTCGTCGCCGATTTCGTCGGCAAGACGAATCTGCTCAGCGGCAAGGTGGCCGGGCTCTCCGGCGACCTCGTCGACGTGGCGCTCGCAGACGGCACGGTGATTTCGGCGCGCAAGCGGGTACCGCTCAGCCGGGGCGAGGCCGTATCCGTCAGCCTTCGGCCGGAATCGCTCAGCCTCTCGGCGCCCGGAGGCGGCGGTCTCAAGGGCATTGTCCGGAACCGCATCTTTCTTGGCTCGACCGCGGAATACGCGATCGAAGTGCAGGGCATTGGATCATTGCTTACCAAGGCCGATCACGTGACTGGCCGGGGCAACCTTTTCAAGCCGGGCGAACCCGTCGCCATCGGCTTCGCCGCCGGAGCGCCGCTGGCGTTTCCGCACCCTAAGAACAACGGGACCAACCAGAGGGAAGACCAACATGTCAAAATCCTATCGTGACGGATTGCCGATAAGCCCCGAAAAATTCGTCGACCAATTGATGCGCCTGAAGCGCGGCTCGATCAGCCGACGCGACTTCCTTGGCCTCACCGGTCTTGGTGTCGCGACCGCGGTGATGGCGCGCGAGCTCGGCATCATGCCGACACCGGCCTTTGCTGCCGAGAACCTCGGCGACCGCATGTCTATCGCCACCTGGCCGAACTATCACGACCCGCAGACCTTCGAGAACTTCAAGGCCGAGACGGGCGTGGCCGTCGAGGTCAACGTCTTCGGTTCGAACGAAGAGATGCTGGCCAAGCTGCAGGCCGGCGGCTCGGGCTGGAGCCTGTTCGTGCCGACCAACTACACCATCTCGACCTATAAGAAGCTCGGCATCATCGAGCCGCTGGACATGGCCAAGCTCGGCAATTTCGACGGCAGCAAGGAAGATGCCCGCTTCACCGCGGAAGGCACGATCGACGGCACGATTTACGCCGTGCCGAAGAACTGGGGCACGACCGGCTTTGCCGTCAACACCAAGAAGCTCGCCAAGCCTATGTCGAGCTGGAAGGAATTCTGGGACACGGCCATGGCGGAAGGCGACGGCCGCACCATGGTGCATGACTACCAGCTGACCACGATCGGCAATGCGCTGAAATATCACGGCTACTCGTTCAACTCGCTGAAGCAGGACGAGCTCGCCAAGGCCGAGGAACTGCTGCTCAAGGTCAAGCCGCATCTGTTCGCGGTGTCGAGCGACTATCAGCCATCGATGCGCTCGGGCGACGCCTGGATGACGATGTGCTGGACCAATGACGGCGCGCAGCTTCATCGCGATATCCCTGAGATCGCCTATGTGCTCGGCAAGGAGGGCGGCGAGATCTGGACCGACTTCTACGCCATCCCGAAGGACGCGCCGAACAAGCCGGCCGGCTATGCGCTGCTCAACTACCTGATGAACCCGAAGGTCGCCGTCAAGGAGCATCTGGCCAATGGCGCGCCCTCGACCGACGCGCGGGTCAATGCGCTGCTGCCGAAGGAGGTGCTCGAGAACCCGATCCTCTATCCGGCCGCCGAGCTTCTGAAGCCGCTCGAGTTCGGCGCCGCCGCGACGCTCACCGATCCGGGCCGCGCCGAGCTGATGGCGCGCTTCAAGGCCGCGTGAGTCAGGGCACCAACTCCGGTCAAGTTCTTACCGCCGGCGGGCCAAGGTCCGCCGGCGCCGAAGCGGCTTTTTCAATGCGCGGCAGTTTCCTTCGCAAAAATCTCCTGACGGCCCTGCTGCTCGCTCCGGCGACGCTGTGGCTCGTCGTGTTCCTGGTCTTGCCGTTCGTCGCCATCGCCGTCTTCAGCGTCGGTGAGCGGGCACCCGAGGGCGGCTACCAGGCTGCGTTCACCTTCGCTCAATATGCCAACCTGCCGGCACGGGCGACCGCCTTCTGGAACACGATGGTGCTGGCGCCGGTCGGCGCGCTGGCCTGCCTCCTCGTTGCCTATCCCGTCGCCTATTACCTGGCGCTGCGCGCGCCGCAGCGCTGGCGGCTGATCCTGCTCGCGCTGATCGTCATCCCGTTCTGGACCAGCCTTCTGATGCGCACCTATGCCTGGATGTACATCCTTGGCGGGCGCGGCATTCCCGCCCTGCTCGCCTATATAGGCATCGAGGATCTCAGGCTGATCAACACGCCTGGCGCCGTGCTGCTCGGCATCGTCTATGGCTATCTTCCGCTGATGATCCTGCCGATTTATGTCAGCCTCGAACGGCTCGACCGGCGGCTGCTCGAGGCGTCCGCCGATCTGGGTGCTACGCCGCTATCGACCTTCCTCGGCGTCACGCTCCGGCTGTCGCTGCCGGGCGTGATGACCGGCTTCTCGCTGGTGATGATCCTGCTGCTCGGCGAGTATCTGATCCCGACGCTGCTTGGCGGCGGCAAGGTGTTCTTCATCGGCAACGCCTTGGTCGACCTCTTCTTGCAGTCACGCAACTGGCCGTTCGGATCGGCGATTGCCATCACGCTGGTGCTGGTCTCGGTCGTGGTGCTGATCATCGCCAACCGCCTCTCGACTCGGCTTTCGGGCGCCCGCCGCGTGGACCTGATCTGATGCGCGCCTTCGTCGTTGCCGTCTTTGCTTTCCTCTATCTGCCGATCGCGCTGGTCGTGCTGTTCTCGTTCAATGCGGGCCACCACGCCAGCGAGTTCACCGGCTTCTCCGAGCAATGGTACGGCAAGGCGCTGTCAAACCCGTTCCTGGTCGAGGCGCTGAAGAACAGCCTGTTCATCGCCACCACCAGCGCGCTGCTCGCGGCCTTCTGCGGCACGGCCGCGGCGCTCGGGCTGCAGCGTGTCGGCGCGCGGACAAGGGGCGTGTTCGACGCGTTGCTGGGTGCCGCGATCGTTGTGCCGGGCGTCGTCATCGGGATCTCGACGCTGGTGGCCCTGGTGCAGCTCTTCGCCGTCGTTAACCCGTTCCTCGCTTCGGTTTGGCCGACCGACCAGCCGCCGCGCCTGGCGCTCGGCTACGGCTCGATCATCGCCGCGCACGGCCTGTTCTCGATGGCGCTGGTGACGATGATCGTCGGCACGCGGCTCAGCAGCCTCGACCGCAACCTGGTCGAGGCCTCGAGCGATCTCTATGCAACACCGCTGACGACGTTCCGCTCGATCGTGCTGCCGCAGATCATGCCGGCTGTGATTGCCGGCTTCCTGCTCGCCTTCACCTTCTCCTTCGACGACTTCATCATCGCCTTCTTCGTCGCCGGCGCGCAGACGACCTTGCCGATCTATGTCTTTGCCTCGATCCGACGCGGGGTGACGCCGGAGATCAACGCCATCGCGACGATCGTGCTCGCCGCCTCGGTGCTGCTCGTCCTGCTCGCGCAATGGCAGCTCGGCCGACGAAAACCATCGCCGTGAAAGACAGATCCATGATTTTGAAAGATCGCATCGCCGTGGTGACGGGCGCCGGGTCGGGCATCGGGCGCGCCGGCGCCATGATCATGGCGCGGGAAGGGGCTGTCGTGGTGATCGCCGACCGGGATCCGGCGGCAGGCGAGGCCACGGCGGCCGCTATCCGCGCAGCCCGCGGCCGCGCCGAAGCGGTTGCGACTGATGTCGGCAGCGACACGGCGGTCGAGGACCTCATAGCGGGAACGCTCGGCAAGCACGGCCGGATCGATATCCTGCACAGCCATGCCGGCATCCAGGTCGGCGGCACGCTGACGGAAGTCAGCACCGACGGCATGGACGCGTCGTGGCGGATCAATGTGCGGGCGCAGTTCCTCGCGGCGAAGACCGTCATGCCGGCGATGATCGCGCAGGGCGGCGGCGTCATCCTCAACACTGCGTCCAATTCCGGCGTCTTCTACGATCGCGAGATGATCGCCTATGCTACGTCCAAGCATGCGGTGGTGGCGATGACCAGGCAGATGTCGCTCGACTACGCCAAGCACAATGTGCGCATCAACGCGCTCTGTCCGGGCTGGGTCGACACGCCGTTCAACGAGCCGTTCATCACCCAGATGGGCGGACGCAACGCGATCGAAAACTATGTCCGGACCAAGATCCCGATGGGGCGCTGGGCGAGCGCGCAGGAAATCGCCGAAGCAATCCTGTTCCTGGTCTCCGACCGCTCGTCCTTCATGACCGGCCAGGCGCTGGTCGTCGACGGCGGCGAAAGCATCGGCTGAGGCGCGCTTGGCGAGCGATCTACCGGTCGACGGGATTTCCAAATGCCGGATCGCGGCGTCGCGAGTAGGTGTCGATACGCGGCAGATCGTCGGAAAATTCCAGCCAGGGCAGACGCAGCCGCCAATAGGCGTGGGCTTGTGGCCGAAACCGCTCCGGATGGTCGAAGAAGCCGATGGTGACATAAAGCTCATCGTTCAGTCCCTCGTCGCGATAGGCGATCGAGGTGCCGCATTTCTCGCAGAAGCTGCGGACGATGCCCCGGGTTTTCGAGAATTCCCTGGGCTGGCCGCGGGTCAAGCGAAACTGGTCCGGCCGGTAACCGATCCAGATGGTCAGCGGGCTTCCGATCGCCCGGCGGCAGTCGTCATCATGGTCGAAGCAGATCCAGAACGGATCGCCCTGCATCTCGGCCGCGATCGCCCCGCAAAAACATGCCCCCGTTTCGATCGTGCTTTCCATCCCATCGCTCCTGATCGTGCTGAATTCCGTCGGCCGCGCTGTGCGCCGGTGGCGTGCTCAGTGGGAACATCAAAACCGGCAGCGGGTTCCTTCGGGCGGGCAACGCGCGCAGCGGCCCCATCGGGTGGGCTTGCGCCGGAAGCAACGATCGGTCAAACCATAGGCCAGGTTCCTTGAACAGGTTTGCCGCGCAAATGGAAAAAAGCCGCTCCGGCTCTCGGCTGTTTTCAATTTCGGCCGCAATAAATCGTCTTTCAGCGGGGCATCACTAGTCATGCGCTGTTGCCGGCACGAGAATCTGCAACGCGCGGAGGAGACCAAGGTCGGTTCGCATGTCGTTCGTGACGGCTGGACCGAGGGGGTATGCGGAGCGCTCGATCCGGCCTGTTGGCCGGCCATCAGGCGGGCGTCCGTCGTTCAGATCACGTAGCTTACTCAGCGCTCAAACCGAAACGGACGTGCCCGCCGAAGCGACTTCTCCTTCGTACGGACATGACCGATGCCTGACAAACCGAATTCCTCATTTCCCAGCGCCGATCCGCAAAGCTGGCTGACCACGCATGGAATAAGCGAGGTCGAGTGCCTGGTGCCCGATGTCAACGGTGTGCTGCGCGGCAAGGCCTTGCCGGCGGCCAAGTTCCTGAAGTCGCTCGAGGACCGTGCGCTCTACCTGCCCAGCAGCGCTTTCCTGGTCGCGATCGACGGCCGCTATTCCGGCTCCATCGATGAAGGGTTCGCCTATCAGGACCCCGACATGCGCATGGTGCCCGACCTGTCGACGCTCAGCGTTGCGCCGGGCGGCGGAGACGGCAAGGCCTATGTCTTTGCCGATACGTTTCACATGGACGGCCGGCCGTGGATGGCTTCGCCGCGCCATGTGCTGAGGGCCGTGCTCGATCTTTACCGCCGGCGCGGCTGGCACGCCGTGATGGCGCCGGAGCTCGAATTCTACCTTACGGCGCCCAATCCCGATCCGGACCGGCCGCTGACCGCGCCGGTCGGGCGCAACGGACGGCCGGAAAGCGTGCAGCATCCCTATGACATGCAGGCGCTGGAGGAGTTCGAAGCGGTGACGCGTCGCCTCTATGAGCACGCCGCGGCGGCCGGCCTGCCGCTCGACACGCTGATCCACGAATCCGGCACGGCGCAGCTCGAGATCAACTTCCTCCATGGCGACCCGCTGGCGCTGGCCGACAAGGTGCTGTTGTTCAAGCGCATGGCCAGGCAGGCGGCGCAGGCGAGCGGTATGCACGCCACCTTCATGGCGAAGCCGATCGCGGCGCAGGCCGGCAGCTCGATGCATCTTCACATGTCCATCATCGACGAAGGCGGCGAGCCCCTGTTTGCCGGCAAAGACGGCGAGGACACAGAAATGTTCGCGCACTTCATCGGGGGCCTGCAGAAATACGTGCCTGAAATCATGCCGCTGCTTGCGCCCAACGTGAACTCGTATCGCCGCATCCGGCCGGGCCACAGCGCGCCGGCCAATATCGAATGGTCGCATGATAACCGCTCCTGCGGCCTGCGGGTGCCGATGGGCGGGCGCGCCGCGCGGCGGGTGGAGAACCGGTTGCCGGGAGCCGACGCCAATCCCTACCTCGCCATGGCCGGCTCGCTGATCGCCGGATATCTGGGCGTCGAGGAGAAGCTGGCCCGCTCGCAAGCAGCCTTCGGCAACGCCTATCGCAGCCAGAGCACGCTGCCCAAGACCATGGAGGAAGCGCTCGACCGTTTCGCCGCCTGCGAGCCGGTGCGGGCGCTACTCGGGGAGGATTTCTTCCAAACCTATCTGCGCGTGAAAAGCGTAGAGCTCGACCTGTTCCAGACGGTGGTGACGTCGTGGGAACGCGACCATCTGCTGCTCAAGGTGTGACTATGGCTTCGACGGGTTTCAATTCCGGACTTGATATCGGCAAATCCTATTATGTGGCGACTGCCAATGCGGCGCCGGACCATCCGGCGCTTACCGGCGATGTAGAAGCCGACCTGGTGGTCGTCGGTGGCGGCTGCACCGGGCTTTCGGCGGCGCTCCATGCGGCCGAACGCGGCCTTAAAGTGGTGCTGCTCGAAGGCGGCAAGATCGGCTGGGGTGCCTCCGGGCGCAATGGCGGCCAGATAATCCCCGGTCTGCGCAAGGGCGCCAAGGGGCTGGTCAAGGCGTTCGGGCCGGAGCGGGCGAAAGCGCTGTTCGACCTCGCCTTCGAGGCGAGAGGCTTGGTGCTCGACATTATCGAGCGCCACGGCATCGAGTGCGACTTGCGGCTGACCGGCCATCTGGTCGGCGCGGTCAACGGCTCCGACATGCGCGAATTCGAGGAGGAGGCCGAGTGCCTCGCCAAGGTGATGGACTTCCCGCATGTCGAGATCCTGTCGGCGGCGGAGGCGCGGCGCATGGTCGATACGCCTTATCTCGGTGCATCCTTCGAGACGCTCGGCGGCCACATGCATCCGCTGAACTACACCCTGGGGCTCGCCAGGGCCGCTTCTGCCGCTGGCGTCACCATCCACGAGAACTCGGTCGCTGTCCGGTTGGAGCGCGAGCCCGCTATCCGGCTGTTCACCGACAAGGGCTCGGTCCGTGCCAGGCATGTGGTGCTGGCCGGCGATGCGCTGCTCAACGGGCTCGAGCCGCGCGTCAACAGCCGCATCATGCCGATCGGCAACTACATCGTCGCCACCGAGCCGTTGGGCGCGCGCAACGTCATCCCGTCCAACGCCGCGGTTTCGGACACGCTTTTCGTGGTCAATTACTACCGCATGTCCGCGGATGGCCGCCTGCTGTTCGGCGGCGGCGAGCGCTATACGCCCTCGCCGCCCGCCGACATTGCCGGCTTCGTGCGGCCGCATATGGAAAAGACCTTCCCACAGCTTAGGGGGTGCCGGATCGACCATGCCTGGGGCGGGCTCGTGTCGGTGACGACGTCGCGCCTGCCGCATGTCGGGCATTATGGCGAGGTTTATTTCGCGCATGGCTATTCCGGCAAGGGCGTCATCCTGTCGACGCTGTCGGGCAAGCTGCTCGCGGAAGCGATCACCGGCGATGCCTCGCGGCTCGACCTGTTCTCGACGCTGACGCCGCTGCCGTTCCCCGGCGGCACGGCGCTGCGCGGGCCGCTCTATGTGCTCGGCATGCTGTGGTATGCGATGCGGGATCGCCTCAGGCATTGAGGCGCCGACTTTCCCGTCGGTGCCGGCGACGAATCCAGCGCGAAACTGCACGTCGTCGCCAAAATCAAATCGTCGGCTTGCTAGGTGTCGCGGTTGGTCAGCGCGATGTGGCAGCAGCCGGAGCCGTGGCCCGGCGTCCAGGTCACGTTGGCGAACCGCACGCCGGTTGCTTCGAACAGTCCGCGGTCGAAGGCGCCGGCGATGCGGCAGAGCGTGGCAAGCTTTTCCTGGCCGACGCCGGCCTCGATCCAGGCATCCTTCAGCGGGCAGCGCTTCACCTTGAAAGCGATGCGGTCCGGCCCGCGCTCGACGTCGGTCGGATACATGCGCCCGCCATCCGGGCTGACGGAAAGGAACGCCTCGCCGATCGCCAGCGCATCATTGGGGCCGAAACCGGCGAAAGCGGCCGCTGCAACTTCCCGGCCGCGCTTTTCGATGGTGCGGATCATTAATGCTTCGGCCTTCTCGGCGCCAAGCGCGGCGGTCAGCTCATCGAGGAAGAGGCGATAGAGATCGCCCCGGTTGCGAAAGGCGGAGTCGAGCTCGCGCGACAGTTTTTCGGCAATGGCTGCGTCGGAGTCGGTCATGGTGTTTTGATCCTATTCAGCCTCGGGGTTGCCGCCACCAGCGCCTTGCCGACCGCCGATTGCGGGCTGGCGATGACGGTGCGGGCGTCGCCGCTCTCGGCGACCCGGCCGGCTTCGAGGAGAACGATGCGATGCGCGAGGGCGCGGATTACGCCGAGATCATGCGAAATGAAGAGATAGGCGATCCGTTCCTGTCTTTGCAGGTCGAGCAGCAAATCCAGGATCTGTCCGCGCACCGAAACGTCGAGCGCCGAGACCGCCTCGTCGAGGACGATCAGCGACGGTCGGGTGGCGATGGCGCGGGCGATCGCTACCCGCTGGCGCTGGCCGCCGGAAATCTCGTGGATCGCGCGCGCGGCAAGGCCGGCATCGAGGCCGACACGCTCCAAGAGAGCTGCGATGCGGCGCGGGCGCTCCGAGCGCGAGGCGATGCCGTGGATGCGCAACGGGTCGTCCAGCGCACGCGCCACCGTGGAGCGCGGGTTAAAGGCGGCGAGCGGATCCTGGAAGACCATCTGGAGGCGGGCACGGCGGGCGCGCAACGCGGCGCCCGACAAGATAAGCAAGTCCGCGCCCTCGAATTGGATGCGCCCAGCGTCGGGCTCTAGCAGGCGCAGTACCAGCCGCGCAATCGTCGACTTGCCGCTGCCGGACGGGCCGGCGACGGCCAGCGTTTCGGCCGGGCCGATCTCAAACGAGACATCGTCGACCGCCGCAAAAGGTTTGCCGCCGCGGCGATAGCGCTTGGAGAGATTGGAGACGGCGAGCACGGTCATGCCGAGGCGCCTTGCCGGTCAAGAAGCGGCTTGGCGTCGAGGCCGAGATGGGCATCGAGCAGCATGCGCGTATAGGCATGGCGCGGCGCGTTGAGGATCTGGTCCGTGTCGCCCAATTCGACCAACTCGCCATGGCGCAGCACCGCGATGCGTTCGGCGAGCGTGGCGGCGAGCGCGATGTCGTGGCTAATGAAGGCGAGCGTCAGGCCGTCCTCGTTGACCAACCCGCGGATCAGGGAAACGATCTCGGCCTGGACGATGGTGTCGAGCGCGCTGGTCGCCTCGTCGGCAATCAGCAGTTTCGGGGCGGCGGCGATGGCCGCGGCGATTGCAACGCGCTGCTTCTGGCCGCCGGACAGCTGGTGCGGATAGGCGCGCAAGGCGGCTTCGGAGTCGGGCAAGCGGACGCGTCCGAGCAGGGTCTTGGCTTTGGCATAGGCCTCGCGCCAGGTGAGGTTGAGATGCGTGCGTGCGACCTCGGCGATTTGTTTGCCGACCGGCATCACCGGGTCGAGGCTGAAGGAGGGGTCCTGGAAGACGAAGCCGATGTCGCGGCCACCTAAGGGCTGAAAATGCGAAGCTGTCACGGAATGAGACGATCGAGGTTTCTGCCACTCGATCGAACCTCCAACCTCGGCCGCTTCCGCCAACAATCCCGCAACCGCCAGCGCCAGCGTGCTCTTGCCCGAGCCGCTCTCACCGATGATCGCAAGGCGTTCCCCGGCTTCCACATCAAGGCTGATGCCCTTCAGCGCCGTTACCTCGACGCCCTCGCGCCGATACCGCACCGTCAGATCGCGGATCGAAAGCAGCGCAGTCACGAAAGGCTCCTGCGTACCGCGGTGCTTTCCACCACGCCCTCGCCGGCGAGGTAAACGCCGAGAACGGTCAGCACCAGCGCGATACCGGGAACGATCGACAGCAAAGGCGCGGTGCGCAAGACAGTGCGGCCTTCGGCGATCATGCCGCCCCAGGTGACGCGGTTGGGATCACCGAGGCCGAGAAAGGAAAGCGCTGCTTCGGTGAGGATGGCGGCCGCGACGATCACCGAGGAAAGCGCCAGCACCGGCGGCAGCGCATTGGGCAGCACCTCACGAAAGGCAATCTCGAGCGGATGCATGCCGATGACGCGAGCGCCGGCGACATAGTCGCGCTCGCGGATCGACAGCACTTCCGCGCGCGCCACCCGCGCCGGCCCGGTCCAGGCGCCGAGCGCGATGGCCGCGATCACCACTCCAAGCGAGGGGCCGACGATGCTGACGAAGGCCAGCGCCAGCAAAAAACTCGGCACGGTCTGGAAGGCGTCGGTGATGCGCATCAGCACCTCGTCGATCAGGCCGCCGGCGAAACCGGCCAGCGTGCCCACCACCGCGCCGACCAGAAGCGCAGCGGCGGCCGCCGCTAGTCCAACCGCCAGCGAGGTGCGCGCGCCGTGGAAAAGTTCGGCCAGCAGGTCGCGGCCGAGCCGGTCGGTGCCGAGCGGCAGCGACCAATTTTGCAACGGCGGCAGCAAGGCCGGGCCGGCGATCGCTTGCGGGTCGTCCGGAAAGAGCAGCGGCGCTGCCAGCGCGATCGCGACGAGCAAGGCGAGGATGAGTGCGCCGGCGATCGCTTCCGGCGTCTGGAAAAAGCGATGCAGCCTCTTCATGCGACCGCCTCGCCGGCACCGACGCGCGGATCGAGGAAGGCGTAGGCGAGATCGACCAGGAGGTTGATGACGATAACGAGCACGGCGCTCACCAAAATGATGCCGAGCAGCAGCGGCGTGTCGCGTCCGGCGACGGCTTCCTGCGCCAGCCGGCCGAGGCCGGGGACGGCAAAGACGCTTTCGATGACAACGCTGCCGCCCAGCATCTGCGCCGATTGCAAGCCGAGCATGGTGACCAGCGGCAGCAGCGCGTTGCGGGCGACATGCGCAAGCACGATGCGCCGGCGCGGCAAGCCCCTGGCACGGGCGGCAAGCACGAAATCCTGCCGCCAGGCTTCCGCCATGCCGGCGCGCATCATGCGCAAATAGAGCGCGAGATAGATGAAGCCGAGCGCCGAGACCGGCAGCACAAGATGGGCGGCGATGTCGCCGGCCCGCGCCACCCCGGTCTTGGCCGATGCGACGGTCTCGATGCCGCCGATCGGCAGCCAGCGCAGGTCGACGGCAAAGACGACGATCAGCACAAGGCCGAGCCAGAACCCCGGCACGGCGTAGAGCGCGAGCGAGCCGATCGACAGGAAGCGGTCGCGAAAGCTTCCGGGACGCGCGCCGGCATAGATGCCGAGCGCCGAGCCGAGGCCGAAGGAGAGCGCGATGGCGCTGCCCATCAGGATGAGCGTGGTCGGCAGGCGTTCGAGGATGACGTCGCGGATCGGCCGCGAGAAGGTGACGGACTGGCCAAGGTCGAGGTGCAAGAGCGCCCAGAGATAGTTGGCGAGCCGGGTCAGCTCCGACTGGTCGAGGCCCCAGCGGTGGCGCAGCAATTCGATCATGCCGGCATCGCCGCCGGTCGAGACGATATAGGCGTCGACCGCGTCGCCGGGGGCAGCTTCGAGCAGCAGGAAGCTGCCGATGACGACGATCAGCAGCACGAAGACGCTGCCGACGAGACGGCGGCGCAGGAGGGTGAGGGCTCGGGTCATGGCGACGCCATATCAGGGCCAACCCTTGGATGCCGCGTCCGGCAGGACAGAGGGGGGCGCGACGGAACTCTCATTCTCAAAGCTCAGCACCCAGGCAGGCAATCCGCAAGTGCGGATCAACCCGCCAAAAAGGTGTCCGCCCAGTTCGATACCGCCCAGCGCGGGTTGTTGGCGATGTTGCCGACAGTGTCGCGGGCGACGGAAATGAAGCTCCATTCGGCGACGTTGATCAGCGGCAGGTCGGCCGCCACCATTTTCTGGAATTCCTTGTAGAGCTCGGTGCGGGCGGATGTGTCGAGCGTCTCTGACGCTTTGGCGATCAGCGAATCCAGGTCGGCGTTCTTGTAGCCACCCTGGTTGGAGAAGGGCACGCCGTCGGGGATGCCGCTCTGCACCAGGATGGTGGTCGAGATCGCCGGGTCGCCTCGGAACACCGGCGGGCCGACGGCGAGGTCGAAGGCATGGTCGGTATAGACCGCCTTCATATGGGCGGCCGAGTCGTTATTGACGATTTGGGCGTCGATGCCGATTACGGCTAGCGCCTGGCGCAGGTAATCGCCGAACTGCTTGGTCTCATTGAAGTAGGGCGCCGGCAGCAGCTTCAGTGCAAAGCGCTTGCCGTCGTCGGCCCGTTTGTAGCCGGCCTCGTCGAGCAGCTCGTTGGCCTTGGCGACGTCGAAGGGGTAGATCGGGACGTCAGCAGTGTAGAATTGCGGATCGTTCTTCGGCACCGGACCGGTTGCGGTCGCGGCGTAGCCGAGGAAAATTGTCTTGACGACGAAATCCTTGTCGATGGCATGCGTGATCGCCTGCCGCACTTTCAGGTCCGCCAGTTCCTTGCGGCGATGGTTGATCTCGACGACGAGCTGGTAGGTCAGCCCCTCATAGCCCTTGGTGATGACCTTCAGACCCGGCACCTTTGAGATGCGGTCGAGGTCGGCGAGCGGCACGGCGGAGAAGGCGGCGAGCTGGATTTCTTCCGCCTCGAGCGCCGCAGCCGCAGAGGTTCGGTCGGGCAGCACCTGGTAGACGATCTCGTCGAGATAGGGCTCGTCCTTGTCCCAATAGGCATCGTTCCGGGCAAGCCGATAGTACTGGCCGGCCTTGTATTCGGCGAATTTGAACGGGCCGGTGCCGACCGGAGCGTTGTTGGCCGGGTTGTCCTCGATCTTGCCCATCTCATAGACGTGCTTCGGCACGACGCTGCTCAATGCCGGCAGCGCGTTGCGGATCAGCTGGAACGGCGTCGGCTTGGCGAATTTGAACACGGCCGTAAGCTTGTCGGGCGTGTCGACGGCTTCAAGGTCCTTGAACACCGTGCGGCCGAGATTCTGCAGAGGCTTCCAGACCTGCAGCGCGGAGAAGGCGACGTCGGCGGAGGTGAAGGGCTTGCCGTCATGCCATTTGACGCCGTCGCGCAACTTGAAGGTCACCGACCGGCCGTCGGCCGAGCCTTCCCAGGAAAGCGCAAGGCGCGGCTGAAGCCCGTCCTTGCCGTCGAAGGAGGCCTCAGCCAGCGTCTCGACCACCTTGCTGGAGATGAAGAAGACGCCGTTGGAAGCGACAATAGCCGGATTGAGGTTGCGCGGCTCGGAGTCGGCGGCCACGATCAACCTGCCACCCTTCTTCGGCGTCTGCGCCCGGCCGATGGCCGGCAACGCGGTCGAGGCCAGAAGCAGTGCCGAGCCGGCCAGCAGGCCGCGGCGTGAAATCGGCAATCCGGACATCCTCAAGCTCCCCTCTTCACCCGCGACCGGCGCGGGCAACCTCAAAATCAGCGGGATTATGGCCCTTGGGAAAGGTTTCGCCAGAGACGGATTTGGCGCATGCTGGCTTGGCTCTGAAATTTTCGTCCGCTGGACCAGTTATATTCGGTCTGCGGTCGCGACTATCTGGTAGGACCAGACTAAGCCGTACGCGGCCTCAAGCCAAGTAGGAGAGGGCGGGATCAGGCGGATGCTGTCAACGCTGGCTGGACCAGAACGGTCAAGATGGTGCAGATTTGGCCGCAAACGGCAGTTTCAGGATGTTTGACTGCTTGAGCGGCCGAGGAAATCAGGGAGGGAATGATGAACATCGCTCCGGGCAAAACCGAGGCCAGCGGCATCCCGTTCGACCAGGCTCGGGTGGACCGGCTGATGGAGGAGGCCGGCATCGATGTGCTTTTCGCCACCTCCAAGCACAACACGCAATATCTGCTCGGCGGCTACAAGTTCATCTTTTTCGCGGCGATGGACGCCATCGGCCATAGCCGCTACCTGCCGATCGTCCTCTATGAAAAAGGCGGGCCGGAGCATGCGGCCTATATCGGCAATAAGATGGAAGGCGGCGAGCACGAGAACCATCCGTTCTGGACACCGACATTGCATGCGGCCTGCTGGGGCACGCTCGACGCCGCCAACCTTGCCGTCGAGCATCTGCAGAAGATCGGCAAGCAAGCTGCCCGCATCGGCATCGAGCCTGCTTTCCTGCCGTCGGACGCTTACTCGCTGATCCGCAAGGCCCTGCCGGATGCAAAGCTGATCGATGCCACCAGCATGCTGGAGCGCATGCGCGCCATCAAGACCGAGGCCGAACTGGAGAAGCTGCGCACCGCCTCGGAACTAATCACCGACTCGATGCTGGCGACGATCGCCTGGGCGCGCGAGGGCACGACCAAGACCGACATCATCGAGCAGTTACGGCGCGAGGAGACCAATCGCGGCGCGCATTTCGAATATTGTCTGCTGACACTGGGTGCCAGCCACAACCGTGCTGCGTCGAGCCAGGCGTGGAAGCAGGGCGAGGTGCTGTCGATCGATTCCGGCGGCAACTATCACGGCTATATCGGCGACCTCTGCCGCATGGGTATTCTTGGCGAGCCGGATGCCGAGCTCGAGGATCTGCTGTCCGAAATCGAGTCGGTGCAGCAGGCCGCGTTCTCCAAGGTCAAAGCCGGCACGCTCGGCGGCGACATGATCGCGCATGCCGAGAGCGTGCTGAAGGCTTCCAAGGTCGCGGCCTATACGGATTTCTTCGCCCACGGCATGGGGCTGATCACGCATGAAGCGCCGTTTTTGATGACCAACCATCCGGTCACCTATGAAGGCACCTATGCGGCCAAGCCGCTGGAAAAGAACATGGTGCTTTCGGTCGAGACCACCATGCTTCACTCGACGCGCGGCTTCATCAAGCTCGAGGATACCGTGGCGGTGACCGACACAGGCTATGCGATGTTCGGCGATCGCGGGCGTGGGTGGAACAGGGGTGGGGTAGCCTAGAGCGCGCTCGGGAAACCAATCACTCCGAATGACCGAGTTCAAACCTCGGGGCGGCTTCTGCGGATTGATGGGAAACAAGCTTCGTCGTGCGCGCCCGCCGTCCTGGGTGTATCTTGCTGACTTGAGTTGTGGCCCGGCGCCTCCTACCAGACCGATTACGTCGGGCCGGTAGCAGGAGGAAGTTATGGCAGACGTAACATCAAGAAATCAGAACTCCGAGCTCATTCGGCGGGGTTACGCCGCCTTCAACTCCGGAGATATGGACGCGCTTGCGCAAATCATCGACGAGAAATGCACGTGGCACAGCCCGGGAAGGAATCCGATCGCCGGGGACTACAAAGGCCGTGAGGCGACTTTTGCCCAGTTCGGCCGTTATGGCGGGCAAACCCTTGGCACCTTCAGGGCGAATCTTCTGCATGTCATGGAAGGTGAGGACGGACGTGTAGTCGGCGTCCATCGCAATACCGGGGAACGCAACGGCAAACAGCTTGATGTGCTCTGTTGCATCGTCTTCGACATCAGGGCCGGCAAGGTAGTCGATGGCCGGGAACACTTCTACGACCTCTACGCCTGGGATGCATTCTGGGCTTAGCCTGGAGGTGCTATTCGCGGCAACTCGCACGAGACTGTGCGCGATATCTCCGCACACCTGTTTGCTGTAGCCCCCATACATACCTGGAGAGGTGATTGCGAAGCAAACCGGTGGGCGAATAACGCCCGCAAGCGATTTGCCATCAATTGCTTGCCTCTCGCGGCAGCAGCTTGAAATCCGGCAGGTCACGCAGCGCCAGCTCCGGGCCGGCCGGCGAATAGACGACGAAAAGCTGCATCGGCTGATCGCCCGTGTTGAGCGTCGAGTGGAAGCGGCTTTCCGGCACATAGATGGTGCAGCCGGGACCGACCTTGGCGACCACCGGATTGCCCTTCTCGTCCTCTACCATCTGTTCGCCATGGCCGGAAATCACGAAGATGATCTCCTCCGCGCCCGGGTGGTTGTGGCGGGTGTGCCCCTTGCCGGGCGGCAGGTCGACGACGCCGCCGGAGAAGCGCTCCGCGCCGTTCACCTCCGGCGCGACCGTGAGCGCCAGCTTGCCCCAGTCGAAGCCGAAGGCGCTGACCTCCTTCGGATAAACGAACACCTTGCTCTTGTCGGCCATTGCCTCATCCCTTACTAGGCTGAATCGACATTCAGCGCATCCATAGCATAGCTGCGGCGAGATGGATGAAGGCGAGGAAGTGGCCGGCGC
>NZ_NSGB01000026.1:0-62822 GCF_002294785.1 Mesorhizobium sp. WSM3868 | reverse complement strand
CCAGATCGAATCTGGAAGCCTATGAATCATGCATCAACGCGATTTTGAATCCTGAATGTCGATTGGTCCTAGGGGTTACGTCGCTCCTGTCTCGGCCGCGATCATGCTTTCCTATAGGCTCGTCCATAAATGATTTCGGCCACTTTCTGGCCAGCCTGTTTGCCTCCCTCGGCATCGAACTGCCAGTGGACCCCAAGCAAAACCCTGCTGCGATTGTTGTCGTCAATAGCCTTCTCGATATCACGGAACTCGTCAGTGCGACGCCCACGGATCTCCGGCCTAATGTTGTCCACAGCAACTCCATCAAGTTCATTGGACACAAACCGATCGACTCCAACCCATTCTGGATCAGCCAATCTCTCACCTCTCACTTTGCGCAGCATTACTAGACATGCTGTTCCAAAGGTAGCGTGCCCAGATGGATAGGCTGGAAAGTTTGGCGTGAACGCCGCTTCTTTATAGCGCTGGTCAGGAACCGGTTCGGCAGTTTTTCTGGGGCCACCCAACAAGCTTTGTGCGGACTCTTGAGCGGCAGGTACCGACACGGAGCTTTGAAGTTCCGCACCGCCAGCAAATGGCGTGTTGAAGGCAAAGTCAGACCGATTTGTTCTAGGCGATCCATGTGGCACCCACTTGATATCCTCTTTCTTGGGTTGCTTCGGTAGACCAGGATTCAAACCTCTGACGGGACGCCATACTTTGTGCAAATATTTCGCATGCCAAGCCACATTTCCCGCATCCGACATCGCCAAATTGCACAGGGCAAGAAGTCTGGAAAGTCTACGTGGTCCTAACTTATCCCGCCGTGCTATTTCACGAACGAATTGATTATAGAGCCGCGGCGGTGTTCCGATGAACAGCGCGCCATCATATGCCCAAAATAGGCCGGGAATAATCTGTTCTCGCGTTCTTCGCGGGTTTTCAATCCCACCCCTCATTTCCCCGACGAGCCGAACGTCTTCTGCATCTCTGTCATAATCCGGACTTCCGATCTGAGGAGGATCAGCAGGAGCGCAGCCTCCTTGGGCAATCTTCTTAGTTACTTCATCCGACGTGAGGGCCAACGGCTTCGGCTCGATACCCCAGCTGTGGCCATAGTAACCTTGGTCAGGATTAAATGGATCGACAATATGTTGTCCAGGACCAGGCTTGTATTCGTACTTTTTGTTGTTTATTCGCGCCCATATATCAGTCCAGTTCCACTTCTCTTTGAAAACAGGATCGCTTCCGAATTTCTGGCCATCGTGCCATGAATCGCTGTTCTCAAGACCCACTCGCCTGAGGAACTCGGACCTCTTCATCCTTATGAACGTCTCGTGTTCGGCTCCCTGGTAGATATGAGATATAATCGCGGCACACGCGCCTCCCACGAACGCTGCTGGCGATGACGATTTCTCCTTAAGATCGGCGGTGTATAGAAACGGCTTGTAGAGAGGATCGGGGTATGCGTGAGCCACAGCATCCGCAAGGACAACGTGGATCAACCCCAGAGCTCTTGCCGAAGCGACCGGTCCTGGTGCACGGGCTTGACCGACCTCAATAGTATGGTCGTTTGCATTCAGTTCAAGGGCTACATCGTTCCAGTATTCGACGGCATTTCGGTTGTCCGCAGCGAACACGTTCGCTTCTGCTTCTAATAACTCGCCTGGTTCAACGTCATCATTTGGTGATTGGGCCGTCGCCTGAGACGACGTCGCAGCTGCAGCAGTTGAAGATACACCCAACAATATCGCCTCACGGCGGTTTAGGTTAGCCATAGGTTTTCCTCCTCCCGCTTTCTCATTTATTCCCATCACTACTCAGCATGGTAGTGCTACGGAGATATAATTTAAATCTGACTCGCTTCCAATTCAGCATCAAGTACCGATCTATTGCTGCAGATGAACGGAGGCTGCACTCCGCGCCTCACCAGCAGTGAATGCTCGATCCCCAGTATCTTCCGCACGCTCGCCAGCGCCGCCTCATTTACCTCGATATAGGCGACGATGTACCACTCGCCGTTTTCTTCCCGTGCCATCCCCATCGGCTCGGCGTGCCATTTCAGTGCGCCGTGGTGGGGCATGAAGTAGGTTTCCTGGACGCCGCCGACCGCGCTGAGACCCTCGTCGAGCGCGTATTCCATGACCGCGCAGCAGAGCTGCGTCAGCGTGCCCCGCAAGCCGGAGCGCTTGTCGGGAACGACGAAGGTGCGCGTCCATTCGGCCCAGTCAGGACGTCTCGGCACACCCGACTTCTCGCACATGTGAGGAAAGACCTCCGAGACCATGTGCGGCTCGCTCGTTGGGATCAATCGAGCCGAAGTCACGACGCGACCCTCTTCGATACCGAGCAGATAGGTCGCCGCGTCGGTATCGAACTGGTCCAGTTCGCGACCGTCCGGGCTCGGAGGGCGCCAGTGTTTCTGATGCACGAAGAAGTCGTGCCGACGGCGCAGAAACTCGTCGAATTCGTTTTCGTAGAGATGCTTGTTCTGCGCATTGACGACATGAGCCGTAATCATCGCGCGATCCCCCGATCGTTCTTTGGGGAATAGTTGCAGCGTGTCTAATGTACGTCACCTGTCCGATCGGACAGTTGACGCAATTACGGGTGGATCAGGCGCCGGCGCACCGCCTCGACGACGGCTTGGGTGGTGGTGGCCACGCCGAAAGCCTCGCGGGCCCGCGTCGCGTGCCATTTGACGGTGCGCTCCGTCAGGCCGAGGATCTGCGACGTCTCCGACGACGTCTTGCCGGCCGCGGCCCACAACAGGACTTCTTTTTCGCGCTCGGTCAGCGGACCCTCATCGTCATCATCGTCACTCGAAAGAGCCTGGATCGCCATGCCGGCATACACAGCCATAGTGACCAATTGCACCTGCTGGCGCGCAGACAGCTTACAGGATTTCGTAGAAGAGGCGAATGACAGCACCGATTGCCAGTGATGAACGCTTAACATCGGCACGGCAAAGCCACTCCAGATGCCGAACTCCGTCGCTTCACCGGCTACGCGCCGCGAGGCATCCGTCCCGGACCACTTGGCGGGAACTTCCGACCAAAGGAAGGGCTTCAGGGTCTTCGCCGAGTAGATGCAGACGCCATCCACCGCGGCGTGCTCTGCTTCGAGGTAGCGCTCGAACCAGCCTTTGGGCCAACCGTTCAGCTCCACCATAGCGGCGAGCTTCTGCCCGCCCAAAGGGACGCCACTCAAGATGAGATGCTCGAAGCCGAGATTGTTTACCGTTTCGAGGAGATCGCCCAAAAGCGCTCCCGTTGCCTTGTGCTTTCTGCAGCGTTCGACAAAGTCGAATACATCGGAGTCGATCATCGCAGGGACCCCATCTCACCCGCTCGATTTATAGCTTATTTCAGCAGCTCCGAATACTGCAAATGAGGGGATAAAGAACACGGTTTTGCCAAGGGGCGATATTTCGAGCGGTCGTGTATCAAAAGTAAGACGTTTCGCACTCAAGCTATGCAGGTCAGCGCTTTTTAATGCCGATATACCGCCTGCGCAGCGATGTACGGGCCATGATCTCGGCATGGCGTGAAGCCACGGTTGCATGGGCTTCAAGAGCTTTATCTGAGAGCCTGGCGGCGCCTGCTGGGGAATAGGTCAACGGTGGACCCACTGGCTCTGACTCGGTTGGTCCTGGTTCGAATCCACGTTCCCCGGCCACAATAAAATCAAACACTTAGAAGCCAGAGCCGCCAAAAATCATATTGCTACCGGCCTTGTAGAGCTTGGCAACATAAGCCGTTGATTTGTATTGATTGGTAATGGGGCGCGAAATCGCGATAGCAACAATGGAAAACGGTGCCGCCTCACTTCAGAGACGCGGCATCCGGGAATTTCATTGTCATAGGCGATCGTCGTCAGGTAGCAAAAGGCGTCACTGCGGGGAGCCTGAAATGTCAGCGAGCAACGAATGGACCGAATATCACCTCACGCCAAAGGGCTGG
Organism: Mesorhizobium sp. WSM3868; assembly: GCF_002294785.1. NCBI lineage: Bacteria > Pseudomonadati > Pseudomonadota > Alphaproteobacteria > Hyphomicrobiales > Phyllobacteriaceae > Mesorhizobium > Mesorhizobium sp. WSM3868. The sequence goes on along the minus strand of NZ_NSGB01000026.1, from coordinate 58,881 downwards.
GTGACCGGAACTGAGAAGACGGACTTCAATCTCACTGAACGTCCGCGGCCAGATGATGCCGTTCAGACCGTGAAAGTCCGGGATTACCTGTCTTCCATCTATTCGAGTGTGGATCACACGCGCAAGATCACATGGCAAAGCGGGGACGTTCATGCGATTGCAAAATTGAAGGGGAAATATGGCGAGGCGCCTGATCTTGCGTAAGTCCGGGCTAGAACCAAACTCCATCTTAGCGACCGCTTGACGAAGCACCTGCTTGCCCCAGAGTCATGGCATGGCCAGGGGCATCAACATCGGCGACGAGGTAACCATCACCGCGACCGTGCGCAGGCGCGTTACTGAAAACCGCATTAGCGTCTCAATCCCCTCCTATGGCTTTCCCCGCTCGATCGTCACGGGACTTCGAAGGTCAAGAAGGCCAACCGATCGAGCTCGTCGGCGACGTCACTCATGTCGACGGCGAATGGGTGACGGTCAACTTAGGCGTGCCGGTAACGGTCAACATGGACACGCTCAGGCTGGTGACGGCCTACAAGCCGCCGACGCGTAAGGCGCCACTGGTGGACAAGCCGACGTAGCCACTTGCACACCTGCGGCAGTTGGGCGATGCTGATGCCTGCCTTGAGAGAAGCGGCCCTTGGCAGCCTTTGAATAAGCCGCGTGATAACCGACGAGCGTACGTCGAAGAGAAGCAAGAAGCAGCACGACTGCCCGACATAACTCCCAACAACAAATCCGGCTTGCGGCCGCAATTGGCGCTGCGGCCCCTAAAGAGCATTGGAGAGAGTCATGCAGACGCAGAACGGCTATTGGTGGGCAACCAGCATTCGGCAGGATGACGACCGGCCAGAGATCATCGACGTAGGCTCTTATCCATTTGGCCAAATGGCCAATCGCATTGGAGATTCCGACCCATTTGATCTAGTCGAGTTCGAATTGCTTCAGCATGTTGATACCAGCGCCTGGCCGCAGACGAGTGCGGTCGGCCTAGAAACAGTCCACGAAGGGTATTGGTGGGCACTCGACCCTGACGGAGGCCGTCAGATTGTTATGGTCGGCAAAGACGGGTCCGTCCAAGACTTCAATGGCGACTTTGAGCGCAGCTCGACGAGTTTGAATTCCTAATGCCCGTCGACACAAGCGGCTGGCCGAGCGCTCGAGGCTTGTAGCATCGGATATGACATGCCAGTTTGGCGGGGGCAAATGGGAGGGAATCATTGGTGGCTAACCGAATGGAATTCGATCAGAACAAAGATCACATCGGCGGGAATTTTGAATGGGACGTGGCGCCTAGTTGCTGCGATCTCCTAAGGGGCGCCGTAGACGAAGAGAAGTTCATCTTCGTCAGCAATTTCGCCAGCAAGGGATCAAACTCCTTTTATATGATGCCAGTCACTAGCGACGGTTATTTTGCAAGAGAAAGCGGCGTCACGATCAACCATTGCCCTTGGTGCGAGACGAAGATCTCGGGAACCAAAAAGTATCCGGGTACCAAGTCGGCATAGGTCAGCACATCTTGAACTAGTCCTCCCGCCACACAGGCACGGGGCGGATTTTGAGCGAGACCAGCCGCCGGATTCGCAGTCCTGCGGCTTCACTCCCGCTTGGAACGAAGCCCTTCACATCTAGCTGCCCGTGGTCGCCAGCCTCACAGCGCAACTGGCGCAATAGCGAGTCAAAGTCGACATCCCCGAAAATCTGAATCAGGTCGTCTGGGCGTTCTCTTGCAGTACCGACAGGTGACACGCACCAAGCTCCGCGTCCCATTGAGCGCTGACAGCGGACAGATTTTTGTCTTTGGCTAATGTGGTTCCGGCATAAGAACGAAATAGGAACATATTTCCCCTCGCGTCAAGCCAATTGACGTCCTGCATCGCTCACCCGCAACATGGCGATGGGTAAGGGGGATATCATGAGCTTCAGAACAGTTTCTGCGCTTGCCGCAATCGTCTTGATTGCGGGATGCCAGACCGCGCCTACGGGACCAGTGCCGCCAAACAATTTTACTTTCAACGCCGGCAAGCAAGCGACAAAAGAAGCAGTTGTGTCGGCCTACCTCGGGCGAGGTTTCCAAATTGTGCGCGACAGCGATCTCCAACTGGTTATGGACGGGCCCGCCAAAGACAATTTCGGCGCACAGTTGGTATTCGGGTCGCAATGGAACGTCGTGCCGAATTCCCGAATATCTATGACGTTCCTCGGTGACAACCCGACCCAAGTAAATGCGCAACTTGCGATCGTCACCAATCCAGGCAGCGGCTTCGAACAGGTGACAGATCTCACCAACAACGCCAGTGCGCGCCAGCAGCTGCAGATTGGGATGTCTCAGGCGAAAACGCTGCTCGATGCACAGCATCCGGCGACGAAGACTGCCAAGCCAAAACCGGCTTCCTGAAGGAGCGGCCAGCGATGAAAAAGGCGGAATCGGAAAAAGCAATTCGCTATTTGGCTACGCAATGGGCGAACACGCTTCCCGAGAAAGAACGGGAACACCCATCCTTCTCGACGTTCATGGCGTGGCTCTCTGCAAACCGATATTCAGGCTATCTCAACTTTCGCTCCGCCGTGGGACCAGACTACGACACAGAAATGTGGTTTGATGACGAACTGAAGCAAACGTGGAGGAATTGATGGTAAAGCTAAAGGCTAGTGTCCAATATGGGGACTTTGAGGGGACAGCGGCGGCCGATGACGGTCACGACCAGTCCTTCCACAATTTCCTTCTCGACAAAGGGGTATTGTCTAAGGACGACTTCGTGGTAGGCGTCGAGATTTGGGTTGGTGAAAATCACGGCGGTCCTTCCAACCCTCCTACCATTCGCGCGCTTGTTGCGCCGGCAGCCGGTTTTGACGCCTTCAAGGGCAGCCTTACTCGGCAGGAAAAGCTGCGCCTTCGTGAGGTGGAGGTTGAGTTGTCGTTTGAAGAATTCTTCGGACTGTTCAAGCGCTTCAGCATCGTCCTTACAAAGCGCGGGCTCGAACTTGGCGGTCGGGAATACGAGCCGATCGAATCCAACAGAAATCGATTGTCTCACCGCCCTTTTTTAAGGAGAACGGGATGAGCCTTCGGTCCCGACCCCGGTGCTAACGCCTAACGCAAGCAGTTCCTTGTTGTTCTAGGCCCGCGGCCCATCACGATGCAACGGCAACACGGAACGTGCCCAGCGGCATTGGTACCGTTCAGCAAGTCAGGCCTTCGCAACGGGTTCCTTCAAAGCTATCGAAAAACCGAATCTAGTCTCCTACTGTGTCCATAAGCGGCCGCAATTCGGCGTGCGGCGCGACCCAAAAAGTTCGAAAAGCTTCCAGGAACCCCAGCCAAACCGGATGCTGGGTAGGCAACTTCGCTCCGCGAACCTCTTTCATTCTACGGTCGCGAATACTTCTGAAATATTATCAGAGGGTTGTCCGAAGTCCGTATGAATCCTGCGCCCGCTCCACTGCAGTTCGATAGACCAGGGCTTAGGAGGGCGGTTGCGTCGTTGATCATCAAGCAATAGAGAGGGGATAAATCAGACAAAAGGACCATCAATGACCATCGAATCCGACACCCGCCCTGCCGAACTCGCTGAGTTAACAGCCGACATTGTCTCAGCATATGTCAGCAACAATCCATTGCCGGTGTCTGGCTTGCCGGACGTGATAGCATCGGTTCATGCTTCGCTGTCCGGACTTGGCACGCCGATCCCGCCTGTCGTTGAACCGCAAACTCCCGCGGTCAACCCGAAGAGGTCCGTGACACCGGACTTCATTATCTGCCTCGAAGACGGCAAGAAATTCAAATCCCTGAAACGCCATCTTAGCACCGAATTCGGTCTGACGCCGGATGCCTATCGCGCCAAGATAGGTTGCGCCGAGAGGAAGTTGCGTTACCACCAACGCAGCTTGATCGCTGTTTGTTGCTATTAGGTCGGGAATGGTGTGATTGACCAACCAATTAAGTCGGCGGCACGCCGAACGATCGCCTTGGCCTGAGGAAGGCTGGGCGAAAGCGCGACGACAGATCCCAGATGATCTCGGTAATCGCCTTTCCTCACGATCGGCGTATTATGTTGAACAACAAGATTGACGTCGACCACGCCTGGCACGGCAGCCGCCCGGCTGCCGTCGTCATTCCAATTGAGGATGCCATCGCGATCAGGAATTAAGCACCGCATGGCCACGGTCTGCGAATGCCTTTTGCGCGAGTCACATTCTTCGCCGATGACAAGCTTGAGGTGCTCGGTTATGAGATCAACGCCGTAAGCCAGCTGAATCAGTTGAGAATCTCCAGCCCCCATACGCGGATTGACTTCAATGACGACTGGGCCACGATGCGACCACCGGAGCTCAATACACGTTGGGCCCCAGCCAAGGTCGAGAGCTCGCAAACAGCTAAGGGAGACATCGGCGATACTTTTATACTCGTCAGGTCTTAGGGGGGCCGGAAAGCTGTATTCACTAAAGACGAAATGCGGTGGAGAGCCAAACTCCGCTTCAGCAATCGCAATTACCTCATTTCCCATCATCTCAGCGATGTAGTGAGGGCCTTGTACGAATTCTTCGACCAAGATCATCGGGGAAGTTCGCCATATGTGCTTCCCGCCTAATAAAAAGGTCGTATGTTCGGCCAATTCGTCGACGTTACGGCACAATCGGACCCCCATGCTACCGATGCCTGCCGCTGGCTTCAGAATCACTGGCAACCCGATCTCCGCGGCGTAGCTTTCAATCTCCCTACCATCTGTCGCCGAGTGGTAAGTAGGTACTGGAACGCCAGCGCGCGCGAGGAGCTGACGTTGAACGAATTTGTTGCAGCATTGTTCGATGGATTCGGGATTTGGCCCCGGTAGATCAAAATGCCGGCAGAGCTTGCCAGCTGTCGCACAGGCCGCCTCGCGGGCACTCGTGATGCCAGCAATATCATATGTCGCACGTACCCGGGAACATTCTCGGATCAGCGCATCGACATTGTCTGTATCAACCCGGACTGCCTCCGCATTCTCAGCCGAAAGATAGTTGTACTGAGCTGGATCAGCAGAGAGAGTAATTGGATGAACGCCAAGGCGCCGGGCCGCTTGGACGTATAACGGACCATTATAATGTGAACCTTCAATCAGGATGAGCGCTCTTCTTGCCAAGGCAGTTGACTCCTAAGTTCGGGCTGTGCGGATATGGGCGTAGGTGGGCATTAGGCCTTATCTCTAACCTGCGCACAGCCTCCGCGGTGACCCTACTATTAATCGCGGCCTAGAGCCGAAAAGATTTTGTGAATTTAGTTTAAAGATCTGTTGCACCAATTTTGATGCCTGGACGCGGCGCGGAGGGTCTCAACTTTGCCGCGTTTGAAATGTTCAAGGATGATGGTCATTTGGAACTAACGGTTCATTTCGCATACTCGCGACTGACGAACGAGCGAAATAATGCGCAACGTCACCTTCGTCTTCTCCGGCGACGCCTCAAGGCGGTGTAATCAAGTTAACTCGGGTTTCAGGGGGAGGTGCGCGCCGCCTGTCCACGCCCGCGATCGCTGCCGCGGCGTGAGGTTCGCCATCGATGGCGATCTGGCCGACTGCTTCGGGTAGACGCTCGGCAACGCAGGCAAGAAGCAGGAGGCGAACAGGGCTTGACCTTAGTGGTGGACGGCCTCCGCGCCCAGCATCGCAATGTGACAAAGTGTGGCTGTCGAAAGTCACATGAGGAGAGCCGTCCATGAAGAAGATTACTACAATCGGCCTGAATATCGGCGAGCATGTCTTTCAGGTTCGCGGGATCAATGGTCCCGGCGCGATAGTGAGCCGCCGCAAGCTGCGCCGCGACGATGTCGTTGGATTCTTCAAGGCATTGCCGCCTGCCGGATCGGAGTCGAGGCTTGCGTGACTGGACACCACTTGGCTCGGCTTCGTAGTGCGCTGGGTCACGCGGTACGGCTGATGCCGGCGTCTTCCGTCAAGCCATACGTGAAGCGGCAGAAGAATGACACGACCGATGCCGTGGCGAATTGGGAGGCGGTGACGCGACCGATGCTGCGCTTCGTTCTGGTGACAGCGAGGAGCAACAGAGTGTACTGATGCTACATCGGATCCGGGAGCTTTTGATCCGGCAGCGGACAATGCTGGTGAATGCCTTGCGCGGCCACTTGGCGGAGTTCGGCATTGTAACGCGACAAGGGATTGCCCGCATCCGAATGCTGATCGCGTTGATCGAAGACGATGATCACCATCTCATCCCGCCGTTTGCGCGGTCCGCACTTCTTCCGCTGATCGAGCAGTTGCGGAACGTGCACATAAGTAGCCAGATGGATCGCCTGCCTGCCTGGCATCGCTGGAACGAGCTGAGCCGACGCCTCCTGCCGCGGGCGGCGTCGCGCGTGCCGGTTTCGACCAGGTGGTCGCGGAGGCCTCGGCAAGGTCGGTGCGGTTGCGGCGCGAGAAGTGTCTCGGTTTCCCCGCAATAGCCGCGACTGGCGGCAGCTCATAGAGATGTGCCGCGTCGTCGACACCCTTCTGGTCGACCAGGACACGGATTATGCGCCGCGGCAAGGCAACGATCGGCTGCTATTAGGCTGAAGGGGAGCCGCAACGAATATGAGCTCGATCTTCTGCGGCAGCGCGCCCTTTCGGCACGCTACGAGAAGGCCCGGCGCGGCGAACTCGTCTTGGCAGCTCCTGTCGGCTTCGCGAAGGTCGGCGATCGTTGAGAAAGGATCCTGATCGGCGTGTACAGGTATCCATTACCCTGGTGCTCGAATTTAGCCGATCCGCCGTTCGAGCAGGTATCCGACGTACGACGCGAGGAATGGCTGGCGCTGATCCGGGGCACCCATGAAGGCTATGTCAGTTTGGAAAGGGAAGAGGCGACCCGCAAGATGTGAGCGACAACGTGCCCACGAGCCGGAATCACCGGGCGCCCTAGCACGGCGACGCTCTGCTCGCCGGGCTTGTCCGCTGCCTGCGCTGCGGTCGCAAGCTCACGGTGCGGCACCAAGCAGAAGATACCGTACTGTTCCTACTGGCGGGCGTCTGCTCGACAATGGTGAGCCGCGATGCATCGCCTTCGGCTGACTGTCGTCGATGATGCGATTGAGGGAGCGCTCCTGCGTGTCGTGGAGCCGGAGCGATTGCTGCCGCTGCCGAAGCTGAGGCGAAAGCTGCCGATCTTCGTAACCAGAGTCCGGGCCCTCAGTCGCGACCTTGAGGCTGCCCGCTACGCCGCTGACCGGGCCTTACGGCAAGATGACGCGACCGATGCCGATAATCGGCTGGTCGCGGCGGAACTGAACCGCGTTGGAACCAGGCACTCATCCGTGCCGGTGAGACCGAGAGAAAGATCGCCGCGCATGATGCCGCGAATACAAGGCCGTCACCTGTGTTGGCAACGGGCATCACGGCGCTGGCCAAAGACCTCAGGCTGTCTGGTCGGCGCCAACGACGGACGCCAGGCTAAAGAAGCTGCAGATATGGGCATCCAATTTTCCCTGCATGCGGGTGAAGGGATCGGTGATCAGCCGACGTCAGGATCTGTCGGTTAAGTCCTGCTGGGCGGCCACGCTTTTTCGGCATTGATGAGCGCTTTGGAGCGCACATGCTCGGGAACAAGATCAACATGCTGGCGCAACCGTTAGCTGGATCCTTCGATCTGGGCGACGGCATGATGAAGAAGCCTGTCGAGCAGGGCGGCTGCGACAACGGGATCACCAAAAACTTCGCCCCATTCTGCAAAGCCGCGATTGGAGGTGAGGATCATGGCACCCTTCTCGTAACGGGCATTGATGAGCTGGAAGAACAGATTGCCGCCGCCGGGCACGACCGGCAGATAGCCGATCTCGTCGACACGAGCAGGGATGCGCGACACAGATAGCGGATACGCTCGCGCAATTGTCCCTCCCGTTCGGGCTTGACGAGCGAGGCGATGATGTCGGCGAGCGTTGAGAAGTAGACGCTCTTTGCGGCCTTGACGAGTTTGACGGCGAGCACGATCGCCAAGTGGCTTAGCCGGTGCCGGTCGAAGCAGGTTCATAGGGCAGGGTGTCCGGCGCATGAGGTTCGGACCAGATATCGCTTCATTCACGCGCGGGAGATTTCATCATGGTGATCGGAGTCCGACGGCATGCTGGCGCCGATCATTTTATCCGCCAACGGATCGCACCTTGGCTTCGATGGCCAACCGCGGCTGGATTGTCATGCGACTTGTCCAGCATCCGAAGCTTCCGCTTGAGAAGCTCAACGAACTCCACGCTTTGGTCAGTGCGCACGTAACCTGGCTCAGAGAGGATTCTCTCTCTCATCGAGGAGCCGCAGATGAAGGAGCAGAGACGCAGCCGAGGATTTATTCGAACCAACCACGTTGCCGACGGAGCTTCTGCTCGGGGTGAGGAGGACGCTTACGCCGCGGCTCCAGCTTCTCCTCGTCGAAGCCGAGGTCAGGGGACACGAGAGGAGAACGGAGACCGGATCGGCGAGGATGACGGCAATGACCAAGATTACGTCTGAGCACTCAGCTCGGAGCGCGTCTTTATTTGCGCCAGTCGACGACCGATCAGGTCCAAAACACTCATGCAAGCGATCGATGTCAATATGCGCTCGCCGATTGTGCTCGTGCTCTCGGATGGAGCGTCGTCAAAATGTAATCGATGATGATGTCGGCCGCTCCGGCTCGGGATCGCACGGCCAGGCTTCGAGAAGCTGCTGGCTGCAATCTGCGAGCGACGCATGGGCACCGTGGTTTCGATCGAGGCATCTCGGCTCGCCCGCAAACGGACGAGATTGGCACACGCTCCTCGAGTTCTGCGGTATGGTCGAAAGGCTGATCGTCGGTGAGGATGGCATCGATGACCCCCGTCGTCCGAACGATCGCCTCCTGCTCGGCATGAAGGGCACGACGAGCGAGATGGAACTCTCACACTTTCGTCTGCGATCGCTCGACGCTTTGAAGCAGAAGGCGCGCAGAGGCGAGCTTTTTCTCACCGTCGCCGTCGGGTTCCTCAAGGTGCGGCATGACCGATCGAGAAGGATCCTGATCGACGCATCCAAGAAGCAAGCAAGCTCGTCTTCGCGAAATTCGCCGAGTTCCAAACCGCACGGCAGGTCCTTCTTTGGATGCGCCAGGAACGCCTGCCGCTGCCGGCGATCGGATACGGCCCCGACGGGCGAACCGTCACATGGAAGCTTCCCGTCTACAACACGCTTCATCACATGCTTACGCACCCAATCTCCGCTGGCGCCTATGCGGTCGGGCGCACCGGAAGCCGCATGACGATCGCAGTTGGAGGTAGGAGGGTCGTCCGTGGCTTTCGACGCGAGCGCAGCGCTTGGTAGGCTTTGATCCTTGACCAGGATATATTGAGTGGGCCGAGTTTGAGGAATCAGCGCCTGATCGCCGACAATGCCAATGGTCAGAGCTTCATGAGCCGCGGAGCCATGCGCCGCGGAGAAGCCCTGCTTGCCGATCTTCTTCGTTGTGGTCATCGCGGCCGCAAATTCCATGTCGCCCACAGCGGCGAGAACGGGAGTTCGGGGCGTTACCATTGTCGCGGCGGCAGCTCACCATGGTAGCGCCATACATCTCGTTTGGCCGGCATGCGGAGTGATCGCGCCATAGGGCCGAGGCGATTGAGCGCCTTCAACCATTCGGTGTCGAAGCAGCGATCACCGCCGTGGAGGCACGCCGCCTCGAGAACGCGGAGAAGCGGCGGCAAATCGAGCTCGCCCTTGAGCAAGCGCGCTACGAAGCCGCCCTCGCGCGGCGGCGGTATGAAGTCGTAGATCCAACAATTTCCTTGTGGCGGCCCAACTCGAGCACCGCTGCAACGAGCGCCTCCTTGCGGCGGGTGCGTTGAAGATGAGCGCGACACTTACGGCCGCTCCGCCATGGAACGAAAACGCCTGCTTGCACTCGGAGCTGATGTCGAGCGGGTCTGGAACAGTTCTGGCGCGACGCCAGAGACCAGCAAGCGGATTATTCGCACCTTGATCGACGAGATTGTTGTTCGCGTCGAGGAATACGCTCTCGGCCTCGTCATTCGTCGGTAAGGCGGCGATCACACGCCTTTGCGCGCGCGCAAGAACCGCGCCGGCCAGGATCGGTGGCCTGTTCGAGATACGGCGGTCAGTGACGACGGCCGGAGGGATGAAAGGCCCAATCCTGTCGCGGGCGGCGCCCGGCCCCCGGCCACAACTTGTCCTAGCGGCGATGCGGGCCTCGGCATGTGATTGACAACGATCGTATGGCCAACTCGTGATCGCATGGGCGTGGCTGGCGATCCTCTGCCTGCAGCACGTGGATCATCACCAACTGGCTGAGAAGCCTATGCTCCCCAGTAAATTGGTGGTCGGTCTACTGGCCACGGCGTTCTGGTTGGCGCCGTTACAGGCAGCCCGACCTCGGCCTAGGCCTCTGAAGATCGAACTTCCTCATTGTTCAGGCGAAGCAAATTCTTCATCCAAATTTACAAAAACTTTGCGAGTACAAATTGCGGACGAAGCTATATTCACCGCAACGGACGCTCGGCGCGGCAAAGAATACCGATGTCCTGTTACGCCCGGACTGCACACGCAATGTCGGAGTGAACACATGTCAAGAAGAGTGCTCGTCCTGGTTGAAGGCCATTCAAGGGGCACTGGTCTGCTGTACGTCAAAGCGGCCCGGCGACTTGGTCTTCATCCAATCACCCTGTCGGTGGATCCGTCTCAGTACGACTACCTTGCGGCGGAACGGGCTGAGGCAATTCGGGTCGACACAGACAATCTCGATGCCCTAATCCGCGAATGTACCGGACTAAGTACCCGATATGAGATTGCTGGCATTACTGGATTTGTTGGCGACGACGAGTCACTTTATGCAACAATCGGCAAACTTTGCCGTCATTTCCATCTCCCCGGACCGAACCCCGAATCCATCGAACGATGCTGCGATAAATTCACCCAACGTCAGCTCCTTGCACAGGCAGGCGTTCCCATGCCCGGTTATCGTTTGGCCGCGAATGCCGCGGAAGTGGAAAGCTCTGCCGCGGAGATCCGCCTGCCGGTTATTCTTAAACCGGCCATGGGCAGCGGGAGCCTCGGTGTCCGATTGTGCCGAAACCTTGATGAGTTAGCCGAACATACCTCCTATCTCTTGAGCGGGAAACACATCTGGCGGTCGCCGCCGAGGATACTCGTCGAGGAATTCGCACAAGGCCCTCTTTATTGGGCAGACGCAATGGGAGATCAGATCGTTGGAATTGGCACCGCTGACGGCCCTCCACCGCATTTCGCCTGTCGTGAGTGCGCCATTCCAGCCCAGTTGAATGATGACGAGCGTGAGCGTATCACCGACCTTTCGCTGAGCTGTTTGCGAGCTCTCGGCCTTGGGTGGGGGCCGACGGGCATTGAATTCCGGTGGACGAAAGGTGGCCCTGTCGTCATCGAAGTCAATCCACGGCTTCATGGCACGCCCATTCCTCAACTGGTTCAGTTGGCTTACGGTGTTGACCTCATTACCGAACACGTCAAACTTGCCATCGGGGAGGAATGGAATTTGCGCAGGAAGAATTCCCAGGCTGCCGCGGCGAGGCGTCTCGTTGCTGATCGCGATGGCATACTTGAGTGGAACCTTAGCGACAGTCGGTCAACTGCTTTGTCAGATGTCGCCGAGGTGAAGTTTTATTTTAAACCCAAGACGGCGATCGTCAGGAAAGGCGATTACCGAGACTGGATCGGACATGTCATCGCCGCTTCACCCAGCCCTGCTCGGACCGAGGCGATCCTTCAGCGTGCTGTCGACTCAATCGATTGGTCGATCACACCATTTCCGACAAATCGCGAATAGTCGGCTACGAGCATCGGTAGTCATCTGCAACTGGAGCTATTTGCATTGTAGCAGTAAGCCGGTGTTGTCACGTAATCGGCATGCGCTTGCGTTTCGGATTGAACGTACAGATATCACATATCAACTTCAAAGTCATCGGTGCCCGCCCAAAATCGTTGCTCACGCGATCTGGCAGTACCTACGGTTCAACCTGAGTCTGCGTGAAGTTAACGAAATGCTGCTCGAGCACGGAATCGACGCGTCCATGGCCCGCCGTTGGACGGCCAAGTTCGGACCCCAGATCGCATGCAACCTGCTGCGACGGACGCGCCGCGGCGATTTGGCATACGGGCGAAGAAAAATGCGCTGGCAGGCAGTTCAGACTGTGGCGCGCGGCGGATCAGCAGGCCACCGTTCTTGAGGAAATCAGAAGCGACGCCTCCAGGCGTTCGACGGCTTGAGAATTCGGTCTGCGCCGGGATGAAAACTAAAGTCGCCCCTCCGGGGCTTCTCAAGCATAGGGAACTTAAGGTGACAACACCACATCTGTGACCTGGTTAGCGCGGTTGCTTGTCCTGGTCGTGGTGGCGAGCGCGATCTTGGTCCGCTCATCATCACACATAAACCCTATCCGCATGACGGACCTCGTTTGGGGGCTGCGACGGACTACCATCACGTCAGCTGGATTCTTGGCGTTTGAACGGAGACAATAGTGGCTCGTGTTGTATTGGTTCGGCATGAAGATGATCCCGAGGACGACCGGGTCGTTGAATTCTTCCGGGCGCATGGCGTCCTCCCCCAAACGATCAGACCATTCTTGGGTGAGCGGTTGGACGATGTGGATGGGTCGCTCGCCGGCAGCGTGATCTTTGGCGGCAAATTTAACGTATTCGACGATCACGATTACCCGTTTCTCAGGGACGAAAAAGAATGGGCCGAGCAATGCCTGAAGCAGAACGTGCCCCTGCTTGGAATCTGCCTTGGCGCCCAAGTCATGGCTACCGTCCTGGGCGCGAAGGTTGGACCTCTACCTGGCGATCCGGGCGAGTTCGGCTACTATGAAATCGTCGCAACCGAGGTCGGAAAGGCCTATCTTCCGGAACGGCTGCATGTCGCGGAGGCGCACTATCACCAATTTGAGATTCCGGCCGGCGCCGATCTCTTGGCCAAAAGCGAGCTATTTGAGCACCAAGCATTCCGTTACGGCGAGAAGGCCTTCGCATTCCAATTTCATCCCGAGGCAAGTCCCTCCGTGTTTCGCCGATGGCAGCAAGACCCGGGAAAATACGTTAGACCAGGGGCCCAGGCCCCTGCCGAGCAAAACAGGCTGATGAACATCCATGACCCCGCGCAACATGCTTGGTTTATGGAGTTCCAGGAGCGCTTTTTCGAGCCGGCCGTGGAAGCTGCCTGTTTCAACAAGCGCCGGCCGTCAGGCTGAAAAAAGGGGTGGCCTGTACGCCAACTCAATGGCCGTTCTCAGCTGCGGCGGCCGGGTTAAGCCGGGGCGATTAGAAGTTATAACGTGGTGAGGGGCGGCTCGCCCTTAGTGTTTGCAGGCTTAGAGCAAACGGAGGCTGCTCGGGAGTGCCGAGCTACCCCCAAACAAAGGAACGAACATGTTTTTTCACGTCCGTGTGACACCACGAGGCCTCAGATTCCCCTTCTGGCGCGAGATCGCGGATTGGACGAGCGGCGGATCGAGATGGCGACTGTGTTACATCGCCCCCTGTCGACGCTGAACTGGATCGAGTCCGAATCTCGTCCTGATCGCCGCGCTGCAGCGACCAACTCGCTTCTCCTGGACATAAGTTCGTCCACGACAGGGCTCAGAGCGTTTCGCCCGGCGGTGCGGAGATGTAGCAGGACGCATAGATGTAGCCGGTCGTGCGCTCTAAATGATCCTCCATGCCGAGTTTGGCCATAGCCTTTAGGATCGCCCCCCGCTCCGCCGATGTGGAGAAGCGGCGCTGGCGCTGTCTGAAGCGTTCTACGAGCCGTGTTTCCAACGAAAAAGCCCGAAAGGCCGCCGCGATGTCGTCGTATCTGAATGGATGCATTGCGAAGGCGACGACCCAAGGGCGTGACGACGCCGACGCCTCATACACGCGCGCAAAGGTTGCCTCGGTTGCGTAACCCACACAGCCTGTGCTGATGAGGATATCCGCATCCGCGAGTGCGCTTCGTTCCTCTCCCGTCAAGTCACGAGTTTCCACATCAGCCGTGACGCCAGCCTCCAACAGACCCAGATTTAGCGCGTATCGAACAGCTCGGAACGATGGATCCACGCCGACGAACTGGATCTCGTCGGCAAGGCCCTGTTTGCGAAAAAAGGCGCGATGCTCGATCTCCTGTCGGCGCGACAGCGACCCGCTGGGATCCAGATAGGCAGCATACAGATCGTCGAGGTCGAGATCGGTTCGCAGCAAGGCGGCGTTGACTCCATAGGAGCAACCGACATCGATTATCTTCAACTTCCTCTTGTTTCGAGCGCGTCGATAATCGGCGAAAATCCTTTCGAAAATCGGCTTGGCCCGATCTGGGAGCATATAGTCCAGGAACAAACATGTTCGCAGGTAGGCATGCGGCCACTTGCGATTGTAGGTTGCCGTGAAATCGTACTTCGCCTTCTGAATTCTGCTGCGCTCTGCACTTGATGCCTGACCTGACATGCTGCTTTCCCTTCTTCGGCTCAGTGGTAATCTCACCGGCGACATAATGAATATCGGCCGCCAGCTCCTCCCGCCTCACGAGGGGCTTTTCAAAAATCGTGCCAGGCTGGGTAGAGGTGAAAGCAATTTTCTGCACACGCCGCTGGCGGGTTGAAACTCCAGTCGGGCAACGCCTGCTTTCCAACCCACCAGCATTCTCATCTTCATTGACGCAACGCGCTCCCAGCTTCATCGTGGCGCCGACATATCTGCAAAGCACCGTACGAGGACCCGGACCATAGAGAGGCTCCATTGATGCGGCTGTCTTGATTCAGGGCAGGTCGTCCACCAAATCGGTTACAAGGTTCAACGTCAGGTCCACCAGAGAACAAGATCCGGCCGCGCAAACCCGAAAAAGCAGTTCAGCAGTACGCGACGCTTTTCGTTGCCTGATTGGCCGGTGACCCCATGGACGAAACCGCCGTCAAGTAAGGCGATGTCCCCGGCCCTGAGCTGGATGTCACGACAAGGCACATCCTTTAGATAGACTTCTGAATAGGGATAGCCCGTGGTCCCCACGCCCTGCGACTCTCGGTCGTCGACTGTCGGCTTGTGGCTCCAGATCCGCAGATTGCCACCTTCCTCGGACATGCTGGGGTAGAAGTTGAGGGCGGCGACGGTATTGTGCGCCACCGCAGAGAGCTCGTAATCGTTCCCGGCACGTAGCACTTGAGCGACGTCGTCGTGGGGGTCCAAGGAAAATGCGCCGCTTCCGGTCCAACTGAGAGCCCGACAAACGTTCGCCTGACCGTGTTCTGAGCGCGCCAGCCGCAATTCGATGCCTTGTTTGTGAAGCTCGCGCTTCAACGCTTCGAATACTGCTCGGACCGGGTCAACTAAATTGCCAAAAAGGGCCTCAACATGCGGCCGTGCATTTTCCGCCTGCCTAAAATAGGTGGCTGCATCCTTCCTATAGTGGGATGCGCCGACATATTGTCCGGGGACGCCATCTTTGCGCTCGTTAAGACCAGGACTGCCAAAAAAATTCGCGGTGATCTCGTCGGCTATTTCGCTGCTGAAAGCTTGCTTGATATGGAGAGCTGTGATCTCACCTTTCAGGACCGAGATGATCTCCGCAGTGCTGATCGAGCCGGTTCGTTCCTTGATCGTAAGAGGCGAGATGGCCGGCGTTTGACGTGCTTGGTTAGTAGCCATTTCTTTTCTCCTGTAGAGCCTGATCGAGGATGGCAATGCCGTGATCGAGTTCGTCATCTGAGATGGTTATCGGCGGAAGGACTTTGATGACGTCGCGATTTGGCCCCGATGATTCGATCAGCAGGCCGTTTTCGAACGCGACATCGTGCACACGGCCGACAAGGGCCTGTGAACGGCACTTGAGGCCGGCCATCAGACCGCGGCCGCGCTTCTGTTCAATGGAATTAGGGAACTTCGCAACGAGGCGATCAAGGTGTTCTTGCAGTTTGACGGCCGTCCGCTCGACGGCTGTAGTGAACTGCCTATCGGACCACATTGTGCACATGGCCGCCGAAGTCACGAAGGCGAGATTATTGCCTCTAAAGGTCCCGCTATGTTCTCCCGGCTTCCATATGTCCAGGTCGGGGCGAATGAGAACTATGGACAACGGGTTGCCTGAACCGCTTAGCGATTTTGAAAGACACACGATGTCGGGCTCGATTTTCGCGAACTCGAACGAGAAGAAATCGCCCGTTCGTCCCGAACCTGCCTGAATGTCGTCGACGATGAAAACAACGCCGTGCTTACGGCAGATGCGCTGAATTTCTGAGAGCCATGGTGCTGATGCGGTGTTCATGCCGCCTTCTGCCTGGATGGGCTCCAGGATGATTGCGGCCGGCTTTTCTATCCCGCTGCCTGGGTCGCCCAACACGTGGTCGATGTAACTCGCGGAATCGAAAGTTTGGTTCGGATAGTTCTCGTAAGGGACACGGATTACATCGTGGCGAGCAACGCCGCCAAGCTGTCTGGTAGACGCTGAACCCGACACCGCCAAGGAGCCGAGCGACATGCCATGGTAAGAATTTGTGAAGGCCATGACACTCGAGCGGCCGGTATATTTTCGCGCCAGCGCCAACGCCGCTTCGTTGGCGTTTGTCCCGGTCGGCCCAGGAAACTGTATCTTGTAAGAAAGGCCCCGAGGCTTCAGGATCGACTCAACAAAAACTTTGATGAAATCACGCTTGGCGGCTGTATACATATCAAGCGACAAGACAATATTTTGGTGGGCGAGATATTCGATTGCCGGCGCCATGATATCCGGGTTATTATGACCGTAGTTGAGCGCGCCGGACCCTACAAGGAAATCAATATAGGGCTTGCCCGACTCGTCCCAGATTGTCGCCCCAAGTGACTTTTTAAAGACGGTTGGAAACGATCGTCCATAGCGACGAACGTTAGACTCGTAAGCTGCAAAAATCTCGATATCCATTAAAGGGCCTCTCTGTATGCGGCTTGCGATCAGCGTTGCAGGTTCTATGTTCGCGCATTCCAAACCGTTGAGTTGGACGATTAGCTACGGCCAATCTCGGCTTTGAAGTAGCATGGTCGGCGACTTGCATTCGCAAAGAGTCTGTAAACTTGTTTGAAGAATCTGTTGCAACGCTTTGGATAGGGATGGCGGACAGTCGGCACCCGCCTTGCGGCAGCTCTATCGGGGGGGTTGTTGGCGGGGCCAATGACATAACCACCCCGGTTTGCCAGCGTGATTGAAACCGCGATGCTTTGGGTATTTTTCTATGTGTCGGCCGTGACGGATACTTGCCCACGAGTAGCTGTGACAGATAGCGATGTCTCTCCTTCGATGTGACGGCGAGACCGGTGCTCGCTCGAGTTTCGTTTTGGAGCGGGAGGAGCCAGAGCGCGATTTGCGATAGAATTGGAGCTGACCGGCGCGCCCTCTACTCGAAGCCGTGGTCGCCGTGCCGGTGATTGGACCGTTCCCTTGGGGGCGCGTTGGCCCACCTGGCTTGACGCCATTTACAATACCTCAGTCGGCCCTCGCGAGGCGACGGCCGCACTGCGGCCACGGGCCGAGCACGGGAGTGCTTCGCCATCACGGGTTGACGCGGAAGGCGCCTGCTTCGAGAAGGCACGATCGAAGCGTCATCGACGAACACGGTGTTCGCCACCGAACCGGTGGTGACGACGGCGGGGCTTTGGAGCGCAGCACAACTGAAATGTTCCCATCCGGTTCACATTCATATGATCGAAAACGCAGGCTGGCTCAGGCGACGACATTGGCGATCTGTCCGATGCCGCTTTTTGTACGCTAGGTTTCACTTCAGTCGGACATCCGACAAATTGTTGGATGTGAGACACGGGGCCAAATCAGCCAACCCCGTTGTTTTTAATCCAATTTCCTATCTGGCACGTTCTGTGCAGCGTGGCTTGCGAACGCATCAGCGAGAATATTCCTATGATCACACTCACTGAAAACGCCGTCGCCGCCGTCAAGGCCGCGCTTTCCCGCGCAGACGAACCGGCGGAAGGCTTTCGCATCATGGTCGAGCCGGGGGGCTGCGCCGGCCTCAAATACCAGATGGGTCTGGAAAGCGTCTCGCGCGAGGGGGATGCCCTCATCGAGGCGAACGGGGTCAAGGTGTTCATCGACGCAAGCTCCCAGCCCCTTCTCGCCGGCATGACCGTTGACTTCGTGACCAACCTGGAGTCCTCGGGCTTTGTCTTTGACAATCCCAATACTGGGGACAAATGCGCCTGCGGCAAGTCTTTCCGCAAGGCGCCATGACGACAAGGATCGGCGCCGTGCGGGATGATACCGAGAACGTCTGCCTCACCAGCGACAAGGTCTATTTCATCAACCCCAACAATGTCGGCGCTTTGGACATCCCCAAAGCGGCCGGCAAGGTCGGCGCCGTCGCCTACGGCGATGGGCTTAAATTGACGATGGCTTTCGACCGTAAGACGCAAACGATCTCCGCCGCAACGTTCCAGACCTTCGGCCGCGGCTCCGACATAACCGCTTCCTCGCCGCTTGCCGAATTCATCGTCGGCAAAACTATCGATGAAGTCCTTCAGATCGCCGATGAGGACATGGCGGATTTTCTCGGCGCTATGCCGTCGCACACGACATACTCATCGCTCGACCGCCTCATTCTGGAGCGCGGCTTGCGGCTGATGGGCGAGTTCTTCCGTGCTGTGAGGCAGGCTTCCGACGAGACGCCAGGATTCTCACGGGTGGTCCTCGTCAAGGCGTCATCGCCATGAGCGACGTGATCGAACCATTTCTCATCATGATAGGCTTCGAGGAGCCAGAGACCCTTCCCCACCGCTTCCACCCGCTGAAACCTTCTTCCGCCCGGAGTTCGGGCGTGTGGGTATTCCGCATCGGGCCCCGACGGTGGAACGAGCTGGAAAGCGTGCGGTGGGTCATCTCCCACCTTTTGCCGCGTCTCAGAAGCCGGCAGAGATGTTCCATTGCTCACTCGAGGGCCGCCTAAGCAATGTCATATGCGGTCAAGGAAATTTTCTACACTCTTCAAGGTGAAGGACGAAATGCCGGGCGGGCTGCCGTATTTTGTCGTTTCGCCGGCTGTAACCTTTGGTCGGGACGTGAAGGCGACCGGGAAAGAGCATTCTGCGGATTCTGCGACACTGATTTCGCTGGGGTAGATGGCCCCGGTGGCGGACATTTTGCCACCGCACGGGAGCTTGCGTTGGCGGTCGAGCAAGCCTGGCGCGGGTCGGGAGCTGGGCAGCGTCTTGTCGTGCTCACCGGAGGAGAACCCCTCCTCCAGATCGATAAACAACTCCTGGAAGCGCTGCATTCCGTGGCGTTTGAGATTGCCGTTGAGACCAACGGAACCATTCCCACGCTCGCCGGCATCGACTGGCTGTGCGTCAGTCCGAAATGCAATGCACGCCTCGTGGTCACGGCAGGGGACGAGCTAAAGCTTGTATACCCTCAGATTGGCGCCGAGCCCGAACATTTCGAAGTTCTCTCGTTTGAGCACCTTTTGCTTCAGCCAATGGACGGGCCAGGGCGCGATGCGAACACGGCCGCCGCAGTGGCCTATTGTCTTGCCAACCCACGTTGGCGCTTGAGCCTGCAAACCCACAAGCTTCTCGGGATCCCATGAAAATTACGCAAGTGTTCACCTTCGAGGCAGCGCACCGTCTTCCGCGTGTGCCAGAGACCCACCGCTGTCACCGCTTGCATGGCCACTCATACCGTGTGGAACTGCGTCTGGAAGGGCCTGTCGATCCAGACACGGGCTTTGTCATCGATTTCTTCGATGTTGAGGCTGTGTTCGGACCGCTTTTGCAACGTCTCGACCATCAGTATCTGAATGAGATTGAGGGTCTCGAAAATCCGACCGCGGAAAACATTGCGGTCTGGATCTGGAACCAAACCAAGCCGCTTATTGGCCAGATGTGCTCGGTAACGGTCTATGAGACGCCACTGTGCTGGGCTGAATACGAGGGTTGACCTGATGCAACGAGATTCGGGAACCGCACTCGTGCTTTTCTCCGGCGGGCAGGATTCGACAACCTGCCTGACCTGGGCGCTGGAGAACTTCGAGCGCGTCGAGACAATCGGTTTCGACTATGGACAGCAGCACCGGATCGAGCTCGATGTGCGGCCATACCTGCTCGGGCGCATTCGAAAAGACTTTCCGGCCTGGGGTGGACGACTAGGCGAGGACCACATGATTGACATGACCGTGCTCGGCCAAATCAGTGATACCGCGCTCACGCGCGACGTCGAGTTCGCAGTGAACGCGAACGGCCTAGCGAATACCTTCGTGCCTGGCCGCAACCTTCTGTTCCTCGGCTTTGCGGCCGCGATAGCTTACCGGATCGGCGCAAAACACCTCGTGATCGGCGTGTCCGAGATGGATCGTTTCGGCTACCCGGATTGTCGAAATGACGCAGTTAAAGCGATGCAACTTGCCCTGAACCTTGGTATGGAGACGCGTTTCGTCATTCACACACCCCTTATGCGGCTGGACAAGGCGCAGACCTGGGCGCTGGCGGATTCGCTGGGCGGCGAGCCGCTGGTGAAGCTCATCTGCGAAGAAAGTCACACCTGCTATAGCGGAGACCGCGAGCATCGACATAGCTGGGGTTTCGGTTGCGGGACCTGCTTCGAGTGTAATCTTCGCGCAGCAGGATGGGAGCAATTCCGATCCTCCAAAGAAGGACCCTTGGCCTCCCATGAATTGACGTGAGCGCCCGGTTCCAGACCGACGGTGGCAACTGTTCCATAGATCGTTTCCTCCTCTTGTGGTGTTCAGCACGACCAGGTACGCGCCTTCGATGCCGTTTCGAAGGGCTGTCCCATACCATCGACCTTGATGATCTTCGCCGATCGCGTGGCGCTGTTTTGGCAGCACCATGGCGAGCAGACTGCGATCGTTATTCTTGATCCCGGTCGCATTGAGCGTGGAGCGTACTGCCGAGAAAAGGAGAGGTTGTGCTGTTTCGACGAGAGGCGGTTGATGCTCCACCCTGCTGATATGTGGAGATCGTCGATACACGTCCATAACCAGCATGGCCGCACCATTGAAGCGACGAATGACGACCGCATCGGCAATCATGCCGGCGCCTGCGTAAGCCGGGCGGGGGCAGGCTCCTGCGGCGAAGCGATGTTGCGGATATCGCTCTCTGGCCCACCTCGTCCCAAACGATTTGTCAATCGCGCCCTGCAAATGCGCCCAAAGAGCACCTTGGCCGTGCTACACCGATAATAAGCCAGTTTCGCTTTGAGAAGGTATCCCTCTTGCTTGGCCGCAGCGAATATCCCCGACTAAAATTGACTGCAGCGCCTCGCGCTTAGCGCTCGCTGGGCGGAGCTGGTCCGGGTTGCGAAGCCCGGCGAGCGCGGATCGTCTTGGACTAGTGTGGGGATCAGCCGCGGTTCTTGAAGCGCCAGGATTCATGTCCGATTTCGATAATCTCGCAATAATGCGGGAGATGGAGAGCAGTGCGGTCGTTGTCGCGTCGAAGAAGCGGCCGCGCCGGCCGTCGCGGATGAGCGCGCGGGTGATGGCATTGGCCCGATACGAGTTCCCGTTCGGGGCCAAAATCAGCACACCATAGAACAAACGCTATCAGGGGGAGATCTCAGCCGCCAGGCGAAGAAGGAGAAGAAAATGATGGAACGCAAGCTTGACGTGATCGCAGCCTCGCTGTGGAGTGTCGGGAGCGTGTCGAGGCATGCTTCGAAGAGTTAGAGGACGAAGGTCGAGAGCTTCGGCGAGCCGCGCCGTGCGGCTGGGAAGGCTCAGGCAGAGATTGTCTCCGACTCTAAGATCACCTTGGGTCTCGAAGAGGGATGAGCATGGCCGATATTTGTGCTGTCGACACGGAGAGCTACTTAGAGGCGATCGGGGGACAACTCGACCTCATCGTCGCCTCCGCTCGCGCGCCCCTGCCACAGAGCGGCTCGGTGAAGTCGTAGCCCCAAACCCTGCTCCGCCGAGTGCCAAAAGAGCGCCAGATGGACGAATCTGCTCGAAGGTCACGCGCGCCGGCTGAACGCGCCGTTTCGGTCAAGACAGATGAAGGGACGACGGTCTGTTCGCTCGCAATAGCTATTAGCAACCCCTCGTTAAGCCGTTAAGCCGGATATCGACCTGCCTGTTCTCACGCTCGCGGGGGACCCCTCTTCCCCCGCCCATGCTGGCCCGGTTCACCTCCGCGCCAGGGTGTCCGGCGATGTGCTCGCCGAGCACGACCAACTCGAGCACGCTTGGCCACAGCTTCGGTACCTGATCAAGTAGATGCTTCAACGCCTGCGCGACAGTTTCGTGGTTTGCAATTTATCAAATTCATGGCGATCATTGCCGCATCCGCTAAATGACAAAAAAAATTAAACGGCCATGTCTGCTGTCTCTTATGCGGCTCCAGCCCACATTGAGCACAAGCAAAAAGTGGTAAGCGTGCCAGCGCCACGACCACCACGTCGTGGCGGCAGTTATCAGCCCACAGGGTTTCCAACTGCAATCGGACAAGCTTGGCGCAGCGCTGTCACGGCAGACACGGCACGTCGAGACCTGTCGAGCGTCAGCCGTTGCGAAAGGTATAGCCGTAACCGTTGATCGCCGGCGCGCCGCCGAGGTGGACATAGAGGACGCGCGATCCCCCTGGAAAGAAATCTCTCTGGACGAGGTCAATCATCCCTTGCATGGATTTTCCCTCATAAACCGGATCGGTAATCATGCCCTCGAGCCGAGCGCACAGGCGGATTGCCTCCTTCGTTTCCTCGGACGGAATGCCATAACGCGGATACGCATAGTCTTCGAGCAACACCACGTCGTCCTCGACGAGGTCCGTTCCCAGCTCAACGAGCCTCGCTGTATGTTGGGCAATACGAAGCACCTGCGCCTTTGTCTTTGTAGGCGTGGCGGAGGCATCGATACCAATCACGTTGCGCCGTCGACCGTCCTCGGCGAACCCGACGATCATGCCGGCATGTGTTGAACCGGTGACAGTGCAAACGACGATGTAGTCGAAGGCAAACCCAAGCTGTTTCTCCTGGGCGCGCACCTCCTCGGCGAACCCGACATAGCCGAGTCCGCCATTCGGGTGAACAGATGCGCCCGCTGGTATCGCATAAGGTCTGCCGCCCCTCGCCTTGACCTCATAGAGCGCCTTTTCCCAACTATGGCGACTGCCGATGTCAAAGCCCTCGTCGACCAAGCGCACCTCTGCTCCCAAGATGCGGCTTAAGAGAATGTTGCCGACCCGGTCGTAGGCGACATCCTCATGCGGAACCCAGCTCTCCTGAACCAGAAGACATTTCATGCCGATCTTGGCGGCAACGGCAGCGACCATGCGCGTGTGGTTGGACTGCACGCCACCGATGGTGACAAGGGTATCGGCATCCGATGCGATCGCGTCGGGGATAATGTATTCGAGCTTGCGGAGCTTGTTTCCGCCGAACGCCAGACCGGAGTTGCAGTCCTCGCGTTTGGCATAGATCTCCACGTTACCGCCCAGATGCTCGCCGAGCCGGTCGAGCTTCTCGATGGGTGTGGGTCCAAAGGTGAGCGGGTAACGCTCGAATTTTTCCAGCATATTTCCTCCGGCGATGATCATTCAGGTGAAATAGCCACGCAAAACTCGTCTCATAAGCGCTGCTGGGATTGGTCGGCCGCGCTCTTCGACCCCCCATCCGAGCCTTGGGGATTTCCAGCGCTTTCCTTGCGACTGAGACGAAGCGATCCACATGTCGGCATGCTGCGGGTGAGCCGACCATCACCCAGGAAACCGACGGCACCCGGTCGGCACCTGAGCGCAGCCAGACCGCCAAATCAACAGACTTCGATAAAAAGCAATGGCTTCTTTTTTGTGATTGGACCGGCAGTAACCGCCCAGTTGCCGAGCCGAATTTCTGCGAGGCGATTTTGTGGCGCTCAACGCCTCACAGAAGTTTCAGCTGCTCAATCGAAGTGCTCGTCTACCTGATCACGACGGGTGCCAATGCCCTCGAAAGGCTGGCCTCCCCGCGTCCGTAAGTCGCCGCATCATAGTTGACGAGCGTGTCGGTTCTGGCTGTATCCAGCAGCTGATTGGTGATCTGTGTCGGTGTTGCGGACGTGAATTTGCTGCCAAGGATGGCGGCATAGCCTGCAACCACAGATGCCGCGACAGACGTTCCGGTTAGGCCAGTCTTGTCGCTCTCGACACCCACCGTCAGGAAGTGGTTCTGCACCTCCGAATCTGAACCGGCGTAATTCGAATAGGAGGCGAGCCTTGTCTGGTTTTCGGGAGTGCCATTGCGCTCTAGCGCACCCACAAAGATTGCCGATTGCTTCCCAATCAGGTCGAGAGCAAGGAAATCAATATCCCCATCGGCAAGGGTATCTACCGCTACGGACCCGTTGCCGGCTGCCTTTGTGAAGACCGCAGCACCCGCCCGAGCCGCATCGACAATCGACTGCTCAAGCCGGTACCCGCTCACTGGTTCCTCAAGGCCATAGCTCAGATTAATGACATTGAGGCCCTGCTTCAGCGTGAGCGGAACTTGTTCCGAATAGTCAAGCTCGGTTATGTTTGCGCCAGGCGCGACCATGCCGGCTGCTTGAGCGACCCACTGCCCATGTCGCCGCCATTGGGAGCCATGGCCGAGATCCCCCACCTGTCCCATGTTACCGGTGAAGTCATCTATGATAGTTACCGACACGCCAGACCCATTATAGCCCGAGGCCCATGCTGCGCCGACGTCCGGGCTCATCCAGCAAAAGGTGCCGTCGGCATTTTGTGGGCAACGCGAGCTGCTGCCGTCCATGGTTGGCCTCGCAGCCCCGCCATCGCCGGCGAGCCTGGATTGGAGGTCATCGGCGAAACCGGGTGGTGCCGACGTCCATAGGACAAGACTGGCAAGGTACGCCACCGGCAACAATCGCTTTATCTGCATTCAACTCTCCTGTTTGAACTGTTCTTCATCAACAAGACGAAGCATTTCACCATTGGGTAGAACGACCTCGGAACCAAAGACCGATGTTCAGCAGGTTCAGATGAGCGTTCGCCAGGTATTTGAATGTGTCCGCCGGCCGGAGCAGCGACGCCACGGACGGCAATTCACCGCCTGGGCGCCGCGATCCACCCACGTTCGGACGCATGAGGGTAGGGTGGCAGTCTAGTGAATCGAAACGGGTGCCAGCGCCCTCGAAAGGCTGGCTTCGCCGCGGCCATAAGTCGCCGGATTGTAGTCGACGAGCGTATCGGTCCTGGCTGTATCCAGCAGCTGATTAGTCACCTGTGTCGGAGTTGCGGACGTGAACTTGCTCCCGAGGATGGCGGCATAGCCTGCAACCACAGGTGCCGCATGAGACGTGCCGTATAGGCCAGTTTTGTCACCCTCGACACCCAGGGTTAGGAACTGGTTCCGCACCTCGGGGTTTGAGCCGGGATAATTCGAGTATCTGGCCAGCCGCGTCTTGTTGCCGGGAGTGCCATTATGGTCGAGCGCACCCACGAATTGCCGATGGCGCCCCGATCAGCCCGAGGGTTAGTCCATCGAAATGCCCCTCGTGGGGCCTACCTACCTCGTTGCTGCGGTTGCCGGCACTCTTTGTGCCGATGGGAGTGCCTGCCCAGGCGGCATCGACAATCGCCTGCTCGCGCGGATGCTGGCTCAGTGGCTCTATGATGTGGTGGCTCGCATTGATGATATTGAGGCCGTCCTGCAGCCCGATCGAAGACCGCTCGAGATAGCCATACTTGAATATGTTTGCGCCAGGGGCGACCATGCCGGCAATTTCAGCGACCCAATCTCCATGTCGCGTCTGCCGACCGCGACCGAGATCTGCATCAAATGGCTGTCCCGTGAAGTCGTCCATGACGGTCACCGATACGCCGGAACCGGTATAGCCCGATGCCCATGCTTCACCAATATCCGGGCTCATCCAGGAAAAGGTGCCATCGGCATTTTGTGGGCAGCCTACGCTGCTGCTTTCCGTGGTTGGCCTTCCGGCCCTCCCGTTGCCGCTGACCCTCGCATCGAGATCGCCAGCAAAACTGGGTGCCGTCAGCAGGCACATGAAAAAACTGGCAACGAGACCTACCGGGAACAATTGTGTTTTGTGCACAATAGACTTCCTGTCTGGATTGTTCTTCATCAACGAAACGTACCCCGCATGCCTTTCACTATTGCTAGAACTTACCTGTGAACCGGAGATCGAGTTTCAATCGGCTTGGATTTATGTTTGCCATATATTTCAACGTGTCCGCAGGTCGGAGTTGCGAGGCGGCCAGCCGGCAATTCACTGTCTGGAAGCCGCCGATGGCGCCATAGTCAGCCGTGCAAGGTCGTTCAGTCAGGTTCCCGCCCAAAATCGAAGTGACGGTGAGAGAAAGCGTGGTGGACAGCGTCGGTCGCTTTTGCAGAATAAAGCCGAGTTTCACACTTGGCTCGATTCGGACCTTTTCGGCACGTTGGCCGGTGCTCGCGCCCCACAGGAGACCGAAATCATCCGACAGTTGTGTCAACATTTCAAATCGCATGTCGATCCATTTGCTATGGTACCATTTGTCGAAAGACACTTTGGTACCGTCCGACAGCTCGTATCCGCCTCGTCCCAGATGGTTGGCGGCCGCGGTTAGCTCCGAACCCTGGTAAATGCCGACAAGGCTGGTCTCCTGTCCGTTCGCAGTCATATCGCTGACGAAGAATGCCATCACGAACAAGACGTAACCGGCCCCGAACCGTACGCACACCTGCAACGCCCATTGTTGGGCCCGACAGCAATTCATGTGGGATCGGGACGCGTACTGCAGTCCCTCGCCGCATCTTCAACCCATCCGGATGCTCTAGCCCCAGACGCATGGCCGCCAGCGGGCAACGTATTCATTCGCAACAAATCTGTGATCTCCCGTCCTTCAATTTTGCCGAGCCATCTCTTCGCTCTTCCCTGGCAAGCAGCTCCCGTCCTCTCAAGGGAATTAAGCGCAATTCATGCCAATCCGGGTGACGGTGGAACGGAAAAGATTGTAGGATTGTTTTCAGCGGCTTAGACAAAAACGTCCAAGATGCCGGCCAACCAAGGCTGTGTCGTCAAACCGACAAAGCCGGCCCAATTGTCGGATGTCGACGAACACGCTGAACATAACCCACCCCCATGGGCCAACACTCCCTTCTCGCTCCGGCCATGCATCTGAGAGCCCTCGAAAGGCCTTCATTTTCCATTCGACGCAATCCTCTTCAGCCCGGAAATTGCGCCGCCCAAATTTGGCATGCCCGGCAGAGACGGAGCTCTCTGCCGGGCCGGGTTCGCCTTGGGAGGTGGCGTAAGCTAGCGACTTTCGTCGCGGTGGGACCACTCAATCCGAGCGTTTTGCGCAATAGCGAGCATTTACTGTGCCAAGCCAAAAGCGCCTAAAAAACACCCCGAGGGCCAGCTTCCTCACGTTGCGTACCCGACATTGTCGGCTATCGGACAATGCCGAACGTGATCTCGGCATCGACCTACGTCTGAACCAGAGCGCACCCGCAAAATCGTTCGCTGCCATTTCGACCAGGCGAATTGGTGGTGACAGGTTTTAGACCCGAACTGTTCGCCGGCTGACGGCAGGGCGGATGTCGCTTTTAAAGAGGAGCTGTCTGTATCTTCTTCAAGAGACAGCGTGCGGCCCCGAGAGATGGCGCGGCGAATGCGGTCGGGCAGTTGATCGCGATCGCCACGATCGGTATGGACGCGCCGTGGGCCAATCAGTACTCCGGGGATCTCGCGATGTGACGCCCAGCAAGTAAGCCGCGAGCGCACGAAGAACGAAGGTTACACGCGTTTTTCCGGCTTGGCCCAGACTTAGAGGATTGAGGCACTCGAGTGCACCTCAGGCGGGCTTCGGAAGCATCGCGGGTCAGGTCGCCTCGGAGGTAAATAGGGTGAAAGATTCCTCGCCTGAGATGGCGAGCGGGCGACAGCAGGGCCGTCGCACGACATGGCAATGCGGAGGGCTCGAATGGCGGTACGGCGATGTCGACGAGGATGCGGACAGCTGTTCTGGGACGCACGGTAGCAGAGACCTGCCAATCGGCGCCGAACTTTGACCCTGATCGGCGTCGACTTAATAGCCCCGCTTGCATAAGCGCGACGAGGAGCGATCGCCGGGCGGAGCTGGTCGGGTTGCGCAGCCCGGCGAGCGCGGATTGTTTGGGCGGTGGGCGCGTCAGGCGCGGTTTGTCAGGCGACCAGGGTTCGTTTCCGGCTCTATGATCTCGCAGTGATGGGTGAGGCGGTCGAGCAGCGCCGTGTCATCTTTGCGTCGCTGGCAAAGAACTCGGTCATTCGCCGAATGCCAGGTCGGTGGTGACGATGATGGATGTGCGTTCGTACTGATGAAATGGAAGAGAAACTGCCCGCCGCTGCGGGTGAAGGGGACATAGTCGAATCGTCGAGGACGACGACGGTGGGCGAGGTAGTCAGCGATGCGTCCCTGCTTGCCGTTTCGGTGCTCCTGACCTCGATAATCAACTTGAAACAAAGTGACGAATCGGAGCTCTGATCTTGTTGCGGCGCCTCAAGGGAGGAGCAGCGATATGCCGAGCGTTTGATTGCGCTGTGGCACATCTTGAGTTTCATTTATATGCTCATCGTCGCCCGACTGGCACCGAACCTCCTGGAACCTATCGAAAAGCTCAGCCCCTTGCCGGGCTTTGCCCGCGCAGCTGGATCGCCAAATCAGAAAGAGCACACTTGCGAAATAGCCCAGCTGAAGAAGTAGCGAACAGCCCAGCGTCGTGATCACTGCTAGACGGAACGAATGCGAGGCGAAGTAAACCGTCATAGCGCTGCCGCACAGGACCAGCCCGGCGAGCCGACAAAAGGTGATGAAGCGCAATGCCGTTCTCCTGATTTCGTCTCGTCAATCATGCAGCTCATGCTGCGATCTGGTCGGCCGCGACATGGGTCTGGCAGTTCTTTGGGCAGACGCGGCTGCAGGCTCCGCAGCCAATGCAGCGGCCGGCATGGTCGACAACCATGACCATGCGATTGAGCTCACCATCGAAATCGTCGTCACTGCCGTCGCAGGCGCCGAGGATTTCACCCGCGTCATTGACGCTAAAGATGCATGACCTCTCGCGAGCAGACCTTGAAACAGCGGCCGCAGCCAATACAGATCTTGCCATCTATAGCTGTCAGGTATTGCGGCACCCATAAGGAGCCGTCGCGGCTGATGAATGTGCTCCTCATCGCAAAGTCTTCATTTTGGCGAGCTCTCTCCTGCACCATCCAGCTCGCCGTAAACGGCGTGCTTTCTCTCGGCGACATCCTCTATCTCAATCCATTTGACCGGGAGATCCTCGGCAAGGTCGCCCAAATTCGTCCTGGCGATTGTCGCGCGCAGTTGAAGCTTTCGGACTTTTTTCGTCATCTCATCCAGATTTGACATGATCCTTCCTCGAAAATCGGTTTCTTCACGCCGCGCCACGTCCCGGTAGGCAATAGCTGCAGTCGCATCGCCGACCAGTTTCGCCGCGGTAGCCACGAGTTTCCGGAGATTCTCGAAGCCGAACCGATAGATGCCTCGACAGACCGACGAACTGCCCGACCGTGAAAAGCACGCGCCAAGAGCACCGGTCGTCTTCATTTCGGTTGTTGACTATGTCATCACGTCTGAGCGCTCCTCGATCTCAAGCTCCACTACGGTCTAAAACATGCCGAGCCGCCCAGCGCGACCGGATCCGGATCGCCAATGATCGGATATTCCGCTGCAGTTCCTTGATGATGATGAAATTGGCCAGCAACCCGGTGTCCGATTTCTTGGCATGAGCCATTGAAGGCGAGCACGGATTAACCGCGGGAGGCGGACGGGCGGGCGAGAGCCTCGCCGTCCTTTTGACGGCAGGGCGATGCGCCGCGTGCGACATTTGGTTTCCTCGATTTCCGTGCTCGATTTCTGCTTTCGGGTTCGCCGACCCCGGGCCCGGTTGCGCAGCCGACGTCCGACCTGGCCGGGGCGGATCCCACGTCGATGCCTTCCCCTGGGCTGACCACGTCCCGGGTCGTGACGTCTTCCGATAGGCCCAAGTCGGCTCGGGCATCTCTTCCGCGCCGATCCGGTGAGAGGTACTCAGGTTCGAGCCTTGACGTTGAGCAAACGATCCAACCCTGTGCTGCCTGGACATACTTGCCGCGGGCGCGCTGCAGAAATTGGCGGATTGACCAGGGTTCTTTTTCACTTGTCGTCTCTTCGCTCTCAGGCGACTGCGCTTTGATTTTCAGCGGCCGTGTTTTGCGGAACCACGCAAAGATCCCCGGAGCATGCGTTCTCACCCGTGTAGTTGGCCAGGGCTTGGAGCAATGCGGTAAGGTAGTATTGTTTGATATGGTCCGGCATCATCCCTGGATTCCCCAGAGATTTCAGCGCCACCTCGATCAACTCGATTGCTCGACCCTTGTTGCCGCTCTCGTAATAATACTGAGCGACCGGGACGTACCACCGGAATTTAAGAGGCCCCTCGCCGTATGGGGGATTCAGTGTCAGTATCTGTTCCGAGAGCTCGTCGCCCATCGCGAAGCGTTCAGCACGGGGGATATGTGAGTTGTCAATCGCGGGATCGAAGAGTTGGTTCAGGGCCATGACCATCCAAGAGACGGCATCGAATTTTTTGTCGATGGCGTCCTCGACCAACTGGCGCATGACGGGCAAGCCGGTCTGCATGTCGCGCAGCTTGTGAAGCAGTAGATTCGCGTGCGTTTCCCGGAACCCGATATAATCGGGCACTAAGGCGAGGCCTTCTTCGATGGCCGAGACCGCCGCCGTCCAATCCTCGGCCTGCATCGCCGGGTGAAGCTTGGCGTAAATCGGTCGGGTCAGTGCTAGCTCGCGTGCCTTGGATTGGTTAGTAGCGATCCGCCTTGCATCGGCGCGTTGAGCTTCATCGCTGTTGCGCCAACTGCCGTTGAGAACCTTTGGCAAAACGTCATCGAGTTCCGCCGGATGTCCTATGAAAGCGATGAGGCCGTCGCGGTCGACTAAGAACGAGGCGGGAATCCCGAGAGATGAACTGGGTTCCATCCATAGTCTATTCATTTCGCCTGTGTAATCGAACGCGATGCGATAATTCAGATTCGGGAACCTCTCTGTCAGCCAAGCATCCAAGCTAGTCCGCGTCTCCTCCGCGGTCGGGCCCTTTTCCCCAGCTGCGACTCCGATGACCTCAAATCCGCTGTCTTGATACTTCTCCTGCAACTGCGTCAGATGGGGCATCACCGCCACACAGGGTCCGCACCAAGTCGCCCAAAATTCTAGGAGGTACACCTTGCCGGGGTGAAAGTTGGCGAGGGGCTCGCCACGCAGCCAGTCGTCCACTTTGATCGGAGGAGCCGGGGACTCCTTATGCAACACCATATTGTTCTCCAAAGCTCTATTCTCACACCTTTCGGGCGTTTCTGACGAGCCGGTTCTCCTCTGAGAAATGGAAGAAACCGGTTCGGTGACCAGCACTCGTCTTGCGCGTTCGCATGCGGCTAGTCCTCACCCATTGTTGCCGCATCTCAACCAGCAATGGTCGTGCCAGCCCGCTTAGTGAGCGTAAGTGTGTGGTTAGCTCGGAAAACCTTTGGGCGTAGAAGGCGGTCGATTGTTTTGAACCCGACATGGTTCCTGCCGCTGTCTGGTTTTCGACACGCGTCACTGATGCTTCACGCTTGAGAACCGAAGACAGCTTGGCTGTCTCGCCTGGGGCAATGTTCGGCGTCGGCCCGTCTAACAGCATCATTTCGGGGCCGGTCGAAAATGCGCCGGCGATCTCCACGACCGGCTCCCGCCTGCAGCCACTGCGTCCTGGCCTGCTGATGGCTGAGCCTCCTTCTTGGGCCGGGTCGGTGAGGCGGTGAGGCCCAGCGCGTAGACTGCGAGCCGCCGCCGTTACCGCTTATGATGTTTCGCGAGACGGCTGATCCCGCATTCACCAGCCGATATTTCGTGAAAGAGCTTTGGAAGCATTGCAGGTTTCTTGCGTAGACCACCCGCTGTTGCGGGCATTCGCGCCCGCTTCGCTGAATCGGAGGGTCGAGCTGGGCCAGTCTGGTCTCAATTGTCTGGTGGCGGCCCGTAGAGATGTCGGCTTATGCCGCGCAGATCTCGTCAAGATTCGGATGGGCTATAGGCCTTCGGTTCATTGAGCAAAGGATTGTCGGCTCCCGTAGAACCCCAGTACGGGTCGGATATCAAAGATTGTCCCTGGCGGAAGGCGCCGGACGGAGGCAGGCCATTTTTCGGTTGAGACGCCGATGCCTCTCGCAAGCATGCTGGCAAATCGGGGCATCAGCGGTGCGAGTGTCTGCGCCAGGATCGCAGCGGCTGTAGCCTGAAGCGCGAGCGAGGTCCGGGTGCGGGCGGGATAGAGACGTCGCGCCGCTTCGTAGTCTTGCGCCTGACGGTAGATCAGGCAATCGCGCACGAAATCGCAGGCCTGCGCGGCCGCGCGCCGGACCGAGAAGCCATCATCCGAATAGGCGCGTTCCATCGCCGCGCGATGGAACTCTATCCGAGTAAAGAAAGCGCGATCTGCGGGACCCCAGTCGCCTGCGTCGGGCACACAGCCGCTAAAGTCCTGCTGGATTTCCCGGTGAAGCGCATCAAGCCATTTCAGCCAGGTCCCTTGGAACACCTCGTGCTCGGTGCGGCGTAACGCGTCCAGTGTGAAGTTCGTCCCCTCACCTTCCGGGCGTGTCAGGCCCAAATGAAGACGCACGGCGTCGACTGTCTTTGGGCCCAGAACCTCTTTGCCCCAGACCGCATGGCCACGGCTGGTAGAGAACTTCTGGCCGTCGAGCAGATAGAACTCGTTCACATGATACCGGATACGCGGCGTCCAGCGGGAGAACACCTCAGCGTAAAGCGCGGGATAAAGTAGCGCATGGTAGAAGGAATTGTCGAAGCCGAAGAAATGGACAATCTGCCAGTCATTGCTGGGCATCGCCGCATTCCAGTCGCGCCCCAGCAAGCGAGCTAGCGCCTGGATGTTGTAAAGGATTCCGAAAGCCATCTCCGGCCAAACCCACATCACCTGCCCCGGGAGCCCTTCGGCCGGCAGGGCCCAGTCCGAGGGGCGGGTGATGGGCACCCAAAAGTCGCCGCGTTGGCGTACACGCGCGAAGAGATCCAAAATCCGAGCGGGAGCGCCCGACGCTCTTAAATGCCGGTCGATCTCGTCGTAGCATCGATGCAGCGCAAGTTCGGCGCGACGCACGGAGCCGACCATCGGCGCCTCGACCGAGTGCCGCGACCCGGCCCTACCCAAGTCGTGACATAGGTTCGGCGCGCCGCATTCCTCGCAGATTTTGCCACCAGCCGAGCTGCCGCAATCGGGGCAGAGGCCGCTTACATCCGGTTCGTAAAGGTAATCGCCTGTCACTGCATCAAATAGCGCAGGGCTCTGGCGCAGATCTACCGCCGTGCTGCTCAGAAGAGTGCGGAAACACGTGGCTTGAAACTCTGCGTAATCGTCGTCCCCCAACGTGGGCAGGAAGCTGTGGACCTCACAGTCGAGAAGCGCAAGCGTGGCTCTGAGCTCGTCGGCGTAGTGGCGCGCCACCTTTGCGGGCGTCGATTGATCGGCATCGGCACGCGTGGCGACGTAGCTCTGGTGATCGTCGCTCCCAGTCAGGTGGTAGGCTTCGGCCCCAGTCATGCGCAGGAAACGCGTGTACACGTCGGCGCCAAAATACGGGCCTGAAAGATGCCCCAGCTGCAGATCGCCACTGGGCGTCGGCGGCGTGGAGAAGACGAAGATTGGCCTGCGGGGAGTCGTGACCTGTGCAGCAGCTTCGAGGGCGGCCTTGCCGTCGCGCCAGTAGACATCGACGAAATCTAGGTCTTCATCCCCATCATTGCACAGCACATGCGCTTCAAAGGGGTGGAACAGAACGACGTCGCCGGCTTTGACCGGGATTTCCCCAAGGTCGGTCCTGACCTTGCCCGCCCCAGACAGGACTACGAAGGCCTCGATTTCGTCGTGCCGATGAGGCTCGGATGTGACCCCTGGTGCCACCTTGCCGAATGAAAACCCGGTGCCCGCGCTTCCCGTTCCAAGCGTGGCTATGTCGATACCGAACGCACGCGACAGCTCCGTTCGAGAAAACCTGTATTTGCGCATGACGAAGCTCAGCCGTTGAAGCAGTGGTATCTTCGGCTGCGAACGCAACAGCCTCTGCTGCAAGTTGCGAAGAGAGGCGGCAGCCCGGACCGGTTGGCGGCCCCCGCGAGAACAATCCGGCTTTAGCCGGGGCGGGCTAAGACTGCGCGCCAGTAGGAATTTGGACGCCGGTGGCTACCTCTATCCGACGTGCCGACGCGTCGTAACGGGGCTGCGATACTCCAGTAGCCACAAATCAGAACGCAATGCTCCGCGCATTTTTGGCGGTCGATCGTTCCTTGGATGCCACCGCCAAGGATCCGCAGTCGGCCGGTCATATCCCGCTGCCCATTTCTTCTGCAACGGTGTCGGACCAGCACTCGACTGAGGTAGGGCCGATGAAGCCGGGATGCTCGGGGTTGGCGCGCGGCGCGCGCCCCAGAAGGCTGTCGAGGATGCGACGCGCTCGCCAGGCCAGCAGGCTTAGATTCGGATCAGCCAGCCCACGCTGCCCTAGGCTCGCGTTCTGTACGAAGATGCGGCTGTCACACGGTCCGTCCCAGCACACCGAAAAATCTTCGCGAATAGCCAATTCATTGTCGATCTTTTCAAGCCGGTTCGCGATCGGTTCCAAGAAGCCTGGCACCGCGTTCTCGTACCCGGTGGCCAGGATGACGATGTCGGCCGTGACGTCTTCGGACTCCTCCATGCCGTGCTGCAGGGTGAGTCTGTGGCCCGCGCCGGCGTTGATGCAGTGCGAGACAGTGCAGCCCGGCCGCAGAGTGATTTCGCATCGGTTTGGCTCTAGAAACGCGTGGCGGTAAAGCGCCTGATAGATCGCGCGCAACGTGCTTTCCGCAACGCCGTCCGAAGCAAGCACGAAGCGCCGCAGGAACAGCTTGCGCTGCGACTCGCGCATTGACGCCAAACGATCCGAAAAGAAGGGCATGAACAACTCGTTTGTGAACGGGCTGTTGTCGATGGGAAGGAAGTTTTCCCGCTGTGAGACCCAGGTTATCGAGACAGGCCGCCGTCCTTTTGGCAGGCCAACAAGGTGCAACAGCACCTCGGCTCCGGACTGTCCGCCGCCGACCACGCAGACATGGCTATTGTGCACCTCAGGATGGATGTGCAGCAATTCAGATGAGTGGAACAGGTTGCGTCCAATCCAGCCCTGAAACTGACGCGGAATATGCGCCTGCTTGCCAATGCCGACCACGACGTTTCTGGCACCGAGAACCGCCCTATCGGTGCGCACCCGAAACTCGCCGTCAAAGCGGATTTCGCGCACGGTCTCGCCGCCGCGGACAAGCGGGTTCTTGTGGAAGGCCCAGTTCAGGTATTGCTCGAACTCAGCTCTGAGCACGGCTTCGAAGTGTGCATTCAGGAAGTGGTACAGACGCCCGTTCTCATGGAGGTAGTTCACGAAAGTGTAGGCTGATCGCGGGTTCACCAGCGTGACCAAATCCTTGAAGTGGCTGACCTGGAGCTCCGAGGAATCGAATGCGCTGCCTGGGTGCCAGCGGAAGTGGACTTGCCGATCCAGGAACAGTGCCCCTTGCCCCATTTGCTCGTGCATCTGGCACGCCAGGCTCAAATTCGACGGCCCAGCTCCCACTCCAATGCAAGAGAGCTCCACTTGTCTTGCTCCTTTAGGTGCTTCCCAACTAGGCGATGTTCGCGAGGAATATCGGCTCTGGCCATCGGCTTCAGTCTCCACGCGGACGATCTCGACTTCGGTGCCGCTGGATTTGCTGGATTTTGTCCCCGCTTTCGTATGGTCGGGTATGAAGCCCACATGGATCCCGGCCAAGTGATGCGATCGACACTTATGTCCACGACTTGTGGGCGTGGACGGGATCGACGTATCTCCGCCCGCTTCGATGATCGCGTTTCGGTCAGCGACATGCTTTCGAGGCTTGTTCCGTGTTTCAATCGGCAAAGCCGCCCGCCTCCACAATGGTACGCCTTCCTTCGACCGACTTGGGGATCGGCGAGGGCGCGGTCTCGAATGCGGCGACATTGAGCCTGCTCATAGGAGGGCATCCGCTGATGTTTTTCGGAAGATCCCCCGCATCAAACGTGCCAGAAGGAAACTTTCATGGAAGCAACGGTTAGCGGGTTTGTGATCCTGTCGGGTATCCGACAATGAGGCGGGAAACCTTGCGCCGGTGGCCGATTTGCCGCGTCGCCGTCCTCTTGCCATGAGCCGCTAGTTAATCGGGCAGCTCCGCATCGGAATTTTCTCTCAGGACGGCCAGCAACCCAGGTTCACGGACTGTGGCGCGGTAAAAGGCTCTTGCCCTTCTCGCGGCCGAAATCTGAAAAGGCGCCTTTGGAAGCCGGGGTCCCACGAGGTCTCTCCCGTCTTGCGGAAGATTGAGAAGAGATCCGGATTTTGAGACGCAGAACCCAGCTAAAGGCGGTCACACTATGTCGAGGCCGTGTGCCACATCCTGCAGCACCACGAGCCTGACGGTGCTCGTGTGACCAGCGAGACGCATTCGATCCGCAGCTTTGTGGAGGCTGCCCCAGGCGGGTCCGCAAGGAGATATTTTGGGAAGGCGAAGTGTTGAAGGGTTGGGCCGCGAACGCAGGAATAACCAGGCGCTGATCCAAAAAGACAACGTTGTTTCGGGCCAATCGAGGTTGGACCTGCTGATCGGTCGTCAGACGAAGCGAGCCAACTTGCGCCGCGGTGCGATGAACGAAATTCTCGCCGGCTCGAACTTTACCGCCTTACGAGGAGGTTGCACAAAAAGCGCGGCCTTGCCCAATCGTACCACAAGGGGGCCGACACGGCGGCCGAAATGTGCAACCTGGTTAAGAAGCTGGCGCAACGGAGCCGAGCGAGGCGGACTCGAGGGGACGAGGATGAAAGCGCGCAAATCCTTAAAGAGACGGCGCGCGTCGAGAAAACTCGTGTCTGGCTGAGATCGGGGCAAGGGTAGCCAAGGCTCCCCAACCGTGGCGAGGCCCGTGATCACGCTTTAGGCACCCAATAATGATAATGGAAAAATCTGCGCGAAACGGTCGCACCGGTATTGACATTAATTGACACTCCCCGCGAACACTTGCATAAGCCACATAGCGGTAGTGACTAGGTGCATGCCGCACCCAAATTTTCCCTAGGGGCGAGGTCTGATCTATGGCGGCACTGGCGAAATTCAGACCAGTTGATTCCGGCCAACACGACAAGGACGAACTCCGCGAGATTGTCCGTGAGCGCTCTTTTCGATTCGGACGCTACACGCTCTCGTCGGGCATAGAGAGCGACATCTATTTCAATATGAAGCCTACCATGATGGTGGCGCGAGGCGCGCAACTTGCCGCTCTTGAGTTCCTAAAAATAGCTATGCAAGTGAAAGCAGAGTACGTCGGCGGACTTGAAATGGGAGCGGTCCCCGTAATCGGATCGATGGCGGCTGTCAGCTCGGTGATGAACAATCCCATAAACACGATCTTCGTTCGCAAGGCTCCAAAGGCCCATGGCACAAGGGATGTGATTGAAGGTCTTGGGCCTAAAGAAGATCTTCAGGGAAAAGTGGTCCTAATCGTTGACGACGTTGCCACAAGCGGCAAGTCGATATTGAAGGCGATTGAAGAGGTTCGCCGCGTCGGCGGCATTGTGGGTGACGCTGCTTGCCTCGTGGACCGTGACGAGGGAGCTACGGCCCTGCTAGCCCAACATGGCGTCACGCTGCACTCCGTACTGCACGCGAGCGAATTTGTGGAACGCCACTGACAATCTCGTACAACGTCTTTCCGGCGACCTAGCCTTGGAGGACATTCCGCCGCTTTGCAGCGAGTGCAGGCGCCTCGCGAACAAGAGTGATTGCCCT
Source organism: Mesorhizobium sp. WSM3868 (assembly GCF_002294785.1). NCBI lineage: Bacteria > Pseudomonadati > Pseudomonadota > Alphaproteobacteria > Hyphomicrobiales > Phyllobacteriaceae > Mesorhizobium > Mesorhizobium sp. WSM3868. The sequence goes on along the minus strand of NZ_NSGB01000026.1, from coordinate 21,034 downwards.
TGCCCATCCTCCCTCCTTTTGGTGCAACATATGCTCGCTGCCGTTCACCAGCGGGTTGACGCTATTGACTACCTCTCAGAGCAACGCGCCCTAAGACTGAAGGCTTTTACCGGCTATCTGGCGGCGGTCGTTCGAATAGCTTCAAAGAGAGGCGACGCGGCACCCTGGATTGATCTAGCAACCCGGTTTAGCGCTCTTTTCGGTCCCGACGAGGTTGCCCATTAATCTCGCGCTGATCGTTTTTTCGTGGAACGAGCAGCCCTCGTCGGCAATCGCGAGCGGCATGCCGGCGCATATGCGCGGTAAAAGCGCCGAGCAGCCGGTGCTGAATCTCGAACGTGACGACGCCGATTGGCGCGATGTGCGTCGGCTCGGGGCCCTCGTGCCCAAGCATGGTGCGTTCCCATTCCCCAGCATCATGCTGCAGGGCAGAGGAGGTGCTGTCCCGCCAGTGTTAGATCACATTCAATTCCCTGAACGCCCGCCCCTCCGCGACGCGCTCATATCCGAACGCCGTGCAATCGATCGTGCGATAGCTGCCATGCACGATGAGCTCCGACGGCGCCTTGCCGACCGCCGGCGCCTGCTGCAGGCCGTGGCCGGAAAAGCCGTTGGCGAAGAGGAAGTTGTCGACCTGCGCATCCGGCCCGACCACCGCGTTCTGGTCGAGCGTGTTGTAGTCGTGAGGGCACGCGCGCGTCGGCTTAATGGCTTCGAAGGCGGGAATGGGGGTCGCCAGCGCCGGCCAGATCATCTCTTCGAACAGCGGCCAGTCGGGCTCGAAACCGTTGGGGTCGGCGGGGCCGTCGCCCTCTTCCGATTCGGCCCCGCCGGTGATGTAGCCCGAGCCTTCCGGTCTGACTAGATGCCGGTCGGATCGACCAGTATTGGCATGTCGTCATATTTCTCGCGCGCCTCGAAGAGAAAGACATTGCGCTTGCGCGATTCCACTGGCAGCGCCAGTCCGGCCATTGCTGAAACTTTGCCGGCATTCGGCCCGGCGGCGTTGACGACGATGCCCGCGTCGAGCCGCTCGCCATTGTCGAGCTTTGCCCTGGTAACACTGTCGCCCTGCGGCACCGGCATGCCTGCCTCGGCATCGTGCTGGCCCTCCTGAGGCGCATGATGGCATGAACCGCCTGGTTGAGCGCGCTACGCGCTTCGAGATCATCCTGCCGGTTAATTTGAATGGAGCACGCCTTTTCCGAAAACCGTGGTGAAGAATGGCTCGAAAATGCGGGTCCGGTTGCTGGGCGAAATACCGCCGCCCTCGTCGCTCACCAGGACAATGGCCTTGCCGTCCCCGTCGCCCCTGTGATTAAAACCAGCGTGGCGCCGTGCCTCGCCGAATTGTCGATGAGATTGGCGAGCACATCCGCATTCTCGGCCGATATGCGCAGGCCGGTCGCTCCGCCGGCCTCGACGCGAAGTGCCGGCCTGTCCTGGGCCTGCAGCAGCGCCAGCCCGGCACCAATCGACGTGCTTTCGCCACTGGCGCGAGATTTTCGGCGCGCCAGGTCGAGCAGGCGGCGCACCAGCAGATTAAGCCGCCCCACGTCAGTGACGATATTTGTTCGAAAACCGCCGCCGCTTGGCCTCATTCATTGCGCTGCCTAGGTGCCAGCGGAATCGAAGTGCCGACCCAGGATCAGTGCCCCTTGCTCAATCTCTTCGAGTATCTTCCACGCAAGGCTCAAATTGGATGGGCCAGCACCGAGACCAACGCAAAAGAACTCCACTTATCTTGCTCCTCTGGGAGTGTTTTCCACTCAGCGGGATTTTCGCAGCGACCCGCATTGGGCATTGCGAATGTCACAGGCACAGTGGAGCTTCGAACAGCATCGGTGCCGCTTCGGAACCGTCATCGGGCCAAAAACAGCGGCAATGTCGGCTTATCAAAGATCCATCTGGTCACACCGCCAAAGAGCCGCTCACGCAGCCGACGGCTGCCATAGGCGCCCATGACTATCATGTCGGCAGAAATGTCGATTGCGTGCTGCGCAAGCACCGTGGCCGCCGATTTGCCGGCACTTGGCAGTAGGTCAACCGACACCCGAGCACCGTGCCGAGTGAGATAGGCAGCGATGTCGGCTCCAGGCTCCGCGCCATTGCCGTTGTAGTCGACCTTCGGATCGACCAGGGCGACACGAACCTCCTCAGCAACGCATAGGAGACCCAGCGCTTCTCGAACCGCACGGAAGGCCTCCACTCGCGAATCCCAACCAACCAGGACTCGCCGTGGCCACAGCGTCGCCTCAGCACCCTTAGGCACTACGAGCACCGGCGTTCCCGTTTCGAACAAGCAGCCGTTGACCACAGGAGGTCCGAGATTCTCGTCGTTGAGGAGCCCTGGTCCGATGATCGTCAGGTCGGCGCAGAGCGCCCGCTGTCGTGCCGCTTCACCGAGGCTGGCCGGATCGCAATAGTCGGTGTCAACGTCATAGTTGAGCGACATAGATTCCAGCAGTTTCTGGATATCGCTGGAGCGCTTTTCCAGCCTGACCGCGTCCTGTGCAAATCGATCGATTTGCCGCAACTGATTGTTCAATTTGGCACTTGCCAGTCCACGTCCTACCGGCCACTCGAGGACACCATCTCCGATCCGCCACATAAGGAGCGTCGGATGGGGTATAATCAGTACGGAAAGATAAGCGCCGATTTCCGCACACAAGCGGGCAGCAGTTCTGACGTCCTGATCGGAATGGTCAGCGCCGGTCAAACAGAGTACGGTTCTAAAGGCCATTTTCCTAGTTCTTCCTGAGTATTCGTTGACGGCGTTTCAGGCCGCAAGACCGGCTCACCGCGCGAGGAAAAGGGAGTGGCACCACACCAGCGACTTGATCAGCCGTCCAGCTTCTCGAGCGAGTAGCCGGACGACCTCACTGTACGGATGACGATATCGGTCGAGGCCGTCTCCAGCGCCCTTCTGAGCCGACTGATGTGGACATCGACTGTGCGTTCACCGACATGAATATTGGCCGGCCAAGCCGCGGCGATCATCTCGTCCCGGCTGAAGACCTTGCCGGGAGTTTCCAGCAAATGCCGCAGCAAGTTGAACTCGATTGGTCCGAGATGAATGTCATGGCCATTGCCGCAAACCCGGCGGGCATCGAGATTCATCGTAACGTTGCCAAAAGAGAGCCAGCTGCCGTTTTCAACCCCGTTTGAACCCGGCTTCGGCAGCGCCAGCCTCGTCCGCAGACAATCGAGCAGCTTGGCCGGGTCGATCGGCCGCACAAAGCTCTCAACGCCTGCCTTCAACAGATCGAGGTGCTGGTTCTCGGCGCCAGGCGCGATCAGGGCAATGATGAGCAGACCGCCGGTCCGGGGCTCCCGCTTGAGCCGGGCGCAGATTGCGGACCCGGTAAGGCTCGTTGGACCGCAGTCCAGCACCACGGCCTGGAATTCCCGATCGTCGGCCAATGCAAGCGCCTCCTTCGCGCCGCCTGCCAGCTCACTGGCGAAGCCGTCCACCTCTAGTATGTGGCTGAGGAACAGATAGAACTCCGCATCTTGCGAACAGATCAGGACGAGTGGCTTCATTGGTGCTACCCCGAGAACCAAATTGGCCTCGACCACGTTGGCCGCGTGGGCTGGCCCAAGCGGCTCCTCAACGTCTGACATGGTTTCTCTTGCTCGAAATCCGGTTCATGCGCGTGCCACCTCGGGATAGGCGTCGATGGCTGCAATGGCATCGTCGACCAGTTTTGTACCGGCCGCGGCGAGTTTGCAGAACGTCTCGAAGCCGAACCGATGGACGTCGCGCAGGGTCTTCGACAGAACAACCAGCCGCCCGGCGGTGAACAGCACGCGCCCGAAGCCCTCATGACTCATTTCGATCATCGGCGATGCCATCAGGCTGGAGCGCTCCTCGATCGCAAGGGCGACGGCAGTGTAAAACTTGTCGAGTCTCCACAGCACGTCCGGATCGGGATCGCCGATGATTGGAATCGCACGGCGCTGTTCCTTGCTGACGATGAAGTCGGCCAGCAGCTCGGCGTCCGCTTTGCCGTCCCAGGACCCGTGGGAATCCTGCGCACGGATCAGTCGCACGAGGCATTTGACGAACGGGCTGGCAAGGGCCGCCTGGTCATCGTTGACAGCAGGGGTGATGGCGACTTCAAACATTTTGCTCTTCCTCGTTTCAGTCCTCGTCCTCGAAGGAGGGGTTCTTTTCGGCGAAACCAGCGTCAGCCAGCACCTTGCGCAGCCAGGGCGCAGGACATGTCCTCAGCATCATCTGCGTGCGCAACAGCACCGCTTGGATCGTTTGTGGCTGCGGCACCTTGATCGGATGGATTTTGGCAGAAACAACCTTAGCTGCCGAAGGCCCGCCGATGGCCAGACAAAACAGCAGCTGGCAGCCCTTCAGCGCCTCCACCTTTGGCGTGATGCGGTCATCGCCTTCGGTCCGATGCTCCCCACTCTCATCGGAAACGTCATCGAAGGCCACGGCTTCCACGAGATGCCACTCCTCGCGCGTGACGTCGTAGACAGCAAAGCGCTTGGCCGACCCGAAATGGGCATCGAGATTCTTCATGTCTTGCGTGGCGATGGCAACGCGTAATGCGCCTGCTCGTCGTCGAGGCATGCGTGGGTGAATCTCGTCAGTGACGAGTGATAGGCGACGAACGTAGCTCATCTGGCATTTCTCGTTTTCGGAATGGATCAAGCGCCTCAGGCGTCGGCGCGTGCTGATTGGCCTGGAAGATGTTGGCAACCTCGAAGATCAGGTCGCGGGTCCCCTGATAGAGGATTTTGAGCTTGTGCTGGCTGCCGAGCCGGTCGAAGATCGGGAAGCCGACGCGCATGAGCGGGATGCCAAGGCGTTGCGAAGCCTGGCGACCGTGGGAGTGCGTAACGAGGAGATCCGCGCCCGCTGCAAGAGCTTCCAAATCGCGGAGATCGCCGATCTGAACCCACTCCGCCGATACTTTTTCCAGAATCTTCGACATATCGGTCGTGGTGACCGCCGCCGCGATTTTGGAGCCCATGCCGGCGAAGAACGTTGCGAGTTGATAGAGTTGGTCTGGTTCAGCAGCGATCGCAATTTTCTTGCCTCCGAAATGAAAATGTCCGTCGAGCAACGCATCCTGCAATTGCGCCCGGCGACGGCGCACCCGGGCCGGCACCACCGCGCCCGAAAGCCACGACAGCAACGAGACGAACCGGTCGACAGCCTTCAATCCGGTCAGCGACTGCAACACCACGTAAGGCACGCCGGTCAACCCGTGCAGCATTTTCGCCGGGTGACGCATGTGTTCGCCGGTGGCGATGCATTGCGCGGCGGTGCCCAGCTCCCGGATATCCTCGACGCTGGTGCCGCCATAGGTGGTCGTTACCCAGCGGTCAGGAACCGTACCGTCGAGCGAGCGGGAGACGTCCGGCAAAATAACCGGCTTGAGCCCAAAACTTTCAACCATGTCACGCAAATGCTCGATGTCGGCGACAGTGAGGTTGCATCCGGGCAGGATCGCAATCTTCTTTGGCTGTCTGGTCCGTACGCCCGGCCGTGTAATCCCTTCGATCATCGCCGCGACAGCTTTGGCCCAGCCTGCTTCGATCGCACCGTCAAAATCCGGCGTGTTGGCCAGCACAACTTCAGTACCGGCGAGCTCTTCCACATGCTTCAGCTTGATGTTGGCAATATCGCTCGCGCAATCTTCGCCACGGGTCTCTACCAGCGCGGTCGTGCACACTCCTATCAGCTTTGGCTTAGTGCGGGTTTTGAGATTGAGGATCGCCTCTTCCAGATGGTCCGCTCCGCCGAGTATGGCGGCCACCTCGTCCATCGCCGTTGTCTGCAAGGGGATCGCTTCCTTGAAATGACGCACAAAGAGCACCAGCGCGAAGCTGGTGCAGCCTTGGCTGCCATGGAACAGGGGCATCGCACCGTCGACTCCGAGAAAAGCGAGGGCGGCACCCATCGGCTGTGACGACTTCAGCGGGTTGACCGCCGCTGATTTGGTATTGCGAAGGATGCGGACCATCGGATGTCCTCAACGCTCGCCGAAGCGCTGAGCCGTCGCGCCGGTTAATTCATTGAAAGCGTTCACACTCGCGGTCCCGTCCTTCGTGCTCGAAAGATCGTCCTTCACGGCAGGCTGGCAATCCCACGGCGCCGGCTCACGCACCTGGCCCCAGATCGGGTTATGAATGGCGAGGTCGATCTGCCGTACAAATTCCACCATGCCGTCATAGCCGGCATATGGATGTTGGCGTTCCTGGTTGATATCGAGCCAGGGTGTCTTCGCCTTCAGCGCGATGAATTGCGTGCGCCCGCCCGACAGCATGATGTCGGCCTTGTCTTTTGAGAGCATTGCGTAAAGATCGCGCGCTGCCATCTGCTCGAACATGTGGTTTTCGTCCTTGAGGATCCGTTTGATCCGCTCCTTGTCTTCGACGGTGGATTTCTTGACCGAGGTGCCGACGATCTCCATGCCGATCTCCATCAGCGCGTTGACGACCGACCAGGACTTCACACCGCCTGTGTTGAGCAGCACGCGCTTGCCTTGAAGCCGCCGGCGGTAGGCCTCGAGCTTCTTCCACGCAATCGCCTCCTGCTCAGCAATCAGCCTCTCTGTGCGATCGAGGATCTCCGCATCGGCGCCCTTCCTCACTAGCAGCTCAGCCAGGTTGCGAAGTGCTTCCGAAGTATCGGTTATCCCGTAGAAGGACCCCTCGAAGAACGGGATGTCCCAGCGCTCCTCCATTTTGCGGGCCAGATTGATGAGCGCGCTCGAGCACACCATCATAGCCGCCCGGGCGCGGTGCGCGGATGCAACGTCGATGTAACGCGCATCGCCCGGAATGCAGGCGCGCACCCGGATGCCGAGCCGATCAAGCAGCGGCTTCACTAGCCAAAATTCGCCGGAGAGGTTGAATTCGCCAAGGATGTTGATGTCGCAGGGCCCCGCGTCGTCTGGTTCCACCGTGCCGATGACATGATCGAGCAGCGCTTCGGCGGCGAGTTTGTTCCCGAGGTTCTTGGAGCCGGCCAAGCCCGGCGCGTTGATCGGCACCACGGCCAGACCGAATTTTTCGGCCGCGCGTTTGCACACGGCCTCGATGTCGTCGCCGATCAGCGCCGTCACGCAGGTCGAATAGACGAAGACTGCCGGTGGAGCGTATGTTTCCTTGATCTCGCTGATCGCCTTGAACAGCTTCCGCTCGCCATGCCCCATCACGACGTCGACTTCGGTGAGGTCGGTCGTGAAGCTTGTCCGCCACAGGGTTGGCCCGGACGAAGCTGCGCCTCTGTTGTCCCAGGAATTCCCCTCGCAGGCGAGCGGCGCATGGACCAGGTGCGCAACGTCGGTGATCGGCTGCAGGACGATCTTGGCGCCGTCAAAGGCGCAGCCGCCGGCTGCCGCCCCAGGGGTCAGCGGCTTCGAGCAGCCCTCCTTGCGCGCCTTGGCATCCTTGCCGCGGTTTTTATCGCATGCGGGCTCGTCGAAAACGTCCTGGATCTTGGCACTGAGCGAGGTCATTGCGTCAATCTCCGAACTCATTGGGCGGGGCGGCCACGGCGGAAAGCCGGCACCGGCTCTTAGCGGGTGAGGTCATAGGAATAATCGGTCACGCCAGTCTCGCTCGTCTCGCGATCGAGCTTGTCGAATATCTTGTCGAGGATCGTCGTCAGCACGCGTAAACCGCCCTGGTAGCCCATGAGCGCAAAGCGATGGTGATGGTGCCGATCGAAGATTGGAAACGTCAGCCGGATCAGCGGCGTGCCGGTATCGCGCTCCAGATACTTGCCGTAGGAATTGCCGATCAGCAGGTCCACCGGCTCTGTATAGAGCAGCGAGCGCATTGCCCAGAGATCCTTGCCCGCCCAGACCTGCGCATCCTGGCCGAAGGGCGAGGATGCAAGCAATTCCTTCATCTCGGCCTCCCAGGCCGATGTGCCGTTGGTCGCGAGGCAATGTGTCGGCTCGCCGCCGGTCTCCATGACGAAGCGGGCCATGGCGTAGACGAAGTCCGGATCCCCATAGATTGCGTACTTCTTACCGTGCAGCCATGACTGGCTGTCGGCCATCGCGTCAACCAGTCGGCCGCGCTCCATCCGGATGGTCTCGGGAATCTGCTTGCCGGAAATCGCCGAGACCTTCATCAGTAACTCGTCGGTCGCCTGGACACCTAGTGGATAGCGGAAGGACGCCGTCGCCTGCCCGACCTCGCCGCAATATTCCAGCGTCTTTCGGGTGTTGTAATGCTGCAGCGACAGCGTCGCCTCCGCGTTTAGTGCCCCTTTCACGTCTGCGATCTTTGTGCCGCCGTCATACATGCGGTATTCGCCGTCCGACGGTGTGTCGAACTGGTCGGAAGCGTCCTGAATGAAGGTATAGGTGATACCCATCAGGTCGAGGAGGCGCTTGAGTTCCCGGTTGTTTCCGACGCAGAATCCGTCGAAGCCTGGAATGATGTTGATGGTGCCATCTATTTGGGAGCGCTCACTGCCCTTCCAGAAATGCTCCAGCACACCCTTGACCATGCCGTCATAGCCATCGACATGGCTGCCGACGAAGGCAGGCGTATGAGCGAAAGGCACGTCGAAGTCGCCCGGGACCGAGCCTTCGTTTTTGGCGTTCTCGATGAAGCTGCGCAGGTCGTCGCCAATGACTTCAGCCATGCAGGTGGTCGAGACGGCGATCATCTTGGGGTCGTAGAGCTTGTAGGTATTGGCGAGCCCGTCAACCATGTTCTTTAGGCCGCCAAACACCGCCGCGTCCTCGGTCATCGAGGAGGAAACCGCTGACGACGGCTCCTTGAAATGTCGCGACAGATGCGAGCGGTAGTAGGCAACGCAGCCCTGGCTACCGTGGACGAAAGACATGGTCCGCTCGAACCCCGCGGCCGCGAATACCGCGCCGAGCGGCTGGCATGCCTTGGCGGGGTTTATGACAAGCGCCTCGCGAGCGAGGTTCTTTTCGCGGTATTCCCAAGTCTTGGTCAATTCGCGTTGATCCGCGACGATCTGATCAGGGTGCGGACATTCGAAATTCAGTTTCTTCTCGGCGAGCATATGTTTGTATTCCGGCTCGCGGAACAGGGGGGCATGGTCGAGAACTTTTTCAGCCGATTGCGGCATGGTGGTCACCTTTCCATCTGGCCGCGCCAAGCGGCAGCACAGGGACATCAAGACGTTAAGGGCCTGCCTCGGATCGAGCGCGCCCCAAGCATTTATCGGCCTCCCTGCCTGGCAGGGAGGCCAGTCCTCATTCGGCGGCGAGCGCCGTCGGCGGCGCGTCCTTCATCTTCTTCCACGGCGCGCGGTAGAGGTCCCAGACCGGGTTGTTGATGGCGAGATCCATGTCGCGGGCGAAAATGGCGAAGCCGTCATAGCCGTGATACGGGCCGGAATAGTCCCAAGAGTGCATCTGGCGGAACGGGATGCCCATCTTCTGGACCGGGTACTTCTCCTTGATACCGGAGCCAACGAGATCAGGGCGGATGCCTTCGATGAACTTCTCCAGCTCGTAACCGGTGACGTCGTCGTAGACGAGCGTGCCATTTTTCACGTAATGGCCGGTGCGCTGATAGTCGTCGTTGTGGGCGAATTCGTAGCCGGTACCAACGATCACCATGCCGAGGTCCTCGTAAGCAGTGATGACGTGGCGTGGGCGCAAGCCGCCGACATAGAGCATCACCGTCCTGCCTTCGAGGCGCGGTCGGTACTTGGCGATGACGGCATCGACCAAGGGCCGGTACTTGGCGATGACCTTTTCCGTCTTCTTCTCGATTTCCGGGCCGAAATGCTTGGCGATGTTGCGCAGAGAAGTTTCGATCTGGGAGGGGCCGAAGAAGTTATATTCCATCCAGGCGATCCCGTACTTTTCCTCCATGTGCCGGCAGATGTAGTTCATCGACCGGTAGCAGTGGATCAAATTGAGCTTGGCCTTGGGCGCGCGCTCTATCTCGGCGAGCGTGGCGTCGCCCGACCAGTTGCCGACCACCCGAAGGCCAATCTCCTCGAGCAGGATACGCGACGCCCAGGCATCGCCGCCAATGTTGTAGTCGCCGACGACGTTGACGTCGTATGGGCCGGACTCGAACTCGACATCTTCCTTGCCGAAGACCCAATCGCGGATCGCATCATTTGCAATGTGGTGGCCGAGCGATTGTGAAACGCCGCGGAAACCTTCGCAGCGCACCGGTACAATCGTCTTCTCGTGCTCTTTGGCCTTCTTGCGCGACACTGCCTCGATATCGTCCCCGATCAGGCCGATCGGGCATTCGGACTGCACCGAGATGCCGCCATTGAGCGGAAACAGGTCCTCGATCTCGTCGATGATCTTTTCCAGCTTCTTGTCGCCGCCGAAAACGATGTCCTTCTCCTGGAAGTCGGAGGTGAACTGCATTGTCACGAACGTGTCGATGCCGGTCGTGCCGACATAATAGTTGCGGCGTTGCGACCAGGAATATTGCCCACAGCCGACCGGCCCGTGCGAGACGTGGACCATATCCTTGACCGGACCCCACACCACGCCCTTGGAGCCGGCATAGGCGCAGCCGCGAATTGTCATCACGCCCGGAATGGATTTGATGTTCGATTTGACGTCGCATTCGGAAAGGCCCTTGTCCTCCGCTGTGGCTTCGTCCTTGCTCATTGCGACACCGAGGTGCTTCTTGCGACGCTTCGCCGCCTTGTCTGGATATTGCGACAGCACGTCTTCGATAAGCTTCGCATGCAAGGCGCCGTCATTCTCATAGTCGAGGCCCATGGGACCTGCCCCTTTCAAGGTTCGGGTAACGCCTCGCCAACGAGGCCTTGTTTCGCAGAAAGGGGCGCCAGGTCATGGTCGGCGCCCCTGTTGGTAGCGGGGTTACTGAGCGACGGACAGTTTCGCTTCCTTGGCCTGAAGCTCGGCAAGCATTTGCTCGTCGCTCTTCATGATGCCGAAGTCGAGCAGCATGTCCTCGAGCTCCTCCATGGTGATTGGGGTCGGGATGGTGCCCTGGCCCGAATTGAGATGGATCTTCTCGGCCAACGCGCGGTACTCCCCTGCCTGTTTGGAGTCCGGCGCATACTGGATTACCGTCATCTTCCTCAGTTCGGCGTGCTGGACGATGTTGTCGCGCGGCACGAAATGGATGAGCTTGGAATTGAGCCTGGCGGCCAGCGCTTCGGAGAGGTCGAGCTCGCGGTCGGTCTGGCGCTCGTTGCAGATCAGCCCGCCGAGCCGCACGCCGCCCGAATGGGCGTATTTTAGGATACCCTTGGCGATGTTGTTGGCGGCATAGAGCGCCATCATCTCGCCCGACATGACGATGTAGATTTCCTGAGCCTTGTTTTCCCGGATCGGCATTGCGAAGCCGCCGCACACCACGTCGCCCAGCACGTCGTAGGAGACATAGTCGACATTGTCATAGGCGCCGTTCTCCTCAAGGAAGTTGATCGAGGTGATGACGCCGCGGCCGGCGCAGCCGACACCCGGCTCAGGCCCGCCGGACTCCACGCACTTGATGTCTTTGTAGCCGATCTTGAGCACGTCCTCGAGTTCGAGGTCCTCCACAGAACCTTCCTCGGCGGCGAGATGCAGAACCGTGTCCTGCGCCTTTGCGTTCAGGATCAGGCGGGTAGAGTCGGCTTTGGGGTCGCAGCCGACGATGAGGATCTTCTGTCCGAGGTCGACCAGGGCAGCGAGCGTATTTTGAGAGGTGGTGGACTTGCCGATGCCTCCCTTTCCGTAGAATGCGATCTGACGCAGACCTGACATGTTGCTTCCTTCCTTCTTTCCATCCATAGCGGCTACCCGCGACTTGAAGTCCGGTCGGCAGAATCCGGCGCCTCGCACAGATCGTCTCAAAACTCGTGCCAATTTGTCCGGCTGGATCGAAAAAGAAATTTTATGATTGCTTTTCAGCTATTTAACATTTGGCGAAAATATTAAATTGGCTAAATAAACTTATGTCGCAGGCCCGACAAAGGCGACAGGAGCTGTCGATGGCGTTACTCGCGACCGCTATTGAACCGTAAGGGAGGAAGGCAACCACCCCATCTGCCAAGCCACCGGCAGGCGTTTTCTTAGGCGCCGCGCCAGTTGCAAAGTCCAGCGCCGTCGCGTCGGCCAGCCCCAACCGAGTTTTGGCAGGATCTTTGTCGAATAGGCCGGCATGCGTTCACCTGTCATACCGAATCGGCTCGGCTACGAAATAAAGACACGCTAACGCCTGCTGCCGATCCGATCGGACATCTGAAGGTGGCAGTCGCGTGGCGATAAAAGCCTTATCGCCTTCCCAGGGAGTTTGCTGGAGCACCTTCTGTAGGTCGTGCCCCACCGCGTGGTGTAGCTCGGCGGTCACGAAGCCGCTCGCGAGCGCGCCCTCAACAGCGCTGGAGCGAGCAAGCGGCGAAGCCGCGGCGCATGGCCGAGAAGGCGCGGCATGGTCGGGGTCAATGAAGGCCTCATCACCACGCCTGAGGCGCCGTTCGGCGGCGTCAAGGAATCGGGCCTCGGCAAGGAAGGCGGACATCAAGGCATCGAGGACTATCTCGACACCAAATATGTCTGCATCGGCGGACTTGGTCTCTAGCGTCGCCGGCTTTGCTGTCATTGAGGCGGAAGCTTCGGGCGTTGTCGCAGGCCATCATCGGCGACATAATCCACACCGGTGCGCGGCGATGAGCTGATCCGCTCCCGCAACGTCGTTACAGCTGGAGCTGGAAAACGGCCACCCGGCTTTCAGCCGCGCTAGACATCATCGTCCGCCCGATGCGCCGTTCGCCAAGGCACTGCTGCGGAAACGCCCATCTCGGTGCGCGATTGTGTAGCCCTGTCGTTTACGTCGACATCGCCTATCGCGGAGCGTACCCGCGACGGCAGCTTGCGCCATCCTTCGTTCAAAATTGTCGCTGGCATTCAGTGAGGTGGGCCGGGGAGTTCGAGGAGCGCGTACGCTATCTCGTCCTCGGTCCCAGCCAGATTCCGCAGCGCGCTCAGCCAATTCCTGCAAGGCCGGTTCCAAGGCGAGCTGATATTGAAGGCTGCGCTCCGGATGCGGCCGGGCAGCTTGGGTCCACGATTGCAATCCTTGATCGCTTCTTTGCAGGCCATGGGCTCTCGCCGCTCTCCCTTACCCAGACGGGGCGCGCCAGCTCACGTGTTGTTGTTGGTGTGCGCCCCCGGCAACCAGGCCGATCACCTCTTCCTCGGTCGCCTTGCCCTGGTCGACCGCCGAGAGCAGATCCGTCAGCAGGTTGTCGCCCGGATCCTGGCGCTTGTCCCACATCTTGCAGCGAATGTAGGCGCGCAGTTCTTCCCAGGCCACACGCGATGCGCTGCGCGGACCGCTTTCATGCTGGTGCGTCATCACCTCGTCGGACAGCCCGGCGAAAAAGGCGTGATCCTCATAGAGCACGCCAATCAGTGCACTGATGACCATGGCCGGAAGCGGAAAGGAGAAGTGGCGCCTCAGGTCGGCGGGCTGGGGCTGGACAGCTAACTTGTCGAACAACTCCGCGGCGATCGCCTCGACCTGCTGCGCGAGCAGCTTCACCCTGCGGTTGCTGAAGGCCGGCGCCACGATCGTACGTAACCGATCGTGCTCGCCCCCCTCGTGCGAGACCAGCCACCCCGGCGAACCGAGAATCACCGAATCCGGGGTGAATGCCGCCGGCGGCATTCCCGCGGGCCGGAACGCCGCGTTGGACAGCGCCGCCTTGGCCTCGTCGTAGCCTGTCACCCACCAGCCTTCGTGCCCGGACGGGAAGCGCACGCGGTGGATCGGACCGTTGGCGCGTAGCGCCAGCATCTCGGGCGAGGGCTCGATGTGATCGACGCGCCACATCGCAGCGTCGGCAAGGGGTGTTCGGACATGGTGGCACTTCACTCTCTAAGCGACGGAAGGGCGGAAGCTGACCGGCCACTTTCACAAGGATATGCGCCCGCCATATCAAGATACGCCGGAAAGGTGACGACAAAGCAGGCGCCGGCGCCGGAGGGCGATTCGTGGTGCACGGTTGCGCCGTGACGCAATGCGATCTTACGCACCAGCGACAGGCCGAGGCCCCAGCCGCCGGCCGTCTCGCTGCTGCCCTGTGGCCGGAAGAAGGGCTCGAAGACACGCTCACCGGTTCCTTCCGGCAGGCCCGGCCCGTGATCGCACACCTTGAGCACCACCGAACCGCCTTCGATCCCCACATGCGCGCTAACCGGCGGGCGGCCATGTCTCTGCGCGTTCTGCATGAGATTGCGAACTAGCCGCATGAGCAGCTTCGGGTCTCCCACAACGACGCCAGGTTCGCCTGAGACGTCGACGCCGAAGCGTGCGCCTTTTTCGGCCGTTAGCGCCAGTAGATCCACCGGCTCCACCTGCTCCAGCTTCTCGATGTGGTCGAGCCGGCTGGCAAGCAAGATTTCCTCCACCAGCGCATCGAGTTCGGCGAGGTTGCGCACGATCTCATCGCGCATCGGGCCGCTTTGTTCGTTGGCGATGAGGTCGATCGCCACGCGCAGCCGCGCAAGCGGCGAGCGCAACTCGTGGCTGGCATTGGCAAGCAGCGAGCTATGCGCGGCAAGCAGCCGCTCGATCTGCTCGGCGGCGCGGTTGAAGCTCGCCGCCACCGCCGCCACCTCGTCACTACCGCGCACGGCGACGCGCGTGTCGAGAGCGCCTGCGCCCCAGCGATCCGCGCCCTTGCGCAATGCCTCAAGGCGGCGTGTGAGATGACGCACGACTGGAAAGGCGACAAGCCCTATCACCGCGGCGATCAGCGCGAAAAAGCCTGCCGGGCCGAACGCGGCACTTTCGAGTTCCTGGCCCACCTCTACGAAGATCGCGCTGGCGATCGTCACTGCAGCGAGGCTGATGAGCACGGTGAGATAGATCTTGACGAAAAGGCTGTTGCGCATGGCTTATCTGTCATCGTCCTGGCAACGGGCAAAGACATAGCCTACGCCGCGTACCGTAATGATGCGGCGAGGATCTTTCGGATCGGTCTCGATCGCGGCGCGGATGCGCGAGACATGCACGTCAATCGACCGGTCAAACGCTTCTCCCTTGACAATGTCCATGAGCTGCTCGCGCGACAGCGTGCGCCCGGGACTTTCGGCGAACGCCACCAAGAGATCGAACTGATAGCTGGTCATCGGGCAGTCGCGCCCCTCGACGCGGGCCGAACGCGAGGCAGGGTCGATTTCCAGCCGTCCGAAGCGCATGATGCGCGGCGAGGTGTTCGCGCCGGCGTTACGGCGGCGCAGGATGGCCTTCAACCGCGCCAGCAACTCCCGCGAATTGGACGGCTTCGACAGATAATCGTCGGCGCCTATTTCCAGCCCCACGATGCGGTCGGTTTCGCCGCCTCGCGCCGTCAGCATCAGAACCGGCACGTCGGACTTCGCGCGGATGCGCTTGAGCGCCTCGAAGCCGTCCATGTCAGGCAGCATGACATCGAGAACCACGGCATCGGGCGACAGCCGCGCGATCTCGGCAAGGCCTGCGCCCGCCGTATCCGCCGTTACCACACGAAGACCGTTGCCCGTCAGATATTCCGCGACCATGGCGGACAGGCGCTTATCGTCGTCGATGATGAGAACCTGGTCCGCCATGCTCGTTTGTCTGCTCCGATTCGAACCTGTGCCGGTACAGAGCTTACCAGCGTCGGTGGCTGCGATCCTAGAAGAGTTCGAACAGCTCCGCCCGCTGCTCGGCCGTCAGCACCGCGGCTGCGTCGAGCAGCGCCGTCGTCAGCTTGCGCGAGGCCTCGTCGACCGCCGCGACGCGCTCAGCGCGCAGCTCCTCCGCCGCCTCGCGGTCGAGGGTTGCGGCGCCGAGCAGCTTGGCGAAATCGTCTTGCGCGTGGTGGAAGCCGCGTATGATCGGGCGGACATCGTGATCGAGCTTGTCCATGATCGCCTCCAACTTGTCTTCCTGCTCGGGTGTGATGTCGATATCATCGAGCATGCACTCTAAGTGATGCCTCAACCCAATTTCGTAGCTGAAGTTGGCCTGCATGTGCATGTCGGGTCCGCCGTGGCCCCCGTCCATGCCGAAGCGCTGCATGCGCCCGCAATCCTGGCTGAGCGCGCCAGTGACGCCGACGGCGGCAAGCGCTACTATCGCAATGCCGCCTATGGCGATGCGCTTGCCCCAGCCCTTCTTCTGCGTGGTGTCGTGATCGTACGTCATGATGGTCCTTTCGCTACTGCGGCATCTCTGCCGCGACTGGGCCAATCTGAGAGCCCAATGTTTCGGCTGTTGCGGGCGAATGTAAAGTTGTGTGAAGCCGGCAAGGCGATATTGCGGCGGGAAGCGCGGGAGTGCCGCGGAAGGTTCTCCACCCTACCTGAAACCCTGGGTCTTGAGCTCGATCTGATCGATGAGCCGTGAGGATCAATCTCTACGGTCTGGGAACAGGAAGGATGCGCGACGAGCAGACGTTCCAATGATGCGTCTTTGAGCGGCTACGTTTGGGGCCGTTGATCGGGATAGGGGGACGCCTCGCCGCGCCGACCCTCCCACACCACGGATACACGGATCACGTCCCAGGGCGGGTCGACCGGATTAAGCTCAGACAGATAGTGTCCTGAAGGTTCTGCAAAAAGTTCTGGAGAGAGACCAGCCCTTGCCCTGAGGCGAGGCGGCCATGGCACGCTGGTGACGTTGCGATCACCGATTCCCGTGGAAGGGTAAGTGCCATGACCAATCGAGAAATTAGACTGAGCAGAGGCGAGTTGAAAGCGTTGCTGTTGTCAGATGAGGACGGCTTTCGCAAGGTATTGCAGACTGTCGTGCAGGAGGCTTTGGAAGCCGAGATGACGGAGGCGATCGGGGTAGCGCGGTTTGGGGATAGCGACCGCCGATGTCTATGCCCGGATGGTGCGCCCCTTTCTGCGTCATCGATTGTCGTCCGACGGGCGTGCCCTGGACCTTGCGGGTTTGGCCGCGACCGAGCCGTCACCTTTGTCGTGGCACGTTCCCCTCAGCTGAGCCGCGGCGCGGCAAGCCTGACTGTAACGGCGCTGCGGTCGCTGCTCACGTTCCTTCATGTCGAGGGTCTCATCGCGCGATCTCTTGCCGCTTGCGTGCCCTCGGTCGCCGGTCGGCGATTGGCTGGGTTGCCAAGGGACTGGATTGCGACCAGGTTCAGCGCCTGCTGACGTCCTGCGGCCGCGATACGTCGAACGGCTGCCGCGACTTCGCGGTCCTGACTATGTTGGTTCGTCTCGGCTTGCGGGCGGGGGAAGTCGCCAAGCTCAAGCTTGACGACCTGGATTGGCGGACCGGTGAGATTCTCGTACGGGGCAAAGGAAGCTGCATCGAACACCTTCCCTTGCCGGCCGATGTCGGCGAAGCGGTAGCGGCCTATCTGCGCCACGGCCGTCCCCGGACCGCCCAGGGCCGGACAGTATTTGTGCGAGTCAGGGCGCCCCACGATGCCCTCACAAGCGCTGGCGTGTCGCAAATCGTGGCCGCCGCCGATTGCCGCACCGGGCTCGGCCGGATCCACGCCCACGCCTGCGCCATACGGCGGCGTCGGCGATGTTGCGCGCCGGCGCGTCGAACCGGAGGTCGGGCAGGTCCTGCGTCATCGCCGCGCCCTGACAACGGCGATCTATGCCAAGGTTGATCGCGAAGCCTGCGAACGATCGCCCGCCCTTGGCCGGGAGAGGTGGCATGAGCGCCTTCGCCAGGCCCTGGCCGATTACCTGGCCATGCGTCGCGCCCTCGGCTACACGCTTGTTCGGTCCGAGAAGCTTCTTGCCCAGTTCCTCACCTATCTCGAGGCGCAAGGCGAAGACCACCTGACCACCAAGACGGCCCTCGCTTGGGCGATGCTGCCGGCAGGCGCGGATCGAAGCTGGATGTCGGCGCGACTTTCCGTCGTTCGCGGCTTTGCGACCCATCTGCGCGGGATCGAGCCGGCAACCGAGGTGCCGCCGTGTGATCTGCTGCCGGGGCGATCTTGCCGAGCGACGCCCTACCTCTATTCGCAGGAGGACGTCATCGCCTTGATGACGGCAACCGCGGCCTTGCGCACGCCGCATCGGGAAGCAACCTACCGGACCCTGATCGGCTTGCTGGCCGTGACCGGAATGCGGGTTGGAGAAGCGATCGGCCTGGACCGCGACGACTTCGATGCGGTCGGCGGCGGCCTCACCATTCGGCGCGGAAAGTCCGGAAAATCCCGCGAGTTGACGTTACATCCGAGCACTGTTGCGGCCCTCGGCAATTATCTGCGCCGGCGCGATCGACCCCGCCGGCCGCCGAACACGCCGGCCCTGTTCGTCTCACCGGCCGGCACGAGGCTGCTCTATGTGAACGTTCAAAACACGTTCCAGAAGCTCGTCTGTCGCGTCGTTATCGCCCCCCGCTCGGCAGGTTGCCGACCACGGCTCCACGACCTGCGGCACGCGTTTGCTAAAGACGCTTGAGCGGGAGCGGCTGACCCATCAGACGGTTCGCTATCATCTCCTTGCGGAATGCGAGATCGAAGGCATCGTCGTTGCGCAGCAGGTCCTGGTAGTCTCCGTAGGGACCGCTGAGGAAATAGATCAGCCAGACCGAGCCAAACCCAGCGCTCTGCGCGGGCAGGCCAAGGCGATCGATAATGCCGTCCAGCTCCGCTCGCATGAAAGCGCCAAGTGCGAAAAGACGTTCATAGAAGCGCGATATTGTTATCTCCGCATGCGTGTCCGAGTTGTCTATCTCGGCGATCACGTCGGCCTCCACCTAACCTTGCCGAGTGGGGAAGTGCTCGTGGCCAAGGATTCAAACCGTCAGGACGCGGGATACCCGGCTGGCGAGAGCGCAGATCGGCTGGAATCCGGCCGACGGTGTAGAGCTGCCGCGCGACAAGGCAAGCTGCGGCAAAGCTCGAGCCGATTCTGATCACCACAAAGGCGTCATCAACATCCTGACCGGCGGGCCGGCGAGATCGGCGCCAACCCGCTGGTCAAGAAGATCACCTTCACCGGCTCGACCGAGGTCGGCCAGATCCTGATCCAGAAGTCGTCCGTCACCGTCAAGAAGGTGTCGATGGAACTCGGCGGCAACGCGCCGTTCCTGGTCTTCGACGACGCCGATATCGAGCGCGCGGACCCGGAATGCGCGGCTTGCCGCAATCCGGTCGTTGTTCCGGTTCGCCGCCCTTCGTTACCCCGAGTACGCCGCGACAATCGAAGGGGTGCTCGCGATTCCGCCTAAGCGTTTTGAGCGACGGCTTGTGACGTTCCTGACGGAGGAGGAACTCGATGTATTGCTGTCCGCCCCCGCGCGGTCGACCTACGCCTTGCTTCGGCTCGCCGCCCAAACCGGCCTGCGGGCGTCCGAACTGATCGGCCTTCACTGCGCCGATATCCATCTCGGTTCCGGCGCTCATGTCAGCTGTATCGGAAAGGGGCGAAAGCAGCGGATCACACCCCTTACCTCCAACATGGCCGCCGTGCTGCGCGTCGGGCTGGCCGAACGTGCCGGGCAGCCGGCCGATCCCCTCTTCCCTACACAGACCGGCAGGATGATCAGCCGCGACGCTCTCGAGCACCGGCTCGCGAGGTATGTCGAAATCGCTGCCAGAAACTGGCCGTCGCTGCAGCGGAAAAGGGTCACACTGCACACCTTGCGTCATACCGCGGCAATGCGACTGCTGCGTGCCGGCGTCGACACCTCGGTGATCGCGCTGTGGCTTGGCCACGAACAGATCGAGACCACCCACATCTACTTGCACGCCGATCTGGAACTTAAAGAACGCACCCTGGCGAAAACCACGCCGGCCAACACGGCGCCAGGACGCTACAGACCGCCCGACAAGCTTCTCGCTTTCCTCGAGGCGCTCTGATTATGCCGACCCCATCGCAGCGATCACCGCCTCCGAAGCCGACATCCACCCCCAAGGTCGGCATAATCCGGACATCGGCATAATGGACCTTATGCCGACGTCGGCATAACGTGCATTTTATGCGCAACGTGCTGGCGCATGCCGGCAAGAGCGGGCGCCGGGTCGTCTCGGCCTTCATCGCCACCGCGTTTGCCCAGGAGACGGCCGAGGCCGCAAGCGTGCAATGGCGCGCCGTTGCCGATCTGATTTGCCGAAGGCCTTTGAAATGGCTTGAGCCAAAACTTTGCAGTTTCCCGGGTTCGCCACCATGCTCTCGTGACCGCCTGGAACCGGCACGGTATGAATGGCCGACGCATCCAAAACCCGGTCCCATCCCCGCATTGGCGACGTTGCGTATTGGTCTGTGGAGTTCTTGGCGTGTTCCCTCCGGGGAAGGTTAGTTTCAGTGGCATAAAACTGGTGTATTGTTACCGGCAAGGATGGAGGTTCATACCCCTGCAGCGCTACATGAAACCGAGCAATTTTTTTATAAATCACCGCATCGTTTTGCAGATCACGATTTAACGGGATCGCTCCGATTTGCTGCGCTTTCTCGAGCAGCTGGGCGATCGAGCTTTGTTCAGCGAAACGTTCGAGCTCTGCAAAGCGCTCGTCGTCCAAGCATTCGAGGCTTTCCAGAACCAGTTCGTTGGCGATTTGGTTGGATGACATGGTCGAGCCATTTGCAGGTAGCGCAACATCGATGAAGGCCATGAACGAGACAGCTTCGCCTAACCTCCACAGGTGCCACGCAATTGCGTAGGCCAATATTCCGCCTGAAGAATACGCTGCGAGGCGATACGGCCCCGTCGGCTGGATTTCTTTCATCACCCCGATCGCCTGCGAGGCCATTTCTTCAAGAGTCGGGGCACACAATTCATTGAAATCCGGCCATGGTACCGCATAGACGGGACAGTCTATGTCCATTTCGCTTGCCAGCTTGACGGCGTAGGAACAATCGCCCCTCCCCGTCGGAAGAAAAAAGAGCGGCGGTTGCGATCCCGTCGCACGAATGGGGATCACTCCTGAATTGCTCGGCTGTGGTCCCAAATTGAGCTTCAACGCCAGATCCTTCAGAATGGGTGTCCGGAACAGATCGCTGGCGCTGAATTGCAGCCCAAGATTTGAGGCCCCACTGAGCAGCCGCACCGCCAGCAGCGAATGGCCGCCGAGCTCGAAGAAGTGGTCGTGGCGGCCGACCCGATCGAGCCCCAG
>NZ_NSGB01000025.1:0-66231 GCF_002294785.1 Mesorhizobium sp. WSM3868 | reverse complement strand
TGGCGAGCGCTTCCGCCTCTATATCGAGACCGTGCTGGTTCCGACCCTGAAGCCCGGCGACATCGTCGTCATGGACAATCTCGGCTCGCATAAGGGCAAGGCCGTGCGTCGCACCATTCGCAAGGCAGGGGCCAAGTTGATTCTCCTGCCCAAATACTCACCCGACCTCAATCCCATCGAACAGTTCTTCGCCAAGCTCAAACACTGGCTTCGAAAGGCGGCCAAACGGACGGCCGAGACCGTCTGCCAGGCGATCGGCGAAATCCTCAACCGGACGACACCCGCCGAGTGCTCAACCTACTTCGCCAATGCAGGATACGACCGGAGATGACTTCATCCCGCTCTAGGATGAGGACGGTCTCATCTTGCGCTGCCGCCATGCATCCAGCGTCTCATTGATGATGCGCTCCGGCACGTGGTCGATCTCGAACACGGCGTCGATCTCAAGCACGTCGAGCTGCTCCAGGAGGCCGGCGGGTGCGGCGCCGTGGCGAAGCCGCGCGGCATCCTTTGCCGTGGTGACAAGCCGAAGCCCCTCGCGCTTGGCAAGGGCCGCCAGATCGGCAAGCTCGTCCGCGGCGTAGAAATGATGATCGGGAAAAGCGCGCGACAGCGCGACCTCGCCGCCGGCGCCGCGCAGCGTATCAAAGAATTTTTCCGGATGGCCGATGCCGGCAAAGGCAAGGAAGCGCCCGCCGGCAAAGCGCGCCGGGTTCGCCGGCTCGACATGGGCCAAAAAGATCGGCCGGCCGGCGCGCGCCGCCTGGCGCACCACCGTATCTGCGGCGCTCCCCTCGCCCATCTTCAGCAAGCCGCCGGTGAAGACCAGCTGATCAACGATCTTGGCCCGGAGCGGGCCGCCCGGAATGACTCGGCCATTGCCGATGCCGAAACGCGCGTCGACCACGACCAGCGCGTAGTCGATATGGATGCGCGCCGACTGGAAACCGTCATCCATGATCAGGAAGTCGCAGCCATGGTCTGCCATCAGCAGTTTGGCGCCGGCGGCGCGGTTGGCCGTCACCGCGACCGGCGCATGTTCGGCAAGCAGCAGCGGCTCGTCGCCGACATGCTTGGCGGCGTCGTGATGCGCATCGACGACATGCGGCTTGGCGAAGGAACCGCCATGGCCGCGCGACAGGAAGCCGGGCGTGAGCTGCATGCACTTTGCCTGTTTAGCCAGCGCGATGGCGACCGGCGTCTTGCCGCTGCCGCCAACGGTGAAGTTGCCGACGCACAGCACAGGTGCCGCGACCTTCTCGCGCGGCGCGCGCCGCATGCGGCGCCCAGCCACCATTCCATACATCGCGGACACCGGCGAAAGCGCCAGCACGCGCCAGTCCGGCTTTTCCCACCAGAAGGGCGGCGCTTCGCTGGTCATGGCGCGACTTCCATGGCGCATGACCCTTTCCAAAGATCGGATCCGAATTTTTGGGCCATGCGCTAGCGCCCGTTGGCGCCTTTCAGGCGCGCCTTGACGACCAGCGGCTGGATGTAGGGTTCGAGCGACTTCAGCGTGCGCTGAAGCGCGCCGCGCATCTCGTCGACGGTCGCCGCGCCCGCCGCCATCATCTCGTGGCGCACCGCCTCGTTGGTCAAAAGGAAATTGACGGCGCCGGCCAGCATGTCGCGGTCGCGCACCAGCTTGGCGCCGCCGCGATCGAGCAGGCGCTGATAGGCTTCGCGGAAATTCTGCACGTTGCGGCCGGCCAGCACCGCCGTGTCGAGCATCGCCGGCTCGAGCGGATTCTGGCCGCCCTCGGAGGTCAGCGAGCGGCCGACGAAGGCGATCTCGGTCAGCCTTAGATAAAGTCCCATCTCGCCGATCGTGTCGCCGAGCAGGATATCGGTGTCGGACGTGATGCGGTCGCCCTTGCTGCGGCGCGCGACTTTCAGTCCCATGCCGGATATCTGCGCGGCCAGCGCGTCCGCGCGGGCGGGATGGCGGGGCACGACGATGGTCAACAGTCCAGGGTGGCGCTTGTGCAGGGTCGCATGGACTTCCGCCGCGGCGACCTCCTCCCCGTCATGGGTCGAGATCGCCGCCCAGGTCGGGCGTAAGCCGATCTGGCGCTGCAGGATCGCCAGCGCCCGCTCGTCGACCGGCGGCGGGTTGGTGTCCACCTTGAGGTTGCCGGAAACGGTCACCGGCCGGGCGCCGAGGACGCGGAACCGCTCGCCGTCGACATCCGACTGGGCAACGACATGGGCAAGATTCTCGAACAGCGCCTCGGCGACGCCGGCGCGCTTCTTCCACGACCGGAAGGAACGGTCCGACAGCCGCCCGTTGACCAGGACCTGCGGCACGTTGCGCGCGCCGAGTTCCAGGATGGTCATCGGCCAGATCTCCGATTCGGCTATGATGGCCAGCTCCGGCAGCCAGTGATCGAGGAAGCGGCTTACAGCGGGCTTGAGGTCGAGCGGCACATATTGGTGGATGATGCGGCTGCCAAGCCGCTCGTCGGCGACCTTGGCCGAGGTCACGGTGCCGGTCGTCAGCACGATGTTGACGCCGTAATCGAGGATGCTTTCGACCAGCGGCACGACGGCGATCGTCTCGCCGACGCTCGCGGCGTGGATCCAGATGACCGGTCCTTCCGGACGCGGACGGCCGGCGACGCCGTAGCGCTCGCGACGGCGAACGCGGTCTTCCTTGCCGCGCGAGGCGCGCCAGGCGACATAGGGTCCGATCAGCGGATAGGCGACGGCCCCGGCGTAACGGTAGGCGGTCAGGGCGGCGCGCGCCCAGCGCTCGCTCATTTGTCGCCGTCCACGAGGCGGTAGGCCTCGGCGGTTGCGGCGTTGAGCGAGGCGGTGACCTCCTGGCGCTTTCGCTCCATCTCGGCGTCGTCGGCGTTGGACGGCACGAACACCGGCTGCCCGACGACAACGGCGGAGCGGCCGAACGGCAGGTTGATGGTGGTCTTGTCCCAGCTCTTTTCCAGCACCTTGCGGCGGCTGGTGGCGATCGCCGAAGGCAGGATCGGGCGCCCGGAAAGCCTGGCCAAAAGCACGATGCCCAGCCCCGCGTCGCGCGGCGTGCCGTGTGGAATGTCGGCGATCATCGCGACATTCTTGCCCGCCACCAGCGCTTTCTTGAGCGCGATCAAGGCTTTGGCGCCGCCTTTGTCGAGATGCCTCGAACTGTCGCGGCCACCCGAGCCGCGCACCGCCTCGATGCCGAATCTGTTCAGCATCAGCGCGTTGAGCTCGGCGTCGGCACTGCGCGATACCATGGCGACCAGCGGCCGGCCCTTGGGATAATAAGCCGGCGTCAAGAGATGCTGGCCATGCCACAGCGCGATGATGCCCGGTTCGAGATGCGCATAGGCGCCGCCGGCGACCTGCGTCGACCCTTTCACCAGCGGGCTGGTGATGCGAATCAGCCGCACGAACCAGGCGAACAGGCTGGCGATGAAATTCTTGACGAATCGCGACTGGGCGAGCGGCTCTCGGATGCGGCGCCACAGCGTGCGAGTCCCGCCCCGCCCGGCGGCGCGCCCCGTCGCTCCTTTCACCGCTTCATGCTCCATCGAAGTCAACCGGCTGCCTTTGTTTCCGGGTCGAGCAACCGGTGCAGGTGAACGACGAAATAGCGCATATGGGCATTGTCGACGCTGGCCTGCGCCTTCGCCTTCCACGCGGCGTGCGCCGATTGATAGTCGGGGTAGATGCCGACGATGTCGAGCGCATCCAGATCACGGAACTCGGTTCCACCCAGCTTTTTCAGCTCGCCGCCGAACACCAGGTGCAAAAGCTGTTTCTTTCCGTCTTCCACGGCCATGCCGATCCTTCGCAGATTCATGAATTTTGTGAAACGTTTAGACCAAAGCCGCCGATTTTGAAACCGTGGGCCGACTCACCCTTGGTCAGCTCCGGCAATGACGCCGGCCAGGACGCCCAGCAGTTCGCCGCTGCCGGCGGCGAGCGCGCCATGGTTGATCACCTCGCCGGCATAGCGCGGCGGCTTGCCGGTGCGGTCGAGCAAGGCGCCGCCCGCTTCGCGGAGGATAAGGTCGGCGGCGGCGATGTCCCAGTCATGCGCGTTGGGCTTGACGAAGGTCGCGTCGAGCTTGCCGTTGGCGATCATCGCCAGCCGGTAGGCGAGCGAGGGTATGTAAGCGACGCGGCGCATCCGGGCTTGCCAGGAAGCGGGCATGCGCTCGACCAGCGGCTTCGGCCCGCCGATCTCGACGGTATCGCCGAGTTGGCGGACCTGGATGCGCTTGCCGTTGAGGAACGCGCCCTCGCCCGGCAGCGCCCAATAGGTCTCGCGCTTGGCCGGACATTCGAGCACGCCGGCCAGCGAGCGGCCATCCTCGACCACGGCGACGCTGACGCACCAGGAATGCAGGCCATCGAGAAAGCCGCGCGTGCCATCGATAGGGTCGACGACGAAAGTGCGGCGGGCCGACAGCCTGGCATGATCGTCGGCGGTTTCTTCGGACAGCCAGCCATAATTCGGCCGCGCCTTGAGCAGGGTCTCGCGCAGATAGGCGTCGGCCGCATGGTCGGCCTCGCTGACCGGCGAGGTCCCGCCCTTCATCCACACCTGGGGGTTTTGGCCGAAATAGCGCATGGCGATGGTGCCCGCCTCGCGGGCGGCTTCGCGAAGCAGAGCGAGGTCTTCGTGCGTCTCGGCTGAGATGACCATGTTAGGCGCCGGCAAGGGTCATCCCCTCGATCAGCAGCGTCGGCGCGGCGGTGCCGAAATTGCGGTCGAGATCGCTCGCCGGCACCATGTTGAGGAACATGGTCTTCAAATTGGAGGCGATCGTCACCTCGGCCACCGGATAGGCAAGCGCGCCGTTCTCGATCCAGAAGCCGGAGGCGCCACGGCTGTATTCGCCGGTCACCATGTCGACGCCCTGGCCGAAGACCTCGGTGACGTAGAAGCCGCGCTGCAGCGAGGCGATCAGCTCCTCCGGCGCGCGATCGCCGGGCTCGATGGCCAGATTGGTCGAGGACGGCGAAACCGAAGAGCCGCTGCGCGAGCCACGGCCGTTGGTGACGAGACCAAGCTCGCGCGCGGCCGAGGTCGACAGGAACCAGTGGTTGAGCACGCCTTTGTCGACCATCAACAGCTTGTCGCCCTCGACGCCTTCGCCGTCGAAGGGCCGCGACGCCTGGCCGCGACGCCGCAGCGGCTCGTCGGTGACGGTGATCGCGCTTGAGGCTACCTGCTTTCCCATCATGTCGCGCAGGAAGCTGGTCTTGCGCGCCACCGCGGCGCCGTTGATGGCGCCGGCGAGATGGCCGGCAATGCCGCGCGCAACACGCGGGTCGAACACGACGTCGACCGGGCCGGTCGCCGCCTTGCGGGCGCCGAGGCGGCGCACGGCGCGTTCGCCGGCCTTGCGGCCGATCTCCTCCGGCGCGTCGAGATCGGCGAAATGCTGGCGCGAGGAGAATTCATAGTCGCGTTCCATCGCCGTGCCTTGGCCTGCAATGACGCTGGTCGAACGTGAAAAGCGCGACGCGACATATTGGCCGACAAAGCCATGCGAGGTCGCAAGTACCAGGCCGCCAAGGCCGGCGCTGGCGCTGCTGCCGGAGGAATTGGTGACGCCATTGACGGCAAGGGCCGCCGCTTCCGCTGCCAGCGCCGCCTCCTTGAGCTGATCGGCGGACACCTCAGTCGGATCGAAGAGGTCGAGATCACGCAAATTGCGGGCGAGCAGCGCTGGGTCGGCAAGGCCCTGGAACGGATCCTCGGGGGAGACTCTCGCCATGGCGACGGCGCGCTCGGCAAGCGCCTTCGGGTCGGAGGCGGCGGTGGCCGAGACGCTCGCCACGCGCTGGCCGACGAAGACGCGCAGCGACACGTCCTCGCTTTCCGACGATTCGGTGCCTTCGACCTTGCCCAGCCGCACCGACACGCCGGCCGAACGGCCGCGCACGGCGACCGCGTCGGCGGCGTCCGCCCCGGCGCGCTTGGCCGCCTCGACGAGCGCCGCGACGCGGTCGGTCAGTTTCCCTGCGTCGAGCGTGTCGGTCATGCGGTTGGTCCTGTTTGTTCAAGCTGTGCGGGAGGGCAGATGCTACCGCACATCCATGGATGCCGGGCCGCCATCTCTGGAAGCCCGCACAATCGTCTTGGATGCTGCTGCACCATCTATTGTTCCACCACCGCTTGTGCAATGACGGATGCGGCAATCTCAAGGCAATCGCGGCCCTTCGCAGCGCACTGCCCCGCCGCAACCGCATGAACAGTGCGAATTAGCCGGCCACCGGCGCCCAGATCACATCTTCGATCCTGGCGGCGCCGGTTGCCAGCATCACCAGCCGGTCGAAGCCGAGGGCCGAGCCGCTCGCCTGCGGCATGATGGCAAGCGCGGCGAGGAAATCCTCGTCCAGCGGATAGCGCTCGCCATAGATGCGCTCCTTCTCGTCCATCTCGGCGACGAAGCGGCGGCGCTGCTCGGCCGGATCGGTGAGCTCGCCAAACGCATTGGCAAG
Source organism: Mesorhizobium sp. WSM3868 (assembly GCF_002294785.1). Taxonomy (NCBI): domain Bacteria; kingdom Pseudomonadati; phylum Pseudomonadota; class Alphaproteobacteria; order Hyphomicrobiales; family Phyllobacteriaceae; genus Mesorhizobium; species Mesorhizobium sp. WSM3868. Next base: position 59,772 of record NZ_NSGB01000025.1, on the reverse strand, counting down.
CTCGACGCCGCAGCAATAAAGCTCGAAGCGTTCGGCGACGCGCGGGTCCTCCGCGCTCGGCCGTGCCAAAGCCGCCTCGGAGACTGGGTAGCCGTAGAGGATTGTCGCCCGTCCCTGCCCCAGCGCCGGCTCGACCTTTTCCACCATCACCCGGCTGAACAGGTCGGCCCAATTGTCGTCGGGCGCGGTGCGCAGGCCGGCGCGGACCAGGCCCTGGTGGAGCGCTTCGCGGTCGGTGCTTCCGTCGGCGCCGACGGTCGCCAGCAGGTCGATGCCGGCATGGCGCATGAATGCTTCCGCCACGCTCAGCCGCTCCGGCTCGGCGAAGGGATCGGCCTCGCGGCCACGGAAACGAAAGCTTTTGGCCCCGGCCTTTTCCGCGGCGAGCGCAAGAAATTCGGCGCAGTCGGCCATCAGGCGCTCATAGGCCTCGCCGACGCGGTACCATTCGAGCATGGTGAATTCGGGATGATGCAGCGGCCCGCGCTCGCGGTTTCGGTAAACGGAGCCCAGGCTGAAGATGCGCTTCTCGCCGGCGGCAAGCAGCTTCTTGCAGGCGAATTCCGGCGAGGTGTGAAGGTAGAGCGGCTGGCGCGATGCGTCCGGCGCGATCGCCTCGGTGGCGAAGGCCGCAAGATGCGCTTCGTTGCCGGGCGAAACCTGCAGCGCGGCCGTCGTCACCTCAACGAAATTGCGCTCCGCGAACCAGCCGCGCAGGGCGGCGGCAATAGCGTTGCGCGCCATCAGCCTTGGCCGGCGATCGGCGTGTACATGCGGCCTCCACCAGGGCGAAGCGGCGGTCATGGGCGGGAAAATCGCCGATGAGGCTGGCGGTTCGTCGCAAGATGCGCTACGGCGCACGCGATGGCCGCCGTCGCCGCTTCGTGGGCAAAGACGCTTGCAGGCCGAAAAACTCGATTGGGATTGAATATCGTGGTCAAGGTCATCGCCAGTTCCTTACGCAAAGGCAACGTCGTCGATAAGGACGGCAAGCTCTATGTCATCCTCTTTGCCGAAAACATCCACCCTGGCAAGGGCACGCCGGTGACCCAGCTCGACATGCGCCGCATCGGCGACGGGGTGAAGATCTCGGAGCGCTACCGCACGACCGAGATGGTCGAGCGCGCCTATGTCGAGGAGCGCGAGCACACCTTCCTCTATTCCGACGGCGAAGGCTTCCATTTCATGAACCCGGAAAGCTACGACCAGGTCGTAGCCTCCGAAAGCGTGGTCGGCGACATGGCGCCCTACCTGCAGGAAGGCATGGCGGTGCAGCTGGCGCAGTTCAACGGCGCGCCGATCTCGCTGACGCTGCCGCAGCGCGCCGTCTTCGAGGTGGTCGATACCGAGCCGGTCACCAAGGGCCAGACGGCGTCTTCGTCCTACAAGCCTGCGGTGCTTTCCAACGGCGTGCGCACGGCCGTGCCGCCGCACATCACGACCGGCACGCGCGTGGTGGTGATGACCGCCGACGGCTCCTATGTCGAGCGCGCCAAGGACTGAGGGTACAGCAGTCAACTATCACAGCTCGCCTGCGGCCAGGCGGGCCTATCGTCAGCACGGTTTGTCCGCCGTCTGGGCGTGAGGCTCTGACCCGAAGCGGATTTGCGGTTGCCGCGACGTGAACGGCAGATCCGCGCCGCGGCGCCGGTGGTTCGACGCACCGCATCCCTCGAACGAAGCCGGAGTGCGCTCAACGCTAGATTGGCCGACCGATCCACCGCACGATTTCATAGGCAGGCATCGGGCGGCGAAAGCCCTTCAGCGTCAGTTCGCCAACAGGAACGGATTCGACCAGCGACTCGACAGCTCCGAGAACCCGTTGGCTAACGAGAATCTGGCGCGATTTGGCCTCCTCGCATAAACGGGCGGCATGGTTCGACACGGTGCCGATGACGGCATAGTCCGAGCGCTGATCAAAACCGATGCGCCCGATGGTTGCGTGGCCCCTGGCAATGCCGATCCCAAAGCCAAGCAAATAGTCCCGCTTGCGCCATCGCTCGGAATGCTCGTCAATCGCTTCGCGCATTGCGGCAGCCATCGAGACAGCTCTCTCGCTGTGGTCGGCACATGGCATTGGATCGTTGAAAACCACGACGATACCGTCGCCCACGAACCGCTCGAGCGTCCCCTCGTGACGGACGATTTGTTCGCCGAGACAGGAATGATACTCGGCCAGAACTGTCATGACTTCTTCGGGTTCGGCGGTCTCTGCGAACGCCGTGAAGCCGCGCAAATCGCAAAAGACAACCGTCACCTCGCGGCGGTGGCTCTGCAAGAGCGCATCTCCATTGCCCGCCGCAACGATGAGGTCGGCGACCTGTTCGGGCAGGAACCGCCTGAGCCGCGCCATTCGCTCGAGCTCCGTCACCTGGCCGGCGACGGTTTCCTCGAGCGAGCGGTTCCAGTCGGAAAGTTGCGCGGCTTGGTCCTCAAGGCGCTTGGCTTGGCTCGCGACAGTGTCGTGAAGCGCCTTCTGGCGCAACATCGAGCGCACCCGCGCCAGCAGCGCCCTGTGCTCGAAGGGCTTTGTCAGATAGTCGTCGCCACCGGCGTCCAGCCCCTCGACCACGTCGCGCGTGTCGGCTTTCGCGGTGACCAGAATGACGGGGATCGATCGCAGCGAGTGATCCTGCTTGAGCATGCGGACCACACTGATGCCGTCGAGCTTCGGCATCATGATGTCGAGCAGGATCAGATCCGGCGTGAGTTCGCGGGCTTTCGCAAGCCCCTCTTCACCATCGGCGGCGGTTACAACTTCATAGCCATTCGCTTCGAGACGCATGCGCAGGATCTCGAGGTTTTCCGGAGTATCGTCGACCGCGAGAATGCGAGGCGGATCGTGCAAGGTGTTGCCTCCCTCAAGAAAGGAAACCGCGAATCTCGGAAAGCAGCTGGCGTGGGCTGAATGGCTTGGCAATGTAACCATCGCACCCAGCAGCAAGGGCTTTCGCCTTGTCGCCCGACAACGCGTAGGAGGTGACGGCGATAATCGGAATGTGCCGGAGCGCCGGGTCGGCCTTGATGCGGCGGGCCGCTTCATACCCGTCGATCACCGGGAGCTGAATGTCCATAAGGATCAGGTCTGGCCTGTGTGCTCCGGCTGCAGCGATGCCGGCGGCGCCGTCCGCCGCCTCGATCAGTTCGTATTCGGTGGTGGCAATGAGATCGCGGATGATTTGGCGGTTGTCCTCGGTGTCTTCGACCATCAGGATTCGTTTGCTCATGCGGCCCTCACGTCCTCATTCATCCGGATCGGGACCTTCAGACGGAATGTCGACCCTGACCCGATCACGGACTCGACGTCTAAGGTTCCGCCATGCATTTCGGCGATGCGCTTCGAGATCGCCAGGCCAAGACCTGTGCCACCCTTCTGCCTGGTGCTGCTGTTGTCGACTTGCTGGAATTCTTCGAAGATAAGAGCCTGGTCTTTGGACGCAATTCCGGGACCGGTGTCTCGGACGGCGATCTCGAAGCGCCCATCGACTGCATCGGCAAGAATATCTACCGCACCCGTTTCGGTGAACTTGACGGCATTGCCTGCGAGATTGAGCAGAATCTGCGTCAAACGGCGTTCGTCCCCACGGCCGATTGGAAGGTTCTCGGCAACAGTCGCTGAAAGCTCAAGACCCTTCGCCCGTGCCAGCGGCTCGACCGCCGTAAGGGTCGATCGGACAATCTGCGCGACGGAGTAGTCCTCGATCGCCAGCGTGAGCTGGCCGGCTTCGATCTTGGACAGGTCGAGCACGTCGTTGATGAGCCCGAGGAGGTGACGGCCGTTTGCCTGCACTCGCGCGACGGTCGCCTTTGCCTTGTCCGGGAGTTCGCCATAGATGCCGTCGACCAGCAGTTCTGTGAAGCCCAGAACCGAATTGAGCGGCGTCCTGAGTTCGTGGCTCATATTCGCCAGGAATTGGGACTTGTGGCGGCTGGCTGCTTCCAGCTCCTCCCCTTTCTCCTCGATCTCGCGGAACAGCTTGGCATTCTGGATCGCGACCACCGATTGGGCTGCGAAGGTCTCCAACAGGTGAACAACTTGCTCATCGAAGGCGCCTGGCTTGTGGCGCCTGACGACCAATGCACCGACGATCTTGTTGGGCCTCAGCAGCGGAACGATCAGGATGCCGCGATATCCGGCGTCGAGGATCGTCTTTCTCACAAGGAAGGATGAGGTTTCCTTGCTGAGGTCGGGAAACTGCACCGGCATGCACCGTCCAGGCGCGTCGCCAATACCCATATCGGCCAGCCCGATCGTCTGCTGCGAGACTGCGGCGATAAGCTCATCGCTCATCCCAAAGTTTGCGCGCGGACGGAATTGCTGCCGCGTGCTGCTGAACACGTAGATGGTGCCAGCATCCGTCGCCGACAACTGGACCGCCTTGGCGACGATCGTCTTCAGCACCGTGTCGAGATCCAGCGTCGAATTGACCGCCTTGCTCACTTCGCCAAGCGCCTCGAGCTCACCGACCGACGCCGCAAGCTCGCGCGTCCGTGCCTGCACCGCCTCGAAGAGCCGCGCATTTTCGATGGCGATCACGGCCTGGTCGGCGAATGTCTCGACGAGCGCGATCTCTTTGGGACTGAACGGTTGCGGTTCAGCCCTCGTCATGACGAATACGCCAACGAGATCACCTTCCCGCAACAGCGGGGCAGCGAGGACGGTGCGGAATCCGCCTGCCTCAGCGATCAAGGCGACGCGGTAGTCCGGATCAGCGGTCACGTCTTCGATTTGCACGATCCGCCGTTCTTCGATTACGCGCCCTACGGCGGAGCCTCGGCCAGCGGCAAGCGCTGGAAGTGGATTGGCGTCGACATAGGCACGGAAGCTGGGCGGGTAGCCAAGCGTCGACACATAGCGGAATACGCCATCAAGCAACTGCACGATGCCACCCTTGTCGGCGCGACAGAGCCTGACAGCCGATTCCACCAACGTATCGAGCACGACCTGGAGATCGAAGGTAGAGCGGCTGATGACCTTCAGAACGTCTGCAGTGGCTGTCTGCTGCTGAAGGGCTTCATCGAGCTGCTGGGTGCGTGTCTCAATCTCCTGATACAGGCGCCCCAGCTGGTCGGAGGTCTGGTTGACGTTAGCGGCGAGCACTCCAAGTTCGTCGCGATTGGCGACGGCAACCCGTTGCGCGAAGTCGCCGGCCGCTATCTGGCTGAGACGCGTCTCGATCTTCTTGACCGGTTCGATCAACGACCAGGAGATGATGTAACCGAGCCCCAACGCCAGCAGGATACTGCCCACGGCAAACGAAACCACGATCAGTCTGGACGTGCCGTACGCACCCTCGGTCGTTTCGATGGCCGCCACCATGTCGGCTTCGGCCATGTTGACCAGCTGGTTCGTCAGCCGCTCGAGGCGATCAGCCGACGGTATGATTTCATCAAGCTGAACCTTGCGCGCCTCCTCGGTACGGCCCGCGCGGACAAGCTCTGCCACGTGCGTCACCCCGGCCGTCAGTTTTTCGTACTCTTGCCTGACCTGGCCAAGCACTTCCACCTCGGCTTTGGCGACGAACTCCATGCGCTCGAGGTCGTAGCCGAACTGATTGAGCTGGCGCAGCGCCGTATCCAGCATCCGGTTATCCTGTAGCAACAGGGCGGTGGAGATACCGTAGAGCTGGGTGGTCGTATCGTGCTGTACTTGGCGGTAGGCCGCGATCCTGCGCTGCAGCTTGATCAGCTCGTTGGTCTGATCGTTGACCCCACTCAGCACCTGCAACCCGACGGCACCGAGCACGATCAGCAGGCCGACGATCGACAGGAACGCGATCAAGAGCTTGGTCTGGACGCGCGCCGGCAGCCGGGCAACCCAGCCAACGAGCCAGTTCGTTATGCTATTTGGTTTCGTCCAAGAGGCCGAGAAGGTCACTCCGGAACTCCTCCAAGTCGAACCGGACGCCAAGATATTGTACTCGCAAGATGCCATTCGGGTCTACGAGCGAGGTCAACAAGGTATGGTCGACATCACCATTCGCCGCCTGCTTCGCGAAGACCCCATATTTCCGTCCAACCTCATGGACAGTCGCCGGATCGCCGGTAAGAAACGACCAGCCCTTCAGATCGGCGCCAAAATTCTGCGCATATTGCTTCAAAACATCGGGCGTATCGCGCTTCGGGTCGACGGTGATCGAAATGAAGGCGATCTTGGGTCCGAACGCACTACCCAACTTTTCCTGCACGCTGGCCATCTGGGCGGTCAGCATGGGACAGACGTCGGTACATTGCGTATAGATGAATGCAATGGCGATCACCCTGCCGCGAAAGTCGTGCAGCGAGACGCTCGCCCGGTCCTGCGATGTCAGCGTAAAGTCTGGAGCCGGTCCGATTGCCGGCAATCGCTCATCGTGCTGCGCATCATGCGCCTGCGCTGGCCCGGCCATCAGCGCCAACAGCAAGATACGGGCTGCCAACCCGCTCACGTCTTGAGCTCACGCTTCAGCTGCTCCAGAAATCGCCAGTCTGTTCCCTCGGCGATGATCTGCTGTGGGCTCGACTTGATCATGCCCGTCTCCTGCATGCGCAACGCGTAGAAGCGCATCGAGGCTTCGGCATCGTAGTCCCGCCATACGTCGTACCGCGTGTCGCTCAGCGTTTGCAGGGCGATTTCGTAGCTGGGGACGAAACCTCGATCGACCATTTGCGCTGCACTCCATGCGGGGTCCGAAATGCATAGGTCGGCGCCCTTGAGGATGGCCCTGAGCACGCGCTTGGTCGCCACCGGGTATCTGTTCACGTAGTCCGCAGCGGCCGAGGTCATGCAGCAGAAGTGCTGCGACCAAGGGCGATCGAGGGTCGTGTTGAGGATCGTGTGGCCGATTTTCTTGGCGCGCAGTTGCTGCGTCTCCGGAGGCGTGAAGAGATATGCATCGAACTTTCCGTCGGCGAAGGCTTCCACCGGCTTGCTTTCCTCGACCCATTCGATGTCGTTGACGGGATCCAGGCCAATATAGGCGGCCATCAGGGCGACCAGCACGCGCGACGGCGCATGGATGTCATGCATGCCTACCCGTTTGCCCTTGAGATCCGGGATGCCTTGGATGCTGTCGTTGGCGATCAGCTCGAGGCACCCGGAATGCAGACCGCCAAGCACCCTGATTGGCACGCCCGCGTCGATCGACGCGACATGGACCGGCGCGTAGTTCATGCTGAAATCCGTGTCGCCGCGTGCAATCCACACCGCCTGATCGACTTTTTCGTCGCCCTGCACGTAGCGGACGTCGGTGAAGCCCTCCGCTTTGAGGAACTCTCCGGCCAGGTACATCCCTGCCCAGCAGTAGGCACCATCGATCCACCGCGGCAAGCGAACGGAGGTCGTTTCAGTCGTTGTGCCGATGAGAGCTGAAGCGCCTGCTGCCGCAGCTCCGGCCATGAAGTGGCGACGGTTCTGGATGATTTGCATGGGGTTCTCCCTCGCGTGGAAAATGGGCAGGCGCTGGCCGCCCAGTCAGGTCCTCAGCTCGTGCTTCAGTTCGTTGAAGAAACGCCAGTCGGTGCCTTGGGCCAACAGCTTCTGGGGGGTGCTCTTCAGCATCCCGACCTCGTGGAGACGCAGGGCGTAGAAACGCAGGGTGTCCTCAGCGCTATACTCACGCCAACCGTAGGGGATCGCCTTCATGACCTGGAGGGCATGGTCATAGCGCTTCGTATAGCCTTGCTGCACCAAGAACTGGGCGGACTGCTCGGGCTCGCTGGTGCAGAAATCCGCCGCTTTCAAGATGGCGCGGAGGGCGCGTTTGGTGGCCACCGGATGCGTACGGACGAAGTCCCGCTCCCCAGCCAGCATGCAGCAGAAGTATTGCGACCAGGGCCGGTCCACGGTGCTGCTGATCACCACATGGCCGATCTGCTGCTCCCGCATCTCCTGCGGTTCGGGGGGAAAGCCTAGATAGGCATCGATCTTCCCCTCACTCAGGAGCCGGATGGACTCGGGTCCCGGATGCGTGACGAAATGTATGTCCTTATGGAGGTCCAGACCCACATACGCCGTCATTGTGGCGAGAAAGACGTATCGGCTGGAATCTAGCGCTGGCACGGCCACGGTCTTCCCCTTGAGATCGCGGATCGACTGGATGCGATCGGTCCCGAACAGCTCAAAGCAGCCGACGTGGAGGCCAGCCAGAATGACGATGGAATCCCCCGCCTCCAGGCGGAGAAGGAGCGGGGCGGCGAAATGCGCACTGAGGTCGGCTTCACCGGAGGCGAGGGCCGGCGCGATGTCTGCCGTCCCCTCTCTTTGGAGGTAGTGCACCTCGGTGAACCCTTCGCTGCGCAACAGTTCTTCGGCTACATATTGGGGGGCCTGACAGATGCTGGGAATCCGGACGAGCCGGATTCGCGTCGTCTCAGGCGGTGGCTCCGCTGCGGCGCGCCTGGGGTGCCAGCCCAGAAGCCCCGCCGTCCCCGCCAGCGTAATCCCACGCAGGAACCTCCGTCGGCTGAACCGTCCGGGATCTACCGTATGCATGGGAACCTCCCTTCCAGATGCTGGCCAGTGCGACACCGAGAACACTGACCCGTGGATGCTGTGTTGTGCACAGTCGGCCGTACCTGCATGGCGGGCTCTGGGCTTGCCGCTTGCTCACATCTTCAGCTCTCGCTCCAGCGGCGGTTCCGCATGGAGTGACCTCGGAAGGACGACGACACCGGCAGCGCCTGCCAGGGCAGCACCGGCTAGGAATCGTCGGCGGGTTTGCGTGATCTGCTGCATCGGAACGCTCCCATTCCGAATTGCGAAGGGCAATTCTGGCCGGAACCGAGCAAAAGAGGTTTCGACAGAGGCAGGTGGTCTTGTGGGCGCGACGAGTGGTGTGGATGCTAGCGCCCAGTCCGGTGCGGGAGTCTTGCGCTCTCAGTCGCCGGCTCATTTATTAGCAACCGACGATATGTCACGATACGCCCAATTTGCGTCGGCTGCGAGCCCAAAACTTGCTCGCGCCTCTTGCCCCAGAACCGCTGCCCATTTTTGGGCGACATGCATTTGTTAGCGACACCGTCAGGCCGCCATTTCCACCGGAAGGCCAGCGGCTTTCCATTCCGGCATGCCGTCCTCGAGGCGGCGCACGGAATGGCCAAGCGAGCGCAGCGCGGCCACCGCCTCGAACGACATCACGCACCAGGGGCCGCGGCAGTAGGCGACGATTTCCCGTCCGGGGTCGGCACCCTGGGACCAGGCCTTGACTTCTCCGAGGGGAACATTGACCGCGCCGGGCACGTGGCCAAGCGCGAACTCGTCCGGCGGGCGCACGTCGATCAGCGTCACCAGCCCGTCGCGCATCAGCGCCTGAAGCTCGCCGCGCGTGACCGGCTGTATGTCGTCACGTGCCTCGAAACAGTCGCGCACAATGCGATCGACCTCAGCAAGCTGCCGCTCGGCAATGCCGCGCACCGCGGCAAAGGCCGACAGCACGCTCGCATCGCGCAGGGAATAGCGCACGTATTTGCCGTCGCGTTCGGCCGAGACGATGCCGGCGCGGCGCAGCGCCTGCAGATGCTGGGAGATGTTGGCGATCGGCTGGCCGAGCTTCGCAGCAAGCGCCTCGACGCTGCGCGAGCCTTGCGCCAAATGCTCGATCAGTTCCAGGCGCAACGGATTGCCGAGCGCCTTGGCGACGATCGCGAACTGTTCGTACAGCGCCAGCTTCGGATTGCGGATTGACATCGACCTTTCTGCGACCCATCGTCATTCAATGTAATTATTGAATGATGGTTTCGACCTGCCGTCAAGCCAAGCGGCTCGCAGTTGCCTTGGGAGAAAAGCGATGATCCTCAGACAGCTCCTGCACACCGACCCGGTCGCCGCCTCCTATTTGTTCGGCTGCGGCGGCAAGGCGTCTGCTGCCGTGGTCGATCCGGTCGGCGAGATCGCGCCCTATATCGAGGCGGCGCGCGCGACAGGCATGCGCATCCTCTATGTCGTCGACACGCATATCCACGCCGACCATATCTCGGCAGGCCGTGCGCTCGCCGAAGCGACGGGCGCCGAATACGTGCTGTTCGAAGGCGCCGAGGCGGGCTTCCCGTTCCGTCCCGTCAAGGATGGCGAGGTGCTGGAGCTCGGCAATGTGACGGCGACCGTCATGCACACGCCCGGCCACACGCCGGAGCATCTGAGCCTTTTAGTCACCGACCGAACGCGATCGACCGAACCCTGGTTCGTACTCACCGGTCACACGCTGATGGTTGGCGATCTCGGTCGCACCGAGCTTGCTTCGAGCGCCGAGGACGGAGCCCGCGCGCTCTATGCCAGCGTGCGCCGGCTGAAGGAATTGCCCGATCACATCGAGGTGCTGCCGGGCGCCTATTCCGGCTCGGTGTGCGGCCGCTCGCTCAGCGGCAAGCCGACATCGACCATCGGCTTTGAGCGGCGCTTCAACAAGGCCTTCCGCATCGAGGACGTTGACCAGTTCATCGCCGCCATGACCGCCGACATCCCTCCCCCGCCGCCGGACGCGGCCCGGACCCGCGCCGCCAACGCCGGATCGCGATCGTGAGCGCAACGGCGCCTGCCGTCGCGCTCGGCCTCAAGGCCAACTGGAAACAGTTCGCGCTGCTGGTGCTGATCAACGCCTTTGTCGGCGGCATGGTCGGCATCGAGCGAACCGTCGTGCCGCTGATCGGCGCGGAGGAATTCCACGTTGCTTCCACGACGCTCGTCACCTCCTTCATCGTGAGCTTCGGCGTGGTTAAGGCCTGCGCCAATCTCGTCTCCGGCCAGCTTGCCGACACATGGGGTCGCAAGCGCGTGCTGATCCTCGGCTGGCTGTTCGGCCTCCCGGTGCCCTTTATGATCATCTGGGCGCCGAGTTGGGGGTGGATCATTGCCGCCAACGCGCTGCTCGGCATCAACCAGGGACTTGCATGGTCGATGACCGTCATCATGAAGGTCGATCTGGTCGGGCCGAAATCGCGCGGGCTCGCCGTCGGCCTCAACGAGTTCGCCGGCTACCTCGCCGTCGGCGTCACCGCATTTTTCACCGGCTATCTGGCCAGCCGCTACGGGCTGCGCCCGGTGCCGATCTATCTCGGCATCGGCTATGCGATCCTGGGTGCCGCGCTGTCGATCCTTCTGGTGCGCGACACGCGCGAGCATGTGCGGCTGGAACTGGCCAACCATCAGAAAGCTGTCTCCCCGCTCGCCTTCCGCGAGATCTTCATGCTGACCTCTTTCCGCGACCGCAATTTGTTCGCGGCCTCGCAGGCGGGCCTGGTCAACAATCTGAACGACGGCATGAGCTGGGGGCTGTTTCCGCTCTTCTTCGTCGCCAACGGGCTCGGCGTCGAGCGCATCGGCATCCTCAAGGCGGTCTATCCCGCCGTCTGGGGCGTCTTACAGGTCGCAACCGGGCCATTGAGCGACCGTTGGGGCCGCAAGGGCCTGATCGTCGCCGGCATGTGGGTGCAGGCTGCCGGACTTCTGCTCACCGCCATGACGCGGGACTTCGGCTGGTGGCTGCTGGCAAGCCTCTTGCTCGGCCTTGGCACGGCGATGGTCTATCCAAGCCTGATCGCGGCGGTATCGGACGCATCGCATCCCTCCTGGCGGGCGCGCTCGCTCAGCGTCTATCGCTTCTGGCGCGATCTCGGCTACGCAATTGGAGCGCTGTCGGCGGGCCTCATCGCCGACTTCTTCGGCTTCGCCGCGGCGATCGCGGCGATCGCGGCGCTGACCTTCCTCTCGGGTGTAATCGTGGCGGTGGCGATGCGAGAGACCAGCCGCTGACCCGGCTCCGAGCTCCAGCCCGACAGCGCCGCGTTTACGATATCCGAAGCTTCATGCTGCTAGAGACGCGCCTATCCGGTACTATGGCGCTGGGTGCCTTTGCGGGGTTTTTCATGAACAATTCGACGCGCATGCCGTGGGTGGACACGGCAAAAGGTCTTTCGATCATCCTGGTGGTGATGATGTATTCCGCCTACAACACCGGCGAATATACCGGCGGCGTCGGCTTCCTGCATTATGTCATCGGCTTCGCGACCCCGTTCCGGATGCCGGAATTCTTCCTGATCTCGGGGCTCTTCCTGTCGCAGGTGATCGACCGGCCTTGGCGGCGCTATATCGACCGGCGCGTCGTCCACTACCTCTATTTCTATGTCCTGTGGGCGGTCATCTCGATCGGGCTGAAGATCGGCATCTTCAGCCGCGATCCCGCCGGCATGCTGCACGACCTCGCCGTGGCTGTCGTCCAGCCCTATGGCGTGCTGTGGTTCATCTACATGCTGGCCGTGTTCGGCTTCGTGGCGCGCATCCTGCGCGAGCTAGGCGTGCCGCACTGGATCGTCATGTCGGCTGCCGCCGCGCTGCAGATGTGGGCACCGCATTCGGACAGCTATGCGCTCACGCAATTCGCCGCCTATTTCGTGTTCTTCTACCTCGGCTTCGTCATGGCGCCGCTGGTGTTCCGGCTGGTCGCGTGGACGCAAGCTCGTCCAGCGATCGCCGTTGCCGGCCTGATCGTGTGGGCCACCGTCAACGGCCTGCTCGTCTATTCGCCGGGCTACGCTGTCGAGCCGGTCGGCATGCAGATGGGCCTGGCGGCATGGCCGCCGCTGCATCTTGCGCTGGCCGTCGCAGGCGCGGTGGCGCTCTGCGTCGCCGGCGGGTTCCTGTCGAAATTCGCCGCGATGGAATGGCTGCGCTGGCTCGGCGAGCATTCGCTGGTCGTCTATGTCGCCTTCACCATCCCGATGTCGATCTTCCGCGGGATCATGCTGGCAAGCGGCCTTCTGACCGATACCGGCATGCTTAGCCTCGCGGTACTGCTCGTCTCGGCCGTCAGCCCGGTCATTCTCTACTTCATCGTCAAGCGCACCGGCTTCGGAACCTTCCTGTTCGAGCGACCGGCCTGGGCGCATGTCGACAGGCCGACTGCCGGCCAGATCTCAAACCAGGGCGTTGCCCGGCCAGCGCGCGAGGCGGCTTGATGCAGAAGCGCGCCTAGCTTCCGATTATCATCGCCTGTAGCTGCTTCCGGTCCTCTTGGGACCATTGGCTCGGGTCTTCACCATGCGCGGACCGGGCATGAAGCTCAACGTGCTTCATCACCTCTTCCGCGTTTTCTGCCGTGAAGCTCCCGGGACAGGCTTCCATTCCCGGATAGTCCTTGCACCGATACGTATACGCCATCGCTGCCTCCCTTTTTAGGAACGCCTAATGGAGCGATGGGGCGCGACCTTTGTCAATGGACTGGTCTTAGACCGAAGACCACCGCCGTGCCAAGCCTGGCTGGAGCCGGCTATTTGCCGACTGTCGTGTCCTTGTCATGGTTGTACCCAGGACGGCGCACGGCCTTGATCTTGCCGCTGCTGCCGCCTCCGCAGAAGAAGCAGCCGCGGCCATCGGATTCCAGTCCCGACACGCCGGAGGGCATCGCCAGCTCCTGCAGCACATCGCCCGTCTGGGGGTCGATGCACAGGAGATCACCCTCCTCCCCTTCCCAGGTGGCATGCCAGAGCTCGCCGTCGACCCAGGTGACGCCGGTGACGACACGCTTCGACTCGATGGTGCGGATCACCTTGCCCGTTTCAGGATCGATCTGATGGATCTTGTGGGCCCTGTATTCGCCGACCCAGAGCGACCCCTCGGCCCAGGTCAGCCCGGAGTCACCGCCGTTGCCGGGGGCGGGAATGGTGGCGACGACCTTGCCTGTCTTCGGGTCGACCTTGTGGATGCGGTCCTCGCCGATCTGGTAGAGATGCTCGCCGTCGAAGGCGGTCCCGGCATCGGAGGCAACGTCGATCGACTGCACGATCGCGCCGCTCTCCGGGTCAAGCGCCTTCAGCTTGTCGCCGGTGGCGAACCAGACCTTCTTGCCGTCATAGGTGACGCCGTTGATGCGCTCGGCGTCCGGAAAGGGGCCGTATTCGCGCAGGATCTCGGCAGCGGCTCGTTTCATTTTCGATCTCCATTCGAACAATGGCCGCAGACTAGTCGCTCGGCAGCGGACCCGGGAGTAACAAGACAGTCGGGAATCCGGTCACCGGCGGCGTCATCCAGCGGCGCGCCCTGCCGCGGCCGACCGCCTGCACCTTGTTGTCGGCCGAAAGCGCTTCCAGCGCCCGCTGCACGGTGCGCGGGCTGGCACCGAGCGCGATCGCCAGCGCCGAGCTCGACCAGGACTCGCCGTCGGCGAGGAAGGCGAGCACTGCGCCATGCTCCTCCTCAACAGGCGGCGCCAGCACCACGACCTCGGCTGCGGTCAACGGCGTTAACGCAAAACCGGCGGCCGTCGCGTTGATTTCCGCCAGCGCGTTCATTTCAGCGCGCAGCCGGCCCATCTCGACCCTGAGCCGCGCACGATGCGATTCATCGGCGTGCCTGGCGCGGAAGGCGCGCTTCAGCAGCACCTCCCGCGACGCATCCGCGGGCCAGGCCTCAGCCAGCGTGCGCGCCAGCGCAAACAGCACCGGCCGCGTCGCCAGCGAGACCACCGTGTCGGCTATGCGCACGACATTGCGGCAGGCATCGACGACGAGGGCGCCTGAGGTGAGCAGCGCCTCGACCTCGTCGAGCTGCAGCGGCGTCTCCAAGCCCTTCGACACGAGCCGCGCGACGGGCGTGTTCAGCACCAGCGATGCGCTTTCGACCTCCGCCTTCAGCGCCGGGATATTGGCTTCGTAGGCTGCGAGCGCGGCCCGGCCGAGCGCGGCGCGCGCGGCCTTCGTCCGCAGGCGCCTGACCGCGATGCCCGCGGCCGCGAGCTCATGCGCGACGCGCGCGACCGGCGGCAACGGCGCCGGGTCGAAGCCGGCAAGCAGCCGCTCGGCTTCGTCGAGCCGGCCGATCAGGATGAGGCGGCGCGCTTCGAGGCTGCCGGCATAGGCGGCGTTGACCCGATCGCCATGCGCTTGAAGTGTCGTGCGGGCGGCTCGCAACGCTTTGTCCGGCCAGCCGAGATCGCGCGAGACCAGCGCGATCTCGGCCTCGGCGACGACGCAGCGGGCGCGCGCAACCGCCTCTTTCGGGCTGAAGGCGCGGGCGGCGCTCTTCAGCAGCGCCTTGGCCTTGGCGAAGTCGCCGAGCTGCGCCATCGCGATGCCGCGCAGCGCCAGCGCCGGGGCGTCGTCGCGCAGCGCGACGCGTTTCAGGGCGCCCAGCGGATCACCGGTCGCGAGCGCGCGGCCGGCGGCATTGATCAGCGAGTCCATGCAACGCCCGCCCCAATGCACCCTTCCGGGTCTGCCGGATCAAATCGCGTCACACTTGTAACTCTCACCATCGCGCCGTCCGGCTCTAAGTTTCCCTCGTCACCCCAACCAAACGCAAGAACGGGACAAGAGCAATGACCCAACACATGAAGACACCATCGGTCGTTTCGCCGGAAGCCTGGGAAGGCGCGTATGAAGAAATGCTGGTGAAGGAAAAGGCGCTCACTCGCGCCCGCGACGCGCTGGCTGCGGAACGCCGCCGCATGCCGTGGATGCCTGTCGAGAAGGACTATGTCTTCGAAGGCCCGAACGGCAAGGCAAGCCTGCTCGACCTCTTCGAAGGCCGCCGGCAGTTGGTCATCTACCGCGCCTTCTTCGAGCCCGGCGTCTATGGCTGGCCGGAGCACGCCTGCCGCGGCTGCTCGCTCGGCGCCGACATGGTCGGCAACCTCGCCCATCTCAACGCCCGCGACACCACGCTTGCCTATGCGTCCCGCGCGCCGCAGGCCGACATTCAGCGGCTGAAGCAGCGGATGGACTGGAAGATGTCCTGGTACACCATCACCGACAGCTGGGACAAGGATTTCGGCGTCGACGAATGGCACGGCCACAACGTGTTCATCCATGACGGCAACCGCATCTTCCGCACCTATTTCGTCAACAACCGCGGCGACGAGGCGTTCGGCACGGTGTGGAGCTATCTCGACGTCACTCCGCTCGGCCGCCAGGAGGTGTGGGAGGATTCGCCCGAGGGCTATCCGCAGACACAGACCTACAAGTGGTGGAACTGGCACGACAACTATGAGGAAGGCGCCGCGCCCGACCAGCGATGGGTCGAGGTGTCGGATGCCGGCGAAGCGGCGTTTCGCAACAAGAACGCCTGAGCGCCGAAGCGACTCTGGCGGCGTCGCCCGCGCCGCCAGAGCCGAACTTTCCTGAAAGCAGTTGGAAGGTAGAGATCATGAGCATCGACAATCCCGCCCCTCGCCCGGCAGGCCTGAGCGGATTCGGCCTGGCCGACTGGTTATGTCTCGCGGCGGCACCGACCTTTGCCGTCATGACGTTGCTCACTGCCGCCGATAGCGGACCGGACGCGATGTGCATGTCCGGGCCCGGAGCCTCCGTGCTCAGCGGCATGGCGCCGATGTATTTCCTGATGGCTGCCTTCCACCTCGCGCCCTGGCTGCGGCTGCTCGCCAGAGGGGCGGCGGATTCGGCGTTTCAACCTGCCGACGAGCTGCCGGACCTAAGCGCGGAGCGGATGGCTGAGAGCAGGGATGCCGGCGTGTAGGGCTTTACCAGCCAGCCCAGCGGCTCCGCTGGCGCTGCCCGGGCGCGGACGTCGGAATCGGAATGCGCCGTCGCAAAAACCGACCGCAAACCGTAAATTCGAAACAACTCCAGGGCAGTTTGAATTCCATCCATGGCGCCGGACAGCCGGATATCCATCACAACCAGATCAGGCCGGTCCGCAGCTGCGCTATCGAGCGCTTCCTCGCCCGAGCCAACGACTACGACCTCGAAACCGGCCGCGGTCAGAGTGCTCTCCATCTCGAGGGAGATGAGAAAATCATCCTCGACGACCAAGATCCGCGTGGGCAATGCGGCGGCCACAGGTTCGGCCGACGCGGCTTTCGTTGGGATTGGCCGACGGCGTCCGTGTGGGGCAGCAAGCTCGGTCATCGAGAGCCATCCAGGAACTGAAGAAGAGCCGGCGAGAGCTTCATGAGAACCGAATGCTGCAGCGCGTCTTCGGTTCCTTGGTAACGACAAGCTTGCCGTGCAGCTGCCGCGCCAAGCCCTGAACCAGCTTCAATCCGGACGAACGGTCGCGGACCGAAGCCAGGTCAAAGCCGGGACCGCTGTCTTCGACGAATACCTGGAAGCCGTCCGCATCGCGCCGAAGCCCGACCCGGATTGTGCCGACTCCGTCGAGAGTTCCATATTTTATGGCGTTGGTCAGAAGCTCGTTCAGGATCAGCGCCAGCGGCATTGCAACGTCATTCGAAAGCTTTGCATCATCAGCCTCGAACTCAACCGCGACTTCCTTCGGGAAGGTCTGCTTTATTGTCCCGCAAACCGCAAGCAAGAAACCCTTCGCGTTGAACTGCGTCGAATCGACCGTCTCGTACAGGACCTGCTGAGCAGCGGCCATGGCCGCGACGCGGTTGCCGGCTTCACGCAAAATTTCTCGCGCTTGCGGGTTCGCTGCCCGTTGACCCGCCAAGCTCAGCAGTGACTGCAGCATCTGCATGTTGTTCTTCACACGATGATTCAGCTCATTGAAGAGCAGCCGCTGCTGTGTTTCGGCCTGTTTGCGTTCGCTGATATCGACCAGCATGTTGATGCCGCCGACGATCTTGCCATCTTCATCGCGCAGCGGCGTCGGATACGGGATGAAGGGAATGCGCACGCCGTCCGGGCGCTCGGCGACGGCTTCAGCGTTGCGTATCGGACGCCCCTCCTTCAGGGCGACCGCCATCGGGCACTGGTCGTGAGGAAGCGGGGTTCCGTCCGGCCAGAACAGTTTCCACGTCACGCACCACTTATCCTTGCCGATCTGCGGAACGCGCCCGGAAAGCTCGACGGCCGCCTCGTTGAAAAAGGTTATCGTGCCGTCGGCATCCGTCGTGTAGATCGCGGCCGGAATTGCCGCCAGCAGGTCGCGCAGCTGACGCTCGCTCGCCCGCAGCTTGGCTTCAGCCATCTTTTGGTCGGTAATGTCGCGCGCAATCTTCGAGGCGCCGATGATGCGGCCCTGGCTGTTGCGGATGGGCGAAATCGTGAGGGAAATATCGACGAGACTGCCGTCCTTGCGGCGACGCACCGTTTCGAAGTGATCGACGTTTTCGCCGCTGCTGATGCGCCTGATGATCTCCGGCTCCTCGCCCAGCCGGTCATCGGGGATGATCATCGTGATGTGCCTGCCGATCGCCTCGTCGGCCGTGAAGCCGAACAGGCGCTCCGCGCTGGCATTCCATGAGGCGATAATGCCGTTGAGGTCCTTGCTGATGATCGCGTCGTGAGAGGATTCGACAATGGCCACGAGCTGATTTGCGGCGCGCTCCGTCGTCTGGCGGGCGGTCTCGAGCCGCACGCGGTCGACCGCGAAGCCGAGTTGTCCGGCCACCGTCAGCGCAAAACGAAGCTCGGACTCCACGAAATCGTGCGGATGATCGTAATAGGTCATGAACTTGCCGAGCAACTGACCGCGCACCGAGATTGGAATGAAAGCCAGCGCTGCAATGCCTTCGTCCCGCACAGCCGCCTTGAGGTCGTCCGGCAACCCGCTTTGCTCGACGTCTGCAATAGCGATTGGTTCGGGATCGCGTGTGTCGCGCGACCAGGGGGAATGGCCTTCTACGGCCGTTCTGTAAGCTTGCGACAGGCCTCGCGAGGCGGCAAATCTGAGCAAGCCGGTGTTGTCGAAGAAGAGTATGGACGCCCGGTCCGCACCCAATGCGCGAATGATGGTGCTGAGGGCTATATCGTGGATCTCGCCGAGGTTCGCCGCGCGCTGAAGGCTGTCCGTGAATTCGTAAAGCGCCGCCTGCTGCTCCAGATGCCGGACCAGCGCGGCCTCCGCCTTCTTGCGCGCGGTGATATCCTGCTGGACGCGCACCGCATACAAGAAGCGGCCTTCGGAGTCCCTTACGCTCGAGGACGTGACCGCGACCCAGACTCTTGCCCCGTCCTTGCGGATGAAGCGCTTCTCGTGCCGGTAGCTGTCGATCTCGCCTCGCACCTGACGCTCGAACTGACGCAGGTCCGCATCGACATTCTCCGCCAGAGTGGCATCGAACACCGACCTACCGACAAGTTCATCGGCCGAATAGCCGAGCAGGTCGGCCAGGTAGCCGTTGACGCGCCCGAGTTCGCCCTTCGCATTGACTTCAGCGATGCCAATCGCCGCATGCTGGTAAGTCGCAGCGAGCCGCTGTTCCTGTTGCCCAATGATCTCATCGCTCAGACGCCGGTCCGTGACATCATGGAAACAGTTGATGGCTCCGACGACCCGACCGTCCTCGTCTTCGATCGGCTCGATGTGGACCATCACCCATATCGCCGTCCCGTCGGGGCGCTCGAGCTTGCCTTCAACCCCCCTGACGGGAATGCCGGTTCGCAGCACCGCGGCCATCGGGGTTTGGGCGCGCGCGATCTCGCGTCCATCGAGATAGAGCCTGTGGGATCCGCAATAAAGTTCGGAATCCGAGCCAAGCAAGGGCGTTCGCCCCCACAAGTCGGCAGCGCGCTTGTTGAACCAAAGCAATCGCCCTTGCGCGTCGCAAGCGTAGATCGCAATGGGCAGCGTCTCGATGAAGTCGGGCGGAATTTGCAGGGCGACGGCGTCCTCCGGGGTACGGATAAACCCCTCGGTTCCTTGAAGGCTTTCGATGCGCATCTCCCATTCCCGCTCGGCAACGAAAAGCCAAACGCATCGGATCGCCGAATGTTCCCGCGTGAGCTCCGACACTTCGGCATCGAGGCGGGTGCGGACATAACAGCGATTTCGCCGTGCCTCTGGAAGAGCTGCATGCGAGTCCGCATCGCCTTGACCTGGCGGATTGCCTTCCGCGCCGGCTCGCACAATAGTCGGGCCGATGTTCCAGGCGATAGCGAGTCACTGGTCGACGCTCATCCTTCTCCTGTCGTTGGCGATGGCGGCGGTCGGCATCGTCCATGCCATCATGACGAAGGAAGACGTGCGCGCCGCCACGGGGTGGGTCGGCGTGATGCTTCTGTCGCCCTTCCTCGGCGCGATCATCTACGCCATCGCCGGCATCAACCGCATCCGCCGCGCGACGATCAGCGCCATGCGGCCCAGCGCCGGTTCGGCGGATGAGGGGCACAATCGCGACGTCGCCGTCGAAGCCTTGATCGAGGCCCAATTCGGCCAGCGCTTCGTCGGATTGAAGACACTGGGCGACAGGGTGGCGCGGCGTCCGCTGACTTCGGGAAACACCATCGCCGTGCTCGAGACCGGCGACGAGGCCTATACGGCGATGTGCCGGGCGATCGACGGCGCGCAAAAGAGCGTGCTTCTCGAAACTTACATCTTCGACAACGACGCCGTCGGACAGATGTTCGTGCAGTCGCTCTCCGCCGCGGTCAAACGCGGCGTCGCCGTGCGCGTGCTGATCGACGCCGTTGGCGTGCGTTATTCGGTACCCAGCATCCTGAAGCAGCTCAGGGAGGCCAACGTCGCCGTCGATCTCTTCAACGGCAACATCGTCATGGGCTTGAGACTTCCTTATGCGAATCTCAGAACCCACAGGAAGGTCCTGGTCATCGACGCGACGGTGGCGTTTACCGGAGGCATGAACATCCGCAAGGGGTTCTCGGCCGAATTCGCCGGTTCCGACAGCTCCAGGGACACGCATTTCGAGGTCACCGGGCCGGTGGTGGTCGACCTGTTCTCAGTCGCCGCCGAGGACTGGCGCTTCGCCAGCAACGAGGCGCTGAAGGGCGACGCCTGGCAGGTCGAGCGAACCACCCCGCCGCCCGGCCAGCCGATGCTGGTCAGAGCCGTGGCGACAGGACCGGATGCCGCGAACGAAACCAACCACAAGCTGCTGATGGGAGCGTTTTCGGTCGCCCGCAAATCGATCCGCATCATGTCGCCCTATTTCCTGCCGGACCGCGAGCTGATCAGCGCGCTGACCACGGCCGGCGCGCGCGGTGTCCAGATCGACATCGTGGTGCCCGCGGTGAACAATCTTTTCCTCGTCGACCGCGCCATGACGGCACAGTTCGACCAGGTGCTGAAGCATTATTGCCGGGTGTGGCGCCACCAAGGCCCCTTCGATCATTCGAAACTTATGGCAATCGACGGCGCATGGGCTTATGTCGGCTCGTCCAATCTCGACGCCCGGTCGCTCAGGCTGAATTTCGAGATCGACATGGAGGTCCTGGATGCCAACTTCGCCCGGGCGATCGAGGCGCGTATCGACGCGGCGATCGCGTCGGCGAAACCGGTGACACTCGAGATGCTGCGGGCCAGAGCCTTCGTCATTCGTGTCCTCGACCGATTGCTGTGGCTGGGATCGCCCTATCTGTAGGCAAGGAAGACGAGCAGCAGGAACCATGGAGAGAAACGGACGCACCCTCCCCGAAACCGTGCTCCTGTCGATCCGCGGCAGAAAGATGCGGAAAGCGAAAGCCACGGCGCCCAAACGGGTCGGCGGCGCCGAGATGGTGGTCGCCTCCTACAACGTCCACAAATGCATCGGCACCGACCGCAAGTTCGACCCCGAGCGGACCGCGCGCGTCATCCGCGAGATCAGCCCCGATGTGATCGCGCTGCAGGAGGCCGACAACCGCTTCGGCGACCGCGCCGGACTGCTCGACCTCAACCGCCTCGAAATCGAAACGGGGCTGGTGCCGGTGCCGGTCACCGGAAACGGCAAGGCACATGGCTGGCGCGGCAACGTGCTTCTGTTCAAGCGGGGCACGGTGCGCGACGTGCACCAGATCAAGCTGCCCGGCCTGGAGCCGCGCGGGGCGCTGGTCGCCGAGATCGACCTCGACGAGAACCGGACGCTGCGCGTGATCGCCGCGCATCTCGGCCTGTTGCGCCGCTCGCGCTCGGAACAGGCCCGCGTCGTGCTCGATATCATGAGCAGCGCCGACGAAAGGCCGACGCTCCTGCTCGGCGACCTCAACGAATGGCGGCTGGGCAACCGCTCCGCGCTCAACACGCTGCACACCACCTTCGGCCCCTCGCTGCCCGCTGTGCCCACCTTTCCGTCCGGCCTGCCGGTGCTGGCGCTCGACCGGATCATGGGCAACCGCAACGGCATGGTGTCGGCGGTGGAAGCGCATGACACGCCGCTGTCGCGCGTGGCGTCCGACCACCTGCCGCTGACCGCCTTCGTGCATCTGTAGATCGAGCGATCGCCCTACCCTTCCCTGAGCCAGACCAGCATCTCGCCGGGGTCGCGGTTGTCCCAGGCGAAGTAAGGAATTGCCTTGAGCGTCGTCTCTTCGGTTTCCGGCGGCTCGGGGCGGTAGAGATGGCCGCCCCAGTTCTTCGCCTCGGCCCGGCTGCCGATCGCCGAAAGCGTGACGATACCGCCGAGCAGGTTCGGCTCTTTGTGCGCCTCCAGCCTGGCCGTGCGCGGCAGCGCAATGCGGTGCAGTCCGCCGCCATTGTCGGTCTCTTCGACGCAGTAGAGCAGCGGGCCGCGCGACAGCGCGACGCGGCCGATGTCCTGCCGCACTTCCGGATTGGCGAAGAGGCGGGCCATCGACATTTCGAGGTCGAGCTCGACGCGGTCGCCCTTTTGCCATTCGCGGCGGATCGCGGCATAGCCGTCGACCGTGACCGCATCGAGATCGAGCATGTTGCCGTTCAGCTTCAGCGCCGCGTTGCGGCACCATGCGGGTATGCGCAGGTAAAGCGTGAATTCAACCGGTGTCTGTGCCTCGATCTCGATCGAGACCGCGCCGTCCCAAGGATAATTGCTGGTCTGGACCAGGCTGACAGGCCGGCCGGCGATCTCGAAGCGTGCGGTGGAGTCGCCATAGAGGTGCACGGCCAGCGCATCGTCGGCGAGGCCGTAGAAATAGCTGCCGATCGAAGCCACCATGCGGCCGATATTGGGCGGGCAGCAGGGGCAGCGGTGCCATTTCCAGCGGTGGTGGCCGCCGCGGCTCTCCAGCGGGTTCTCGTAGAAGAACAGCGAGCCGTCGAGCGACAGGCCCGAGATCGAGCCGTTGTAGAGCGCCCGCTCCATCATGTCGGCATAACGGCGGTTCGGGCCCATGCCCAGCATGCGGCTCGCCCAGAACACCAGGCCGACCGAGGCGCAGGTCTCGGCATAGGCGGTTTCGTTGGGCAGGTCGTAGTCGCTGGTGAAACCCTCATTGTGAGCCGACGGCCCGAGGCCGCCGGTGACATAGAGGCTCTTGGTGGTCAGATCGTCCCACAGCCTGTCGAGCGCCGCGCGCAAGCTGTCGTCGCCATATTCGGTGGCAATGTCGGCCATGCCGGAGAAGAGGTACATCGCCCGCACAGCGTGGCCGACGACCTTGTCCTGCTCGCGCACCGGCTTGTGCGACTGATTGTATTCGTATGTCTTGAAATGATAGGCCTTCGGGTCGGCGCCGCGGGCGCGCGCCTCCTCGTCGAAATAATGCGGCTGCTGGCCGCGCTGGTCGATGAAGTACTTCGCCAGATCCATGTACTTCTTCTCACCCGTCGCCCGCGCGAGCTTCACCAGCGCCAGCTCGATCTCCTCATGGCCGCAATAGCCCTTTTTCTTGCCGGGCTCCGGGCCGAACATCGAGGCGATGTGGTCGGCGTAGCGGCTCATGATGTCGAGCAGCTTGCGCTTGCCCGTCGCCTGAAAGTAGGCGACGGCGCCCTCGATCAGATGGCCGGCGCAGTAGAGCTCGTGGCAGTCGCGCAGGTTGGTCCAGCGGAGACCCGGCTGGATGCGCTGGTACCAGCTCGAGAGATAACCGTCCTCCTGCTGCAGCTTGCCGTACATGTCGATGACGGCATCGATCTTTTTCTCCAGCTCCGGATTGCGGCGCCGGTAAAGCGAATAGGCGGCGGTCTCGATGGTCTTGCCCCAGTCGGAATCCCAGAACATCTGGGTCGTCACCGTCGAGCCGGTGAACTCGGCGCCCTGCGCGTCGGCCTCGTCGGGTGACGGCGAATGGAACGGAATGACGACGCCCGGCGACGGCCGGTCGGGATCGATCTGCTCAAGCATGCGCGCCTCGACGCAGCGGTCGTAGAGGATGCCGGCGGTCTTGGCGGCGACGGCGTCGACCCGGTCACCCCAGAAGCCGCGGACATCGACCTGCGGCACGGGCAGCGGCCGGAAGGCAAGCTTCGGCTTCGCGGTCGCGGCTGCCTGGGCTGCGGTGGCGGATTGTGCTGCGGTCATAACGTCACTCCATTCGAATGCGGGAAATCATTTGACGGCCCCGGCCATCAGGCCGCGGATGTAGAAGCGCTGCAGCGCCAGGAACAGGATCAGGCAGGGCACCATCATCACCGTGACGCCCGCCTGCACCGCGCCCCAATCGATGGCGCCGAAGCGGCCGGACTGAAGCGCGGTCATCATCACCGGCAGGGTGAATTTCGACTGGTCGGTCATCAGCACCAGCGCGGCCAGGAACTCGTTCCAGGCGCCGAGGAAGGCGAAGAGCGCAATGGTGACGACGCCCGGCCAGACCAGCGGCAGCATCACCTTGACCAGCATGGTGACATTGTTGGCGCCATCCATGCGCGCCGCCTCCTCGATCTCGCGCGGCACGGCGTCGAAGGCGTTGCGCATCATGAAGATCGAGAACGGCAGCTGCAGCGTGACATAGACGCAGACCAGGCCGGTCAGCGTGTTGTGCAGACCGAGTTTCGTCAGCACCAGGAAGATCGGCGTCAGGATCGACTGGAACGGGATCATGATCGTCGACAGGATGAGGATGAAGAAGAAGTCCCGGAACGGGAAGCGGAAACGCGAAAAGCCGTAGCCGGCGAGCACGCTGACCAGCACGGAGAGCAACACCGTCATCACCGAGACATAGATGCTGTTCTGCGCCGAGGCCCAAAGCCCGTCGCCGAAGGTGTTCAGCGTCTGATAGTTCTCGACCGAGAAGCCGGTGGTCGGCCAGGGCGGCAGCGGCGGCTGGCGCGCTTCCTGCGCCGGCTTGAAGGTGGAGAGCACCGTCCACACGATCGGCGCCAAAAACAGCACCGAGGCGATGATGCCGGTGGAATGCCTGGCCAGGCTGAAGGCCGCCTTGCGGTGCTGCGACATCGCCTCGGCCATCAGTCGAGCCCCTCGGGCTTGCGCAGCAGCCAGAGCTGGATGAGGCTGAGCGCCACCAGGATGACCAGCAGCACCATGGAGAGTGCCGCGCCGTAGCCGAGCTTGAACGAGACGAAGGACTGGTTGAAGATCCAGTAGACCGCCGTCAGCGTCTGGTTGCGCGGGCCGCCGCGCAGGATGATGTAGAACTGGTCGAAGGCGAGGATCGAGCCCGCGACCGACAGGATCAGCGCCAGCGCCAGCGTGCGGCGCATCAGCGGCAGGGTGATCGCCCTGAAGCGGGCGAACGGTCCGGCGCCATCGATGACGGCGGCCTCCTGCAGGTCCTGCGGGATCGACTGCAGGCCGGTCATCAGGATGATCATGGTAAAGCCGGCCACCTTCCAGACCACCATGGCGATGATCGACCAGAACGCCGGCTGGAAGGTGGCGAGAAGATTGACCTTCCTCTCGGTCAGGCCGAGGTCGTAGGCGGCCGGGCTGAACAGGCCGGAATCGACGTTCAACAGCCACGACCAGAGCAGGCTTGCGGAAGCAAAGCCGACCACCGCCGGCATGAAGAAGGCGGTGCGGTAAAGATTGGTGAGCGGGCGCGGACGTTCGATGAAGATCGCCAGCGGGAAGGCGACGGCGAAGATCGCGATGGTGACGATCAGCGTGTAGTAGAAGGTGAATTTGAGCGCGTTCCAGAACCGGGTGTCGCGCAGGATGGCGACATAGTTATCGAGGCCGATGAAAGCGTGCTCGCCCATCAGCGGCCAGTTGTGCAGCGACATCCACGCCGTCATGCCGAGCGGGATGACGAAGAACACGGTGACGAAGGCGACGGCCGGCAGGACATAGAGCAGGCCCACCCATTGCCGGCGGCTGACGCCGATGCGTCTGGCGCGGGCGGGCGCGGAGGTTGCGGTGAGGGTGGTCATGGCTTGGCTCCCCCTTCTCCCCTTGTGGGGTGAGCAGCCGGTTCACCGAAGGTGAATTCATCGTGCCAGTGGCACGATGAAAGGCCGGCGAACGCCGGGACGCTGCGAAGCAGCGGGGACCCGGCCGGGGGTGGATCGGCCACCGCCCGGCCCTTCGCAGGCTCAGGGCGTTCGAAGCTCGAAAAGCCAAGCAATTGGCTTTTCGTCCGCTGCGCGGACCGCTTCTCACCCCACGGGGGGAGAAGAGGGAGCGAACCTCGCGGCGCCTCAACTTGGCGATGATGATGAGTGAGCTTTCTCAACGCGACAATCCTGCCATTTAGCGCGGCGTCCCCCTCCCCCTTGAGGGGAGGGTCCGGCCGAAGGCCGGGGGTGGGATCCGCTGTGAAGTGCGCCCTACGGGGAGATAGCGTCGGCGTACTTCGCGGGCGACCCCACCCGGACTTGCGGTCCGACCTCCCCTCGAGGGGAGGTTTAGGGCCGCGCTTTACTTGTTCGGCGCCTGGTCGATGATCGACTGCATGGTCTCCTGGGCATTGGCGATGGCGCCGTCGACATCGTCGCCGAAGAAGACCTCGTTGACCATCTGCGTCCACGGCCCGTTGGCGGAGTTGATCAGGTCGTTGAACACCACCGAATAGGGCGTGCGGCCCTTGGCCATCGCCTCGGCCGCCACCTGGTAGCGCGGATCGAGGTCCTTCAGCGCTTCCTTGGCGATGTCGCCGCGCACCGGAAGGCTACCATATTTGGCGAGGATGGTCTGGCCCTCGAGCGAGTAGGCGAAGTCCAAAAACTCCTTCACCACGGCGATCTTCTTGGTACCCTTGGTGACGACGAAATTGTCGCCGCCGGCGAAGGACGACCAGCCGCCATCCTTGCCCGGCAGGAAGGTGATGCCGTAGTCGATATCAGGATATTGCGTGTTGAGCGCGCCGATGGCGAAGGCGCCGGACGGCGAAAGGCCGATCTTGCCGCCGGCAAAGGCGGCGAAGAAGTTGGCGCCGGTGTCGGTCTGCGCGCCCTCGGGCACCAGCCCCTTCTTGACCATCGAACGGTAGAGGTCGATCGCGCCGCGCAGCTGCGGGCTGTCGAGCGTCGCCTTGGAGCCGTCCTCGGAGAGGATGTCGCCGCCCGAGGCCCAGACCAGCGGCGTGAAGGTGAAGATGTTGCAGCCGCCGCAATTGCCGGAGAAGTAGAAGCCCTTGATGTCGCCGCCGAGCGCATTGACCTTCTCGGCGTCGGCCTCGATCTCGGCCCAGGTCTTCGGCCCTTTTTCCGGGTCGAGCCCGGCCTGCTTGAACAGCTTCTTGTTCCAGATCAGCACCGAAGAATCGGCCGAGAACGGCAGGCCGTAGATACGGCCCTTATAGGTGCCGGTCTTCACATGCGCCGGCGAGAGGCTCGAAAAATAGGGCAAGGATTTCGCCCAGTCGGTGATGTCTTCCAGCTGGCCGGCGGCGGCGAAGGACGGCGTGTAGATCAGGTCGAGCGACAGCGCATCGGGCGCGGTGCCGCCGGCGGCGGCGGCGCCATATTTCGGGATGATCTCGGCGTTCGGGATGATGTCGAGCTTGATCTGGTCCTTATGCGCCTTGTTGAAGGCGTCGACGATGCGCGGCATGAAATTCGAGCCGTCGGCGCGCACCCAGATGTTGGCGGTCTCGGCGGACGCCGCCTGCAGGCCGCCGCCGATCACGGCCACGGCCAAGGCCAGCTTGGCAAATATGGTTTTCACGGTATTCCTCCTCATGGTTCTCCTCCCAGTTTGGCCGTTGCGCGACGGCCGTTTCGTTCGATGCCTCAGCCGCCCGGCGGACGGCCGCATGACTGACGCACCACCAGCCGGCACGGCAGTTTCCTGATGCCCGGCGCGGCCGGCTGGCCGCCCACGAGCGAAAGCAGAGCAAGCCCGGCCTCGCGCCCGAGCGTCGAAAGATTCATGTCGACCGAGGTCAGCGGCGGGCGCGTCGCCTCGGCCACGATCTCCCAATTGTCGAAGCCGATGACGCCGACATCGTCGGGCACGCGGATGCCGCGCTCGCGCAGCGCGTCGATGACGCCCCGGGCGATCTGGTCGTTGCCGCAAAAGACGGCATCCGGCCAGCCTTCCCTGCCCCGACCGTTGCCGAACAGATTCGCCACCGCATCGTGGCCCCAGGCTTCCGACCAGGCGCCGAGCAGCGGCTCGCCGATCGGCAGGCCGTGCGCCTCGAGCACCTCCCGGTAGGCCTCAGCCCGCGCATGCACCACCGCGAAGCCCGCCGGCCCGGTGACATGGGCGACGCGGCGGCGCCCGAGCCGCAAAAAATGCTCGACCGCCAGCCGCGCGCCGCCGGCATCGTCGGAAACCAGGCCGACCGCGCCGGGATCCGGCTGGGTGAAGGCATAGACGACGGGGATGCGCAGATTGGACAGATCGATCGGCAGATGGCGGTCGATGCGCTTTCCGGTGGCGATGATGCCGTCGACGCGCTTGTCGAGCATGGCCTCGACATGGAGCTGGCCGAGCCGCGGGTCGTCCTCGACATTGCACAGGAACACCGAGACGCCATTGTCGACCAGCGCATCCGAAACGCCGGCCATCAGCGGCAGCGAGAAGCGGCCATAGGTATCGTTGGTGAGCAGGCCGACGGTGAAGGAGCGCTTGCGCAGCAGGCTCTGCGCCAGATGGTTCGGCCGGAAGCCGAGACGCTGCGCCACCTCACGAATGCGCTCGCGCGTCTCGGCGGTCATGCGCCCCTGCCCGTTCAGCGCCTTCGACGCCGTCGCGACGCTGACGCCGGCCGCAGCCGCCACCTCGCGCAGCGTGACTGGCGGCTTGGCGGAAACTAGCGCTGGCTCGGCGTCGGCGGACATGGTTCGAGGCGCACCCCTAAGTTGGGAAAAGGTTTTCCCTTATCGCCCTGCGCGAAGATGACGGGTGAGGTCAGCAGGCGCGAGGCGATTTGGGAAAAGGTTTTCTCAGCGGGAGATTAGGGGAAGGTGGGGAGGTTGGCAAGGGGAAAGGACTCGACGCGGCTGCTCGCCCAATCGTTGACGTGCGTGGGCTATCATAAGTTCCAGTCTCGATGAACCGGAAGGGCCCGCAAGCAGACTTGTCGGTTTCCCAGAAGTAGCTAGCGTAAACCTGCACGACCGATATGTGGCGCAACTCGGCGGAGAAGCGATTTTGCGGTTTTACCAGTTGGTCGCGATGTATTTTGGTTGGAGATATTCGAGCAGGCCGTGATGCCCTCCCTCGCGGCCGAGCCCGCTTTGCTTCATCCCCCCGAAGGGCGCTGCCGGGTCCGAAACCAGGCCACGATTGACGCCGACCATTCCACTTTCGATGCGTTCGGCGACCCTCAGGGCGCGTCTGAGATCACTACTGTAGACGTAGGATATGAGGCCATACTCCGTGTCGTTCGCCAGCCGGACAGCCTCGTCTTCCGTATCGAAGGGCGTGACCGCTGCGACCGGCCCAAAGATCTCTTCCTTCGCGATGTCGGAATCGGGAGAAACGTCAGCTAGGACTGTCGGAGGATAGAAGAAGCCCTCGCCAGGCCGCGGTTTGCCGCCCGTTTCGATACGCGCCCCACGGGCAACGGCATCCTTCAGCAAGCGATCAACCTTCTCCACGGCCGTCGCGGTAATAAGGGGCCCGAGCTGGGTCGTCGCTTGAAGACCCGGCCCCACTGAAAGCGACGACATTTCCTGGGTAAGCCGGCGGACAAAAGCGTCGTAAATGCCGCGCTGCACATAGAAGCGATTCGCCGCAGTGCAGGCTTCTCCGCCGTTGCGCATCTTGGCGACCATGGCGCCGGCCACGGCATCGTCCAGATCCGCATCATCGAACACGATGAAAGGAGCGTTGCCGCCGAGTTCCATGGAACAGCTGATGACCCGGTTGGCGGCCTCACGCAACAGGATGCGCCCAACGGCCGTCGAACCCGTGAATGACAGTTTGCGCACCCGACTGTCGTGCAGCATCGCGCTCACCACAGGCCCCGCGGCCGTGGTCGTCACGATGTTGACGGCACCTTCGGGCAAACCGGCTTCCATGAGGATCGCACCGATCGCCAACGCGGTCAGTGGAGTCTCAGCCGCCGGCTTCAGTACGCACGTGCAACCCGCCGCGAGCGCCGGGGCGATCTTGCGGGTCGCCATGGCCGCCGGGAAATTCCAGGGTGTGACGAGAACGGCGATGCCAATCGGCTGGTATTGAACCACGATTCGGTTTGCACCGCCCGGCGCGTGGCCGATGTCGCCGAGAGTACGCACCCCCTCCTCGGCGTACCATCGGAAGAACTCCGCGGCATACGTTACCTCTGCGCGAGCGTCTGGGAGGGCCTTGCCGTTCTCCAGAGATATCAGTTGCGCCAGCCATTCGGCACGATCGAGCATGAGCCGATGGCAGCGCATCAGCATGTCCGATCGCCGGCGTGAGGGGGTTTGCCTCCACATAGTCGCAGAAGCCTCCGCAGCATCGATCGCCCGGATTGCGTCGGCGACTGCGCCGTCTGCGACAGACGCGATCGTGAGCCCGTTGGATGGATCGGCGACATCAAACCGATTGCCGCCGGTTGCACTTGTCCATTTGCCGCCCACCAGCAGATCCACAGGAGCGCTTGCAATGATAGCCGCAGCATCCGCGCAAAACGATTCGATATCCCTTGCTGTCTGACTCACACCCATCCTCTCGCGGCTTTAGAAAACATGCGCAACCAGTCTGTCGATTGCTTGAACCAATATGAAATTGGTATTGCAACCGGTGTCAATATAGATCAAATTGGTTGCAGAGAAATCCGCCCGTTTCTTAGTGGAGTGGCCGCATGACCGTCGTTTTGAGGGATTTCATCGAGGCGGCTGGATTGCAGCCAGGCGACCGGCTGCCACCCGAGCGCGATCTCGCGCTCAAGCTAGGTTTACCCCGCACGGCCCTCCGGCGCATGCTGGCCGAGATGGAGCAAGAGGGGCGCCTGCTTCGCCATGTCGGGCGTGGCACTTTCGTCGCCGAGCGAGGGGCAACCGCGAGCGCTCCGTATCGCGCACACGATGCCTCTCGGAAAGAACTGTGGACCTATCCCGCTGAGGTCTTCGAAGCACGATTAATCATCGAGCCGAAGGTGGCGGCGCTCGCGGCGTTGCGGGCGACCCCCTATGAAACTGAAGAGATGCACAAGGTCATCCAGCATGGCAGTACCGCCGCGACGCTGGCGGAGTTCGAGCGTTGGGACGCCGCGTTCCATCAACTGGTAGTGGTGGCGGCCCGCAATGGATTGCTGGCCTCGCTCTACGAAGGTATTCACTCGCTTCGGGCGGGGCGTCTTTGGGGGCGCATGAAAGAGCTGTCTCTGACGAAAGAGCGTATGCAGGAGTATACGGCTCATCATCGCGCGATCTTACAGGCGATCACTGACCGCGATGGTGGGCAGGCCGAACAAAGAATGCATAGCCATATCTTGACCGCGAGAGGCAACATACTCGGATCGGAGACAATGGGGTGAGTAGGCCTCATCGCCAAAATTTTGAGATTGCCGAACCGAGCAGAATGGCGCGTTCGAACGCTAATCGCTTGTCGTTCTATTCAAGGCGGGGCATCTGACACTGTTTTCAAGACGGACGCGGTGCGCGCCATCCAGACAAGATGAG
This sequence comes from Mesorhizobium sp. WSM3868, assembly GCF_002294785.1. Classification (NCBI taxonomy): domain Bacteria; kingdom Pseudomonadati; phylum Pseudomonadota; class Alphaproteobacteria; order Hyphomicrobiales; family Phyllobacteriaceae; genus Mesorhizobium; species Mesorhizobium sp. WSM3868. Next base: position 28,283 of record NZ_NSGB01000025.1, on the reverse strand, counting down.
GTTCCTGTACGCGGCGGGCCCGTCGCCAAGGAAGAGCAAGGTTATCGCCTCTTTGCTTCGGGCTGGCGACGGCGCATCGCACGTTTATCCCGCCATTCGTAAAGGGAATAGACAAGCGGGATGAACCATGGCTTGCCGCGGTAAAACGGCACGGCCTTCGGAGCGGGGTCGAAATCGAAGGCGGACTGCGCCTTTTCGGTTTCGCCGAGGATCTTGAAGGCGGCCTTCTTGCCCAGCCAGCGGGCCCAGACCACTCCGGAGCCGCAGAAGCCGGTGGCGTAAACCGTATCGCCCGAGGTGAAAATCCGAGGCACCATGTCGCGATGCATGGCGACCTGGCCAAACCAACTATGCGTCAGGCCGACGCCCCTCAGTTCGGGGAAAATTCGGCCAAGTTCGCTGCGCAAATGGGTGGTCGGCGCCAGCGCGTCACCCGCCGTGGTGCCGTCCCTGCCGCCGAAGAGGATGCGCGATCCGTCCGCCGAAGGGCGATAGTAATAGCTGAGCTGGCGCATATCGCCATACATCATGCGCTTCGGCATCAACCGGTCCATCACGCCTTCTGCCAATGGCTCGGTAGCGATTATGCGGCTGCGCACCGGCACAATACGGCGTCGCAGCCAAGGATCGAAGCCGTCGGTATAGGCATCCGTGCAGATCAGCACCTTCCTGGCGAGAACGTCACCGCGCGACGTTCTTACACGGACCCCGCCGGCCTCGGCGATGGTTCCCGTAACGGCTGTGTTCTCATGGATTACCGCTCCGGTTGCCATTGCCACCCGTATAATACCCGCAAGCAGCTTGGCCGGATGCAAGCCACCGGTATCCATCCGCACGAATCCACCCGTGTAGAAATCCGTCCCGATATAGGTCGGCACGTCCAACCGGCCAACGGGATGAGCCTCGATGCCCAGAAAGCGCCGCAGTAGATCGGCGGAGCGGCTGAGTTCGTCGCATTCATCAGCGTTGATCGCGCCGACGAACAGGCCGGAGAGATGGAAGTCACACTCCACCTTCTCCTCCTTCAGAAAGGCCCACAGGTCTTCCCGTGCGGCCTTTCCCTCCATCAGGATCTCGGTGGCGCGGGCCTCGCCGAATCTTCTGATCAATTCCTTGCGCCCGGGTCGAATGCTCCCGCTCGCCATGCCGCCATTACGACTGGAAGCCGCCTGCCCCAGCGACTGGCGATCGAAAAGCTGAACACTGCGACCGGGACGAGCAAGCTCGATGGCCGCCGAAAGTCCTGCATAGCCTCCCCCAACGATCGCCACGTCGCATTTGGAGGCGACCCGGCGGACTGGGAGGGGAGAGAAGGTGCAATCCTCCCACCAATAGGGCGTGGATTTGAGGGGGCCAGCGGAATCGGCGGTCATGGGAACATACCAGCTTTTGGTCGGATCGGCGGGCAAGCGCAAACCGGTCAATCACGTGAGACCCAGAGTTTGCGCGTGGTTTCGATGGCACGCCATACGCCGGTGAATCCCGGATGCATGACGAAGGCGTCGCCAGCCGCGATGCGGCGCGGCGGGCAGCCATCCTCAGTGAGTTCGGAGACACCCGAAAGGATGTAGCAGAACTCGAAAGTCTCGCCCTTAATCGAACGATAGGCGCCAGGCGTGACCTCCCAGACCCCCGCCTTCACGGCGCCGTCTGCGGTCTGGGCGATATCCCAGCTCAGAAAACGTGGATCGCCCTCCACAAGGCGGTCGGGCAGAGGCTGCCCTTCGCGTGGGCGCGGAAGAACATTCTGGTCGATGAACGTCAACTTGGACATAGGGATGTGGCCTTTCTGCGCGTTGAACGCCGTTCGAACCAAAGTTGCCGCTCCAAAAGCTTCAAGGCAGTCAGTCCGACGACATTGAGGGTGAGGTAGAAGACGGAGGTGATGATGAAGATGTCCATAATGGCGAAGGTTTCGCTCATCAGGCGTTTGGCCCAACCGGTGATTTCGAGCACAGCGATGGTCGAAGCGAGGCTGGATTCTTTGACGATGATGGCAACCTCACTGCTGTAGGATGGCAGCGCTTGTCGCAAAGCCAGCGGGAACTTGATCCGGCGCAAGATAATCCAAGGCGACATGCCGCAGGCTTCCGCCGCCTCGATCAGCCCGCGCGGCAGGGATAAAAACGCGGTTCGAAAGATTTCGGCTGTGTAGGCACCGGTGTTCAACAGGACCGCGAGAATGGCTGCGTGCAGGCCGTCGCCGATCAGCCACCAAATCACCGGGTTGGAGCGAAAGAACCCGACCTGCCCTAATCCGTAGTAGATCACGAATATCTGCACTAGCATGGGCGTGCCGCGAAAGACGGCGCAATAGGCGTCGGCCGCCGTGCAAACCAAGCGATTGCGCGAAGTGCGCGCGAGCGCCACCAGGATGCCGAATGGCAGTCCTAAGCCCACGCCGAACACCGAGATCAGAAGCGTTGTCTTTGCGCCGGTGAGAAGGAACGGAATCGCATAGGCAATAATGGTGAAATCCATTCTAACCTCCGCTGAAGCCGCGATTGATATGGCGCTCAGCCAGGCCGAACAGGGTCTGGCTGACTGCTGTCATGGCGAAGAACAGCGAGGCAGCGATGCAGTAAAAGAGAAGTGGCGAGCGCGTGATGCCCGCCGCGATAGCCGCCATACGCATGAGTTCCTGCATGCCGACGATGGAAACGAGTGAAGTATCCTTGATCGTCATCTGCCAGACATTGTTGATCCCGCCGAGAGCAAGCCTCAACGCGAGCGGCAACGTGATTCTGAAAAAGGCGACCGATCGAGGCAACGCCAAAGATTTCGCGGCTTCAAGAAGACCGTTGGGAACGGCTTCCAAAGCGCCTCGCATCACCTCGATCGAATAGGCGCAGGAAATGGTCGCGATGGCGAGGATGCCGATAATGGACGGGTAGGCACTTTCAGCCGTGTCTCGGTAGCCGAAGGCAACGGCTATCTTCTGCACCCAGTCGACAGAGCCAAAGAACAGGAGATAGATCACAAGAAGACCCGGCACGCCGCGGACGACGATGCTGTAGACATCGATCATCTGGGACAGCACCGGGACCCGCTGCCAGCGCGCTATGGCAAACGGGACGGCTGCGATCAACCCGATCATCATGCCGACCAGCCCGATGCAGATCGTCACGAAGGCGCCGCGCAGCAAAGCGAGTCCCCAGCCCTGCTCCACAACCAGCAACCAGATAGTTTCAAACATGGATGACACCCGTCGGGCCGCCGCGGGCTGCGACGGCCAGTTGTTGCGAGAGGATCACTTCTTGCACGGAATGGTGTAGTCGTCCTTGAACCACTTGAGGGAAGACTCCTTGATCTTACCTCCATCGATCATGTTGCAGAGCGCGGCATCTACCTTAGCCTTGAGTTCGGCATTCCCCTTGCGCATGCCGACACCCATGCCGTGGCCGAGGGTTTGAGGATCGCTCATCGCCGTAATCTTCACATCGATCTTCGTGAAGTTGGCGCCGTCCGGTGTAGCGAGGAAATCCATCCAGGTCGGGGAGTCGCCGAAAGCGGCATCCAGGCGGCCAGCCGCAAGATCAGCGGTCTGCTGAGTGGTGGCATCATAAGTCTTGAGATCGGCGCTGGTCGCCCGCTTGCCGATGAATTTGGCATAGGTCGTGCCTGTCACGACGCCGACACTCTTTCCCGCGAGCGCCTTTTCGATCTCCTCGAGACTCTTGAGCCCGGCAAGAGCGGAATCTTTGGGGACCACGAAATAGAGCGGCGTGGTGGCGTACGGGATGGAGTAGTCGATCTTCTTCTGGCGCTCGGCAGTGATGCCAAGGCCGGAAATGATCACGTCGAAGCGGTCGCTATCCATGGAGGGAACCAGCGAACTGAAAGCCTGCACCACGAATTTGCACTTCATCTTGAGTTCGGCGCAGATACCGTTGGCAACGTCGGCGTCGAAGCCGGTGACGTTTCCGTTGGCGTCGGCCATGCTGAACAGCGGCGCGTCCCCTTCCGTGCCGACGCGTAGGACGCCTTCCTGGGCGCGCGCGGCACCGGCTGCGGCGGCGAGCATGAAACCGGATACGAAAATCGAACGAAACGTTTGAACTGAAAGCATGAGTGTTACCCCTTTTCTTGTTCTGCTGAAGAAAACCGCGATCACGCGGCGGCTGGCATGACGCTGGAGAGAAACCGTTTCACCGCCTCCGAGGCAGGGTTGCGAAACAACTCTTCCGGCGCATCGTCCTGCTCAAGGATACCTTTGCGCAGGAATATCATTCGGCTCGACACGTCGCGCGCAAACCGCATTTCATGGGTGACGAGAAGGATGGTCGCCCCCTCTTCGGCCAGCGTGCGGATCACCTTCAGCACCTCGCCCACGAGTTCCGGATCGAGCGCGGATGTGGGCTCGTCAAAAAGCATGATCTTTGGTCGCATCGCCAGCACCCGTGCGATCGCCACGCGCTGTTGTTGACCGCCTGAAAGCTGACTGGGATAGCGGTCGCGGAATTCGGCCATCCCCACCTTGGAAAGCGCCGAAAGCGCCATATCCTCGGCCTCCCGCCTTCCTTTCCCGAGCACGTAGACGAGCGCCTCTGTCACGTTGCCGATCACGGTCCGGTGCGGCCAGAGATTGAAGTTCTGGAACACCATGCCAGTCCGCTGGCGAAAGAGCCGGATCTTCGCGCGGTTGGTGATTTCGCTCTTGCCCGGTCGATTGGTGGTGATGGAGATTGCGTCGCCCATCACCTCGATCCTCCCTGAGGTCGGCGTCTCCAGAAAATTTATGCAGCGCAACAACGTGCTCTTTCCCGAGCCAGACGCGCCGATAAGGGATATGACCTCCCCTTCCGCCATCTGGAAAGTGACGTCGTTAAGGATCCTGACCGCGCCGAAATTCTTACTGAGTTCATGGACCTTTAGAACCGGGGCCATGTCATGGCGTCTTCGGTTCCATTCAGATCGCACCTTCTCAACATGGGGCTGGCCCCGGCTGTCCATCGTCTGCGCGAGTTCGTTAAGTGTTAGGCGACTGTGACCATCGCTCCCACTTTCGTCGGTGACGGCGCCGTCTATGGCGCTCCTCCTCGAAACGGTTCGATATCCCTTGCTGTCAGTCACGTTCATCGGCTCGCTGCCTCTAGCAACTATTTGAAACCAATCTCGGGATTCTTAGGACCAATATGACATTGGTATCGCAACCGGTGTCAAGATAGATCAAATTGGTTGCGAGAAAAATCTGCAGGAACAGCTTACATTTGGCGCGTCGGATCCAATTCGCGGAATAAAGACCATCGCAGATAAGCCGCCCCTCGCCCGGCCTCAGGCGAACATAGACTCGCCTATCGCTTCCTAAACAGAATGGCCGGGCCCGCTCCGCCGGGCCGCCCACGCGTCGCCGTCGGCGCCAAGCTCGCGCCAGCGGCAACAAGGGACGGCGGCGGCCAGGTGACGGGTCTTAAGGCGGCCGAGGACACTCAGATCCGGTTCGAGCACGTCGAGCATGGCGACGCGGTCTCACGCGCCGCGAGCGCCTCATCCCAACGCCACTGTCGCGGAACGATTAGCCGCTGCTCGATGTTGATGCGACATCGGATGGCGAATCCATGGAACGGCGCGACAAGGAACAGGAGAACCTTTCCCGGCTCGAACGGGCCGCGCAGCGGACTGCCGATCCGAAGACGATCCAGCAGCAGGCGAAAAAGCCCGAGGAAAAGTTCCGCTTCAGCTTCCGCAAAGAAGACCTCTGGTGGACGGCTGGTTTCGCGGCCGTAGCCTTGCTGCTCTTTGCCGCCCAACTTGTCATCAACTGGCGCGTGGAATGGTTTGAGGCGCCTTTGCGCGTCCGCGTGCTGAACTATGTCTGGGGCGGCCTTCTCATTTTCGTCATGCTGACGATAGCGAATATCGTCGAAGTCTTTCTCATCGGCCGAATTCCCAATCGTGTCTCGCGTTTCAACCTGAAACGAATTTTTCGATTGATCGTCGTGGTCGCCGTCGTCTTCGTGGCCATCTCGGTTCTGTTCGTGAACTGGTACGCCGCCGTCGTTTCGCTCGGGCTGATCTCGCTGACACTCGGCTTCGCGCTGCAGATGCCGATCTCCAGTTTCATCGCCTGGATCTATATTCTGGCCCGGGCGCCCTATCGCGTCGGCGACCGGATCCGCATCGGCGATGCCCATGGCGACGTCATCGACGTCAGCTATCTCGACACGACGTTATGGGAATTCGGCGGCGAGCATCTTTGGACCGATCATCCGAGCGGACGCGTCATCAAGTTCCCGAACTCCACCGTGTTCGACACGCCGGTCTTCAACTATTCCTGGCCGCTGTTTCCCTATGTCTGGAACGAAATCAAGTTCCAGCTCGCCTACGAGAGCGACCTGGAATTCGTGGCGAAAACCATGCGAGAGGTCGTGGACGAGCAGATCGGCGACATCATGAGCCAGAAGGTGAAGGTCTATAAGGACATCCTGTCGAAAACGCCGGTGGACGAGCTGCAAGTGAAGGAGCATCCGGTGGTTCATTTTCGCGTCAGTGAAAATACCTGGCTCGAAGCCATCGTGCGCTACCTCGTGCCGCCGAAGGAAGCGGGGCGCACCAAGACACGCTTGATCAAGGAAATGCTGGCGCGCATGAATGCAGAACCCGATCGCGTGCTGTTTCCAAAGAGCAATTTGCGGTGAACTTCCCGGCAGGGTAGAGCGAGGTCGTTCGCATCCTTCTACGGCTTGTCAGTTCATCGGCCATACGATCGCCAGCATCGGCACGGCAACAAGGACGACAAGGAACGACAGCGGCAGCCCCAGACGCGGATAGTCGCTGAAACGATAGCCTCCCGGCCCCATGACAAGGGTGTTGCATTGGTGCCCGATCGGCGTGAGGAAGTCGCAGCCGGCGCCAATGGCGACAGCCATCAGAAATGCTTCCGGCCTGTAGCCCAGATCGGCGGCGAATTCCGAGGCGACGGGCGCCATGACTAACACGGTGGCGGCATTGTTGAGGAACGGCGTCACGGCCATGGCGGCGACGAGGATCAGCATCAGGGCGCCCGGCGCCGGAAGAATAGTCCCGAACCTGGCAAGCTCCGCGGCGACCAGTGCGGTCGCCCCCGTGGTGCGCAGCGAATCGCTCACCGGGATGAGAACGGCGAGCATCACGAGGATTGGGCCATCCAGCGATTGGTAGACGTCGCGGAGCGGGATGACCTTGAACAGCACTATCCCGACCGCGGCCGCAAAGAAAGCGACGGGAACCGGGAGCAGACCAACGGCAGTCGTGAGCATGGCAAGGGCGAGGATTGCCACGGGCACGATACCCTTGCGAACGCTGCCAAGAAGGATGGGCCTTTCCGCCAGCGGCAGGCAGCCTAGTCCGCGCAGTGTCTCGGGCATTGTGGTTGCATTGCCCTGCAACACGACGACGTCGCCGAGCCTTAGCTCGACCTTGGCGAGCCTGCGGTCGAGCCGCTGGCCGCGACGGCTGACAGCCAGGAGGTTGACGTTGAAGCGATCGTAGAGGGCAAGTCGCTGGGCCGTCCAGCCGATCAAGGGCGAGCTTTCGCCAATGACGGCCTCGATAGCGACCATCTCGCTGGTGGTGACCTCTTCATTCACCCGATCGCCCGTGACGCTGAGCTTGCCTTGCGAGACAAGGCGATCGAGCGCCGCCGGGTCGCCTTCGAGCAACAGGATGTCGTTCACCTTCAGGACGGCATCGGGCAGCGGCGTCATCCGCATCGTGCGATTGCGCAGGATCGACGTCACGACGGCATCGCCGCCGGCAAGCTTCATGACGTCGGCGACGGTTTTCCCAAGCACGGTGGAATCGCCGACAACTCGCGCCTCTGTGAGATAGTCCTTGATGTCGAGGGCTTCATTCAGCGCCCCGCCGAGCTTTTCTCGCACCGGCAACAGCCAATAAAAAGACAGCAGGAAAATCATCCCGGCGGCGGCGACGGCAGCCCCAACGGGCGCGAAGTCGAACATTGTGAACGCCGTTCCGGTCAGCTGCTCTCGCACCCGGGAGACAACGATGTTCGGGGAAGTGCCCACCTGCGTCATGAGACCGCCGAGCAACGATCCGAACGCCATGGGCATCAGAAATATCGATGGCGAGGTGCCGGACCGGCGCGCGAACTGAAAGGCGATCGGGATCATGATCGCCAGCGCGCCGATATTCTTAACAAAGGCAGACAGGCACGTCACCACGATCACCAGCAGCGCCAGTTGCGAGCGAACTCCCGACAATTTGGGAGCAAAGCGCGCGATGGCGAGTTCCATGATGCCCGATCGCGCTATGCCCGCGCTCACCAGCAGAGCGCTGCCGACAATGATCACGATATCGTCGCTGAACCCGCTGAAGGCTTTGTCAAAGGGCACAATCCCAACGGCGAGGGCGAGCAACAGTGCCGCGGCAGCGACGAGATCATAGCGATAGCGACCCCATACGAACGCTGCCATCATCACGAAGGTGACGGCGAACGACAGGATTTGCGGCATGGTCATGTCTTCGGCTGCTCCGCAAGCGGCTGATCAGAACGCCCAGACTGCTCCTTTGTTGCTTTGGTCCGACGGTCGTGGGCTGTTGGCGGAGCTGAAGGCCATCGCGCATGAGCGCGGCCCCCTCGCCCGGCCCTGCCCTCGCGCGCGGATGGAACCTGGCCTATCGCTTGCTGAAGAAGCCGGACAGAATGTTCGGGCCGGCTTCGCCGGGCCGCAGCCTGATCCCGTCCTCGAAGCAGTTCAGCGTCACGCAGTCGAAGCCGCTGTGCGCGAGCAACGCGACCAGCGAGTCGCGGTCGAAGTGGTGCAAATGCTCGTTGGGGAGACGCATACGCCAGGTTCGGAACCAGGCGTCGCCGTCGGCGCCGAGCTCGCGCCAGCGGCAGTACGGGACGGCGACGGCCAGGTGCCGGGTCTGCAGGCAGTCGAGGAAACCCAGATCCGGGATGTGTTCGAGCACGTCGAACATGGCGACCAGATCCCACGAACTGGCCAGCGCCTCGTCCCAACCGACAAAGCGGACCCCCGCGGGCAGCGGGAACTCGGCGATATCGTAGCCGGCGCAATCGGCGACCCCGGTTATCTTCGCGGCTTCGATGAACGTGCCGGTGCCGTATCCAATTTCCAGCACCGAGCGGGGAATCGCGCCGGTCAATCCCAGCACCCAGCCAAGCCGCTGATATCCGAGCTTGATGGTGCGGTCGCTCAGGTCCTCGTAATAGGAAATATATTGCTTGTCGTATTTGATCGGCGTGAAGTCGATTTGGTGGATCACGCCAAATCGGTCCACCTCGTAATTGTCCAACATCAGCGTGCTGCCCTCCGGATTCCCTTTCCTTATACGGCGGCGCTAAACGCAGCGTAACCGGCGGGGCCGGCGACGCAACCAAGCAAGGGCGGCAGATGAGCAACAAGCAGCCTACCCGCCATTCCTCTTCGCCTCGCTTTCTGTTTCAATATCTCCTCATTCGCTCGGGAGAATCTCCATCTCAACCGATCCCTTCGCCCCTCTTCGCGAACGTTTCCTCACCCGCTGCGCCAGTCAGCTCGCGCAGTTGCAGGCGGCGCGCGAGGCGACTCCTGTTCCCGGCTCCGACGTGACCAAGCTTGCCCATTCGCTCGCCGGAGCGGCCGGCACTTTCGGCTTTGCGGAGATCAGCGTGCGGGCCTCAGCGCTGGAAACGCTGCTCATCGAGCAGGCGGAAGGCGGCGATGTCCGCGCGGCGCTCGATGCCTTAATCGCGGAGATCGAACGGACCCTGGCCTGACGCCGCCAGTCCGGCTCACTTCTTGGCGGCGCCGAGGCCGGTCCTGGTCATCTCGCCCCAGCCCTGGTTGCCGCGCAAGAACTGCCAGCAGCCCTTCACGCGCCAGAAATTGTTGAGCTGGCGGTAGCCGAAATTCTCGATCACGGCGGCCGCCGTCAGCACGGCGAGATCCCTGGCGCGCGGAAAGCGCTGCAGCTCGGCCTCCTCCAGGATGAGCGAGCAGACGCTGACGCAGACGCCATAGGTGAAGATCAGCGAGGTGAAGGCCAGGAGATATTCGGCCGACAGGATGCCGAGCAGCCAGAAGGCGGGGATCAGGATATAGCCCAGCACCTCCGCCACCGGCCCCATCACGTCGACGATGAAGATGTGGCCGAAGCCGAGGAAGCCGACGCGGCCATAGCGCGGGTTCAAGAACATGGCGCGGTAGCGGAAGAAGCATTCGAGCGCGCCGCGCTGCCATCGCGTGCGCTGGCGGGCAAGCACGTTCAGCGTTTCCGGCGCCTCGGTCCAGCACACCGGCTCGGGAATGAACTGAACGCGGTATTTGCGCTTCTTGTCGCGCATGTGGCGGTGCAGCTTGATCACAAGGTCGAGGTCCTCGCCCATCGAGCCCTTGGTGAAGCCGCCCACCGCCACCACTTCGGCGCGGCGGAACATGCCGAAGGCGCCGGAGACCAGCATCAGCGTGTTGACGCTGCTCCAGGCAAGGCGGGCCATCAGGAAGGCGCGCAGATATTCGACCACCTGGAAGAGCGGCAGCAGGCGGCGCGGCAGATGCACCTCGCGCACCCTGCCGGCCTCGATCTTCGAGCCGTTGGCGATGCGGATCGTGCCGCCCACCGCGATGGTGCGCTCGGGATCGTCGATGAAGGGCTGGGCGGCGCGCATCAGCGCATCGGGCTCGAGGATGGAATCGCCGTCGATCACACAAAAGAGCGGCGCGCGGCAGACATTGATGCCGGCATTCTGCGCGTCCGCCTTGCCGCCATTCTCCTTGTCGATCACGAACAGCCGCTCGGTCATCGGCGAGGAATAGAGGCCGCGGATCGGCTTGTGCGCCAGCGCCTCCTCGTAGGGACGGTGGAACTTCACCAGCTTGAAGCCCTCGATCAGGCGCTGCAAGGTCTGGTCCTTCGAGCCGTCATTGACGACGATGACCTCGAAATTCGGATATTCGAGCGCCAGCATCGAATGGACGCTCTCCACCACATTCACTTCCTCGTTATAGGCCGGCACCAGAAGCGCGATCGGCGGCGCGACCTCGCCGTAGCGCTGCCAGAGCAGCGCCGAGCGCGCCACCGGCGGGCGCTTGGACAGCGCATAGCCGGCGAGGACGAGCTGCAGCAGATAGATTGTCGTCTGCGCCAGCCCCGCCGCGATGATGAACCAGGACAGGATGGTGGCGGCAAGGACGATCTCGTCGCTCCACTCGGCAATCATGCGGCCGGCCCCTCGGCAAGAATGAGCGAGGCGGTGCGCTGGCTGCGCGAGACCTCGCTGTCGGCGATTTGGCGCAGCAGCCGCTCGCCCGGCTGGCCAAAGGAGCGCAGCGCGTTGGCGGCGGCATAGCGCACGTTCCAGACCTCGTCGTCCAGCAGCCTGGACAGCGGCGCGGCAAGTTCGGGAAGGCCGAGGCGTCCCGCGGACTCGGCGGCGGCGGCGCGCACGCCCCAGTCGTCGTTTGCCATCGCGCTCGTCAGGATCGCCGGCGCATCGGCGTGTCCGGTGAGGCCAAGCGCGCGCAGCGCCGCGGCGACAACCTCAGGCGAGGCATCGCCGGTCAAGCCGGCGAAGAAGGCGGCAAAGCCGAAGCCGCCGGCGCGGGCGAGCGCGTCGATCGCGGCCGCCCTAATGAAGGGCACGGCGTCGACGCGCGATGCATGGATCGCAAGCTCGTTGAAGCGCGTGCGCGGAAAGCGCCTGAACAGTTCGATCAGGCGTCGCGAGCGCTGTCCCGCCACGCCGATCTTGTCCAGCGCGACGCCGAGCAGGGGCAGGCTGCCGAGATCGCAGAGCGCGATGGCGGCGGCGATCCTGACTTCGCGCGAGCGGTCCTGGTCCAGCGCCGAAAGCAGGCTTGCCGTCGCATTCTGCGACCCCAGCGCCGCCAGCATCTCGGCCGCGTGGATGCGTTCGGCCACATTGCCCCGTTCCAGCTGCCTGCCGACGAGGGCCGGCAGGCCGCATTCGTTGAAGGCGACAAGGACATCGTCACGCTCCTCGCCGCGCAGCAGCGAAACGAACTCGAAGCCGGCCTCGATCGCCACGCCCGGCGGCACCGAAAGAATGGCCGTTTTCAGCGTCTGGCGGTCGCGGTCTTCGGTGAAGGTGATCAGCGCCGTCAGAAGCTGCCGCCGCTGTCCGGCTCTGGCGGCGTCCCGGCGCTCCCGCAGCAAACGGCGCGCGATCAAAAACAGCATGATCACCAGGGAGAGCGCGCTGAGCAGTATGGAGAGATTCCAGACGTACCACATGGTCAGAACCGCGCGGTCAGCCCGAGCCCGAATATGCTTCGGTCGAATGTCGGGCGTTGTTCATGCGCGATGCTGGCGCGCAGCGTCAGCGGATCGCTGACGTCGAAGGAGATGCCGCCAAAGACGGTGCGCGTCGGCACCAGCGTGCCGTCGGAGATTTCGGGGGCGTCGGCATAGCCGCCGAAGAGATTGACATGCGGCGTCACCGCGAGGTCGGCGCGAAGCACATAGCCGTCCGCGCGCGTGCCGATATCGTCCTTGGCATGCACCCAGCGGGCGGAAAGCCCCAGGCGGCCGTCAAGGAGATAGCCCTGCAGCCAGGGCTGGATGCTGGTGACGTCGGCGTCGGCGAAATTGTCGTAGCGGGCGTCGATGTTGAGCGACAGTGGGCCGAAGACCTTCGCCGGCGCCACGACCTGCCACGAAGCGCCGGCCCCGATCGAATAGCGCGCCAGAAAGTCGGCATCCGGCGTCGCAGCGGCCAGCGCATAGGCGGAGAAGGCCGGCGAGAAGGCCTGGTCGACGCGGCCCTCGATCTGGACGTCGGTGTTGCCGAAGCGGGTGGCGAGCCGCGTGCGGCCGGAGATCGTCGTTTGGGGCGATAGCCGATAGGAAAGGCCGGCCGAACTGTCGGTCCAGTCGCCAAGCCCGTCGGTGAGATCGCTCACCTCGCTGCCGAGGTCGAGCCGCCATTTGCGCGGCGGCGGCACGGCCAGCCTTTGCTCGATATCGGCGGAACCCGGCTCGATGGCGAGCGCCTGGCCGTAAGCCTGCCGCGCGGCCTCGTCGTCGCCCTCGGCGCGGCGCACGTCGCCGAGCCCGACCAGCGCCTCGGCATTGCGCGGATCGAGCGCCAGCGCGCGCTGCAAGGATTGCCCGGCCCGCTTGTAGTCGGCCTCGAGCAAGGCGATTCTGGCATCAAGGCTGAGAGCCTCGACATTGTCCGGCGCCGAGGCCAGCACATCGTGGACCAGGGCGCGGGCGCGCGGCGCGTCGCCCTGCCAGATCGCCACGCGGACCTTGCCCAGCCGCGCGTCGAGAAGGCCGGGCCTGATCGCAAGCGCCCGGTCGAAGAACCGCCCGGCCTCGTCGAAGCGCTGGCTGGAGCCGACAACGAGGCCGAGCGCGACCAGGGTGTCGGTGTTCCTGGGCGACAGCTTGAGCGCGCGGCGATAGGCGGTCTCGGCCTCGGGCAGCTTTCCCGCCGCCCGCAACCGCCTGCCCTGCTCCAACTGGATGGCGACGGGATCGGGCCGCCGGTGGGGCGGCTTCTTCGCCGGCGCCGCGGCAGCCGGAACCGGCTTCGCCTGGCCGGCCTGCTTGGCCTTGCGGATGTTCTCTAGAAGCGCTGCCGCGTCGGCATTGCCGGGCTCTGCCTCAGCGACCTTCTCGGCGAGCGGCAGCGCCGCATCCAGATTGCCGGAGCGGAATTCGACCTGGGCCATGCCGAAGCTCGCATCGCGATAGGCCGGGGCAAGGGAAAGCGCCCTGGAAAAGGCGTCGCGCGCCGCCGGCAGATCGTTGCGGCCGAGCTCGGCGAAGCCAAGCTGCACAAGAGCGTCGGCATTGTCAGCTTTCAACGCCAGCGCGCGCCGGAAAAGATCGGCGGCCTCGTCGAAATGCTGCGCCTGCCTGGCCTTGACGCCGGATGCGTAGAGCTCGTCGACAGTCTGCGCCAGCGCCGCGCCGGGAGCGGCGGCGATCGCCAGGATCAGGCATGCGGCAAAGGCTGAGCGCCGGCCGCGCCGCATCAGCGCTTCCCGCCCTTGCGGGCGATGAGACGCGCCAGCCGGGCCAGTAGCTCCTCGGGAATGAACGGCTTCACCAGATAATCGTCGGCGCCCTTCTCAAGCGCCGAAACGATGTCCTTCTCGGCCTTGCGCGCGGTCAGCATCACCACCGGAGTCTTCGACAGCACCGGGTCGCCCTTGATGCGCGCCAGCACCTCGATGCCGTCGGCCTTGGGCATCATCGCGTCGAGCACGATGATGTCGGGGCCGTCCTGCTCCGCCTTCGCCAGCGCCTCGGCGCCGTCCACCGCTTTGATGACCTCGTATCCCTTCGCCCTCAGCCTGAATTCCATCAGCTCGAGCAACAAGGGATCATCGTCGCAGATCAGAACTCTTGCCTTCGCTCCATCCACCACCAGTCCTGCTCCGGTTCCGTCGCCCCCCGGAGTGATGACGCCGCGCGATCTTAGATAAAGCCGATTCGCGGCGGCCGCATTTCGACACAATCACTAGATGAATATTGGGCCATGGTATAGGAGCGGCAAACGCAAAACCGACTTTGCCGACAGGCATCTTTTGCGCGGCTTTCTCGCCGGCTAAACCGGGCCGGAACGCCCCGAAAGCAGCCTTCTCACCTCGCCCGCAAGCGCCAGCGGGTCGAACGGCTTGGCGATCACTCCCACGGCTCCCATGGCGAGATAACGCTCCACCTCATGCGTCTGGGTGCGCGCCGTGATGAACGCCACCGGAATCGCGGCCGTCAGCGGCGAATCGGCCAGGCGCCTCAGTGTTTCCGGCCCGTCCATGTCCGGCATCATCACGTCGAGCAGGATGAGGTCAGGGCGCCAATCGGCGGCATCGGTCAGCGCTGCGATGCCCGAGGCGCTGGACCGCACCTCGAATTCCGGCTCGAGTTCCAGCGACATCTGGGCGATTTCGCGGATGTCGTCCTCGTCATCCACATAGAGGATCCTTGCCGGCATAATCATCACTCCTTGGCACTGGAGGCGGGTCTGGCGCTATCGAGCGATGAGACCAACATGCTCCTGACCAGCCTGGCGACATCGATCTCCGACGCCTTGGTCTTGGTCATCATCGCCTGCACCCGGTCACCGAGGTTCTGATCCAACTCGGCCGCCGAGAACACGATGACTTGGGTTTCCAGCGGCAGATCGATGAGCAGATCCAGTCCCGATCCGTCGGGAAGCAGTATGTCGAGGATGACCAGGTCGAAGCGATGCTTTGCGACCGCCTTCCGGGCCTCCTGCAGCGTTTTGGCGGAAGCGATCAAGACGCCTGGACCCAAGCCAGCTGACATCACGGCAAGGACGCCCTCGTCGTCCTCGACGTGGAGGATCCTCGGCCTCCGCTCGACCTTGCTGGCGAGGATCTTGGCGAGAGCGGCGTGAAGGCGCGCCGAATCCACCGGCTTCTCCAGCCAGTCGACGATGCCGATGGCGGTTCCGTTCAGCGAGCGCCTGGCTTCGTCGGCGATGGCGGAGATGACGATGACCGAAATCTCGGAATTCACCGGTGAGACCCTGATGTCGTGGAAGAGCTTGATGCCGGATTCTCCGGCCAGCTTGATGTCGAGCGTCAGCGCCACATAGTCGCGGGAGTTCAGGAGCGCTTTTGCGGTACCGATATCGGGGGCGACATCGCTGGAGAAGCCGTCGGCGTCGAGAAGCGCCGCGATCACCGCAGCGATGTCGGACTCGTCCTCGCAAATGAGGACGCGCAGGCGTCCATCGCGCTTTCGCGACCGGCGCTCGACCAAAACCGGCTTCTCGGCCTGTCTCTGCGCTTCGGCAAGATCGACGTGAAACGAGGTCCCCTTGCCTTCCTCGCTTTCGAAGGAAACGGCGCCGCCGAGCTTCTCGACGATGGTCTTGACGATGCTCAGGCCCAGGCCGGTGCCCCCCTTCTTGCGGGTGCTGGAGGCATCGGCCTGCTCGAACTTGCCGAATATGCGGCTGCGGAACACTTCCGGGATGCCGGCGCCTTCATCGATAATGGAGATGCGCAGCATGTCGCGCTCGCGACGCTGGAGCTTCACCATGACAGTGCCGCCGGGATCGGAGAACTTGATCGCGTTCGACAGCAGGTTCGCCATCACCTGGTGCAGGCGATCGGGGTCGATATTGGCTTCGGCGCGCGGGGCATCGTCGACCAGGACGATGCGGATCCCGCTCTCGGCCATGTAATTGGAACTGGCGGCGATGGCCTGCTCCAGGACCGCACGCACGGGCATCTGCTTGATCTTGAAGGTGATGACGCCCGACTCGATCTTCTCCATGTCGAGGATGTCGTTGATGAGAAGAACCAGCCTTTCGCTGTTGTTGTGGGCGATGTTGACGAGGTTGGCGGCCTTGGGCGGCAGCTCGCCCGCGACGCCGGCTGCGATCAGGCCAAGCGAGCCACGGATGGATGTCAGCGGCGTTCGCAATTCGTGGCTGACCGTCGAAATGAAGTCGTTCTTGAGCTGGGCGTTTCGCTTCTGCTCGGTGATGTCGCGATTGTAGGTGATGACGCCGACGATCTTGCCGGCCTCGTCGCGGAACGGCGCCTTCAGCGTGTAGAGCCAGCCCTGCCTGCCGTCAGGCAGGAGCGCGGGCTGATCGATGCGCAACGTCTGCCCGGCCTCCAGCGCGCCCATTTCATCCTGTCTGAAGCGCTCGGCCACGTCCTTGGGATAGAAATCGAAATCCGTCTTGCCGATGAGGTCCTCGACGGAGGCGGCGCGCACCAGTTCGGCGGTGGCTGGATTGGCCGCGATGAAGCGCCCCTGAGTATCCTTCACGTTGAGACTATCCGGCAGCTCGTGAACCATGGCACGGAAAATCATGTTGGACATGGCGAGATCGCGCCGCCGCTGCTGCCGGTCGAGCAGCACGGCAATGATGAAGGTGCTCAGGAAGCGGAACAGGAGAGACGGCAACGTGCTCTGCTGCACAAAGCCGGTCACGACCTGCGAGGGAATGACCAGAAGCGTGATGAGCCCGGCCAGCGCGACCGACAGGCCGAGGCCGAGTATGTCGAACATGGTGCGCGAACGGACCGCGACGATGTGGTGCCAGGCCAGGCCGACGACGGCGGTGATCAGGATGCTCATGACGCCGACTTCGGCGCCCTGACCGCCCAGATGAAGACGATAGGCGATGGAGCCGGCAGCGGCGATGAACATCGCCGGCCATCCGCCGAAGAACGCGGCCGCTCCGATAAACGCGGCGCGCAGGTCGACGATGAAGCCGGAGACGGACAGGGCCGTCGCCATGGAAATGACCGCGCCCGCGCACATGACCACGCCCAAAAGCAGCGACTGTGCCCGCCGCGAGAGACGCCCGGTGAAATCCGCCACAAGGTCCCAGGCGACGATAAGGATGGAGACCAGGGCAAGATTGGCCAGGAGTGAGTGCCAGATCTCGGTCATGACTTTTCCGGCTCCGTTTTTTCCGACAAATAGCGGCAAAACCTATCCGAGGTCTAAAGAGCGGGCGGAGTAGGCTGATTCGGAGTGACACGCCGAATACGAGACAGGCACCAAGATCCCGTCGGACCGACGCGATCATACCGGAACATGTCGAGGGGCTCGGCGGCGGGTGGCTCTAAGCTAGACTACGGAAGCTCGACGGTGGCCGCAACACCCAGCCCTCGATCTCGCGGGTGACGAAGGCAGCGGCCTGGTGGTGGATGAAATGCCCGGCACCAGGCAGCGCCAGCAGCGATGTGACGTTGTCGACCTCGCGATATGTTCCGTCATATGCGCCGGCCGGAATGTAGGGATCGTCGGAGCCGAACATCACCAGAGTCGGCGCCCTGACTGGCGGCAGAGGGCCGATATCCGGCATCTTGCCCAAAGGTATATTGGCTCTGTAGTAGCTAAGCATCGCATCAGGGTGGGAGCGCTCAAGCGACTCGACGAGCAACTGCCGTTCGGCTGCGTCGGCGACCCAGCCGCCTAGCTCCTCCGGCGTCGGTATGGCGCCGCTGATCCCCTGGAAACGACGGATGTAGTTGATGGTGCCGGCGTTGGCCGGATCGTGGATGGCGCGCAAATAGTGGCGGGGGTGCGGCGCCGACAGTAGCACCAGATGGCGCACGAGCTGCGGCACGCGCATCGCCAGCCACCAGGCGATCATGCCACCCCAGTCATGGCCAATGACCGAAACCTGGGAAAGGCCCTCCGCCGCCAGCACGGCCAGGACATCCTCTACAAGGCATGGCATGAGTGCGTAGCTGGCACGTCCCTGCGGGGCATCGCTTCGCCCAAAGCCGCGCAGATCCGGCGCCAGTACCCTATACCTGCCTTCGAGTGCCTCGATCTGGCGACGCCAGCCGAGGCCATGGTCGGGAAAGCCGTGCAAAAACAGAATCGGCGGGCCGGAGCCCGCCGCAATGTAGTGCAATTTGACGTTGCCGTTGGCCGCGAACCTGGACTCGAAACCGGCTTCCAAATTCACTTGCAGCGAGCCGCCGCCGTCACATCTTGACTTCGAGGCGCAGGAACGGACCGTCGAACGTCTGGTCCTTCTGGTCCGCGTTCACGATCAGATTGTGCCACTGCTCGATCTTGTAGCCTGCCGTAAAGGTAGTGTTCGCGATGGGCGTCCAACTCAAGCCGACCGAAGCCTCGACATTGGAGACGGTCTCACTCGAGTGCTGGCTAGACAGTGTATCGGAAAATTGCACGTCGGGGTTCGTAAATGTCACATTTTGCCGAATGCGGTCGGCGCGGCGCCCCCACATGACGGACCCTGCAACCGAACCCGTCAAGCCCCACGCCTCACCGACCGGATAGTAAGCCTCCGCACCGATGCGCGGACCAATGCCCCAGTATTCCGAGGTGCCGATTTTGTCAGTGGAGAGGCCCTTGTCGGTGGGATCGGTGGGTGTTGCCGAGAAGGAGGAATGGAACTCCGTCTGGTCGGCGTGCAGCAGTCGCAGGCCACCGAAGAAACGAATGTCGGCCGTTTGCACCTTCACATGCTTGCCGAGATCGAAGTCGACCGTCTGGAAATCGAATCCGTGACTGAGAGACGCGCTGAGCACACCACCGGGGACCGCTTCGCTGCCGCCCTCCGACCAGTCCCTGCCGGTATGAAAGGCGCCGGCTAGGCGCCAATCCATGTCCGGCGAAATCTGCTTGGTCAACGCTATGGAGCCGTTGAAGCCGGCCTTGCTGGGCGGAAGACCGAGCTTGTCGGCATCATGGATGTCATTTGAAAAGTACGAGCCTTCAAAGGCGAGCTTGATGCGCGAATCGACGACCGTCTGGTCTGTCGCCTGCGCGTCATTCGCATGGGCCGCCACCACGCCGACAGAAGTCATTGACGCAGCCGAGGCCGCAACAGTCGCCAAAAATTTACCGGATGCCTGCGCCCGCACGCTTTCCCCCAAAGAATCCAAACCCAAAACCCGCGGCAAGCTAACTCATGGGAAGCATCCGCGAAAGCCACTGATATGTCTTCGTCAGGCGCTGTGACAGCTTTGCCACAGCAACCATCCCATGGACGCGGACCTGAGGCCTTGGATCCCGCTACACGTGTGAGCTGTCGGACCTGGGTCCAACCAGCCTATCGACTCGAAGCAAATGTGCTAAACGTCTTGGACGGGTATGTCAGCCGCCGAAACCGGCCATATCCGGTTGCGGATGGCGGGGGGCCAGATGAATCAATCGCAGATCGAGGACGTCCTCAACAGTCTCGTCTACGCGCTCTACGCCCAAAGCGGTCGACAGGGAGCGGGCGAGAATCGCATCGGAAACCTCCAGGTGTTCGACCATCCTGATGCGGTCGACCACATCGTCAAGTCGCCGGCGCTGTTCCGCAAGAACTTCTCGATGATCTCGGCCCTGGGCTATAGCCGTTTCAACACCAACGATGAAAATTGGGCGATTCGGCGCGAGATCACCCAGGATGCCTATCTGGCGGCTGCGAGGCCGGCCCAGCAAAACGCGGTATCCGAAATCTACACGGCCCGCCTCTTGCAAAGCGATGCGACGCCGGACGGGATCCAGAAGGCACTGTTTTCGGCCTCTCTCACCATCTTCTATCGCGCCTTCGGCCTGGTCGCGGACATCGAGCAGACGCTCATGCTGATCGACCGGGTCCGCGAAGTGCTGCGCCGGCTACAATATTTTTCCTGGGTAGCGCCTACGATTTCCGAGCGTGACGGGGCCGTGTACGACGCCCGCCAGGTGGTCGCCGATTTTGCCGCCCAGCTCGCCGCCGAGCCATACGCTGCGGCGGAGATGGCGCGCTTCGCTGAGAAGGCCAAGGCTGTCCGGGGTTTCTCGCCCGTCGAAGAGTTCGTCATGAATGTCTTTGCCGGCGTAGAGACCACCGTCGCCACGGTGCTGTGGGTGATCGATCGGTTGGGCGATAACGAGAAGGTGCAGCAGCGCATTCAGGACGAGATCGATACGGGCAAGCCGGACACGCCTTATACCGACTGCATCGTCAACGAGACGATGCGCTACTTGCCTCCGATCCCCTTCCTGGTCCGGGAGGTGGGGGCGGAGACGTCACTGGACGGCAGGCAGCTGCGGGCCGGACAGCTCATCCTGCTCTCCGTGGTGGGCGTGCACCAGCATCCCGCTTTCTGGGTCGATCCGAAATCCTTCGATGCCAGCCGCAAGGAATTCATCGAGGATACGTATGACCGTCGCGCCTTCATCCCTTTTCTCACCGGGCCACGCATGTGCGGCGGCGCACGCCTCGGTCGGCTGGAGGTCAGGGAGGCGGTGCGAGCGATGGTGCGCCAGTTCACCTTCAGCCGGGCGGACGATGTGATCCGCTTCGACTATGGACTGGCGTTGCGGCCGGCGGCCGGCTCCTCGGTCGCCGTTGCCCGGCGATGAACCAGGCCTCCCGGACCCGTGCGCTCGTCGAGGGCGAGCGGCTCTCTTTCCCACATGTCGGTGGCCGCCGCTACGTGCGCGGGCTGGACGTCGTGGCTCTGATCGAACGCCGCTACCCGGATTTCACCCGGCTCGACCTGAAGTTCCTGCGGCCGATCACCCACCATGCGGCCATCAGCTTCCGACGCGATCACGGCACGGCCGTGGCGGTCTCGCTTGCGCCGACCGAGGGCGCGCCGCTCGACCTCTACATCGTCAACCTCGACAAGGCTGAGGGGCCGTCCGGCAAGGAGCCTCGGCTCGCCCCTCACATCGCCTTGCCCGGGAGTGGCGACTACCATCGCTACCTCGTGCTTGGCCGGCGCAGCCACGCTGAAATCCTTGCAGTGGTGTTCAACCGGTATCAGGCCGCCACAGGCCGGCGCTTCGTGCTAAGGGCGCTGCATCTCGAACCGCCGCGTGCCGCAAGCATCGAACTGGTCAGCCTCAGCGAACCAACGACCGAACGCGGACTGGGCGTGTGCTCGATCACTCGCCAAGGCCGGCGCTGGTGCAGGATCGAGATGATCGAGGCGCAAGCGTCGGGGTGACGTCAACAACTTCGACGCCCGTCATGCGGCGGTGAGGAAACCGAGAATGAGCAGCGCCTGGTCGAGAGTCATCAGCGAGGGCGGGTGGCCTGCATCGACATTGTCGGCCACCCACAGATCCGGGCGAACAAGCCGGGTGCGCTCGATGGCCTGCCTGTCGATGAAATTGCTGTCGCGGCCGTACATCAGGAGGAACCGCGCCTGCACCTTGGCGACAATCTGAAACAGATCGTAGTCGCGCCCGGCCATGGAGCCGAAGCTCCCGGTCGTCGCGGGGTCATAGGCCAGGCGGAAACCATCGGGGCCGGAAATGACCTTGTTGGCGACATAGCGCGAAAACACGGCTTCCTCGACCGGCCCCATGAAGGAGCGAGTCGAGCGCACATACGCCTCGGCCTCGGCGCGAGTGGCGAACTTCGCTTCGCTGTCGCGGATGATCTCGGCGCGTATACGGTCGACATTGGCTCCGCCAAGCATGGGAACGTCGTTGAGCACCACCTTGGTCGCCCGCGAGCGGGTCATGTAGAGAAACAGCAAAAGGATCGTGCCGCCCCAGGAGGAGCCGATGAAGTGGTTTTCCTTACCGGCAAATTGGCCGAGCGCGCGTAGGCAATTGTAGTAGACATTGATGTCGTAACCCGAACCCAGGTAGGCGCTGCGGCCTCGCCCGAGCAAGTCAGGGCAGATCACCAGATAACCGTTGCGACAAAGGAGGGCTGCCAGGTAGTTGAAATCGGCTCCATTGCCGGTGAACCCGTGCAGACAAAAAACGGTGCCGCGCGGCTGGGCTGCCGGCTGCCAGATGCGCACGAACATCGACGCATAGCGGTCGCCAAGGCGGATGAGGATTTCCTGGGTCAGCGCCTCAATGGACACTACCTTGTCCATCACGCGTCCCGCTTGCGGACGGCGCGCTTCATGGAGCCGCGCGCATCGATGAAGTCGCGCTTCCAGTAGACGGATTTGTCGAGATTGAGCAGCTTCGCCTCTTTGATCAAGGGCAGGATGTGCGAGGATGAGCGCGTCACCATTATCGTAGCGGCAACGGAGTTGCCACTGGGATCGGAATTGAGCGGACCGTTGTTCGCGACCCACGCCTCAGCAATTTCGCTGCTGGTCACGATCCATCCCAAATAGGCAACGATGGCATCGTCGATCGAGCCGATCAGATGCGTCTGCTGCTCGAGCTGGTAACGAAGCGACTTCACCATCTGGCCGAATTCATAGCCGTCGAATGGCGGATAGTGAGCGATGAAGTTGCAGACAAGCCCGAGCGAGACCGGATTGAAAGGAACGCGGGTGAAGAGGAGATTGCTCATGCGGACTCAGGGGTTGGAAACGGGCGCGAGATTATGCTGAGCAGCCAAGGTAGGGCTAGTGGGGAAATGGGAATCGACCGCCGGCACCGCCGCAATGCTTGGACTGCAGCCGTCCAATGCTTGCGCTACCCCTTGACGGGCAGTTCCCTCACTTCTGCCGGAAGGCCGTATGGAGCGACGTGGTCAGCGGCCCCAGAATGTAGTCCAGCGCGGTGCGTTCCTCGGTGACGATCATGACCTGCGCCGGCATGCCGGGATAGAGCTGGATCTGCGGCGCGGCGGCGAGTTCCTGCTGATTCACCGCCACGTCGGCAACGTAATAGGGAAAGCCGGTCTTGGCATCGGTGACGCGGTCCGCCGAGACGCGGGTGACACGGCCGTGGATGACTGGCGTCGTGCGCTGCTTGTACGAGGTGAAGCGGACCTCGGCCGTCATGTCGGCGCGCAGGCTGGATATGTCCTCGACCTTGACCTGCGCTTGAACGATCAGCGAATTCCTGGTCGGCACGATATCCAAAATGGTCTGGCCGGGCGCGACGATCGCGCCGGTCGAAAAGACTGTCAAGTCCATCACCTGGCCGTCATAGGGCGCGCGCACTTCGGCGCGGTCCACCGTGGCCTGTGCGGCAAACATCTTCGGCACCAGATCAGCAAGGTTCGACTGGGTGTCGATCAGCATGGCCGAAAGTTTTGCGCGACGCTCGTGGGTGAGCTGCGCGATCTGGCTTTCGAGTTCGGCCTTGCTCTGGCGATTTCCGGCGATCTCGCCGAGCGCCTGGTCGATCAGGCCCTGCAGATCGGAGGCCGAGCGGTCGAGCTCCAGGATACGCGGCTTCGTCGTCAGTCCCGCCTTCAGCAGCTTGTTGAGGCTTGCCTTTTCGTCGATCGTCGACTTGAGCTGCGCGCGAAAGGATTCGACGCGCGCCTGCTTGCCATCGATCTGCTCGTCGAGCTCGGCGATCCGCTTCTGCAGGATCTGCCTGGCGCCGGCCATCGAGGCGCGCTGGCTCTCGAGGTCGGCAATCTGGTTGGCCATGGCGTCCTGCAGATAGGCCTGGTGCTCGGCTGTGATATCCTGCGGAAAGGCAACCGCCTCATGGCCGTCGAGCTCGGCGCGGATGCGAGCATCGGTGGCGCGCAGCAGCGCATATTGCTGGGAATAGAGGTTGAATTCCGACCGGGCGCGGGTGTCGTCGAGCAGCACCAGCACATCGCCGGCCTTGACGATGTCCCCGTCCTTGACCCGGATTTCCTTCACCGTGCCGCCGTCGAAATGCTGGACGCTCTTGCGGTTGCCCTCGACCTTCACCACCGCATCGGCAAGCACCGCGCCATTGAGCGGCGCGACCGCGGCCCAGCCGCCGAACACGCCGAAGAAGGCGGCGATGATGAGCAGGCCGATCCACACCGGTGCCCGGATCGAGTCCGCATTGGCGCCCGCATCTTCGGTGCCGGGGAGGCTGCGATAGGAAGCGGCGATATCGGTCATTGGGCCGCCACCGTGATCGGTGCCGCGCGCTGGTTGAGCAGCGCCACGATCTCGTTTCTCATGCCGAAGGCTTCGACCGCGCCATCCCGCAAGAGCAGGATCTTGTCGACATTGGCCAAAGTCGAGGGCCGGTGCGAGACGATGATCACCGTGCTGCCGCGACGCTTCAGCTCCAGCGCGCATTCGGCCAGGGCGCGATCGCCGTCGGCATCGAGATTGGAGCTCGGCTCGTCGAGCACGATGAGGTTCGGCATGCCGAAGACGGCGCGGGCAAGCGCAATGCGCTGCCGGTAGCCGCCGGACAGCACCGCCCCGCCCTCGCCGATCTGCGTCTCGTAGCCTTGCGGCAGCCGGATGATCATCTCATGCACGCCGGCGAGCCGTGCCGCCTCGATCACCTCGCGGTCGACATCGGTCTTGAAGCGGCCGATATTGGCGGCCACCGTGTCTGAAAACAGCTCGATGTCCTGCGGCAGGTAGCCGATATGGTCGCCGAGCGCCTCCCTTCCCCACTGCGTCATGTCGGCGCCATCGAGCCTGACCGTGCCGCGGCTCGGCTGCATGATGCCGGCGAGGTGACGCGCCAGCGTCGACTTGCCGGCGCCGGAAGGGCCGACGATGCCGAGCGCCTCGCCTGCCTCGAGCCGGAACGACACATCACGCAGCAGCACCTTCTGCAGGCTGGGAATGGCGAAGCTCAACTGCTCGACGGCGACCTTGCCGGTGGGCTTCGGCAGGTTGAACGAGCGTTCGCCCTGCGCGCCGCCGTCCAGCAGCCTCTCGACCCTGCCAAGGGCGGCCCGCGCCAGGATCAGGCTGCGCCAGAGGCCAACGATCTGCTCGACCGGCTGCAGCCCCCTGCCCAGCAGCAGGCTGGCCGCAAACATCGAGCCGCCGGTGATCTGCCGCTCGATCACCAGATAGGCGCCGAGGCCGAGGATCAGCGACTGCATGGTGAGGCGCAGGAAGCGGATCAGCCCGGACATGACCGCAGCCCGGTCGCTCGCCCGCCCCTGCTGGCCGAGCGCCAGGCCGCGATCGCGCCCCCAGCGCCGGACGAGGCCGTCGATCATGCCCATGGCGCGGATGACTTCCGCGTTCCTGAGGCTCATTTCGGTGAAATTGTAGTTGGCCGTGGCAAGGTCGTTGGCCTGCTTCAGCGGCGCCCGCACGATATATTCGTTGAGCACCGCCATGGTGATGAGAAGCAGCGAGGAGCCCAACGCGAAGAAGCCGAGCCAGGGATGCAGGAGGAAGATGATGCCGATATAGATCGGCGACCAGGGCAGGTCGAACAGGGCATGGATACCGCTGCCGGTGATCACCTGCCGGAAGGTGTCGAAATCGCGGATCGGCTGGCTTGGCGAGGCACCCTGCGACGGGGTCTCGACGGAAGCCGCCAGGATCCTGGCCGAAAGCAGCCGGTCGAGCCGCGCGCTGGCGCGCGTCAGGATCGCGGCGCGCACGAGGTCCAGACCGGCGAGCGCCAGGAACGCCGCAAGCAGCACCAGCGTCAGCATCACCAGCGTCGTCTCGCTGCCGCTGGTGACCACCCGGTCGTAGATCTGCAGCATGTAGAGCGGCGATGCGAGGTAAAGCAGGTTGATCGCCAGGCTGAACACCGCCGCAAACAGGAAATAGCGGCGGCAGGCGCCAAGCGCTTCCCTGACAATCCTGGGTTTGTTGTCGAGACTCAAAATACCCAGCGGCAGAACCGCCCCCTGTCCAAACTGCATGCCCGGAACGATACTACTCCGGATCCCTCACCCGGCCACGCGATCCGCTCGTAAACCTGTCGTAAACCTTAATTCGTAAGCTGAATCCTGGGGTAGCGGGATACCAGGTGAGCCGCGCGGGCGCGGCTCACCTCTTTGTTTAGAGCACGAAGTCGCTGGCCGTCAGTCCGAGGTTGACGCCGGTCAGCCTGATCTGAAAATCAGCCGTTGCGTTGCCGTCGACATCGACACGCACAATCGTGTTGCCGCCGCTTTCGGACCAGGTGATGCTGTTGGCGACGGTGTTCGCGTTCTGACCGCCGAACAGGAAGGCCTGATCGCCGCCGCTGCCGGTATTGGCATCGATCGATGACAGGTCGATCTTATCGACGCCATGGACGAAGTCGGTGATGGTGTCGTTTGCGGCGGTTGCGGGCGAATCCGCAACGGCTGAGCCATAGTAGAATGTGTCTGCTCCCAGACCACCCGTAAGCGTGTCAGTGCCGGCCCCGCCGACAAGCTTGTCAATGCCATCGCCACCGTTGAGCGTGTCATTGCCGCTTTGGCCGAACAGCGTGTCGTTGCCCGCCATGCCGAGAATGATGTCTGCGCCGCCGTTGCCGTAGAGGACGTCATCGCCACCGTTGGCTCCGTTAAGGGCGTCGCTTGAATTGCCGTTGCTGCCAGTGATGACCTGGAACGTCTCACTATACTGGTACGGTGGTCCTGCGGGGTCGCCCACCTGGGTTGCCTGCACGGTGATGGAATAGGCCTTGCTCGGCGAAAGATCTCCGGAATTCAGCGTGCTGCCGGTGATCGAGAACAGCCCCGGGTCTGATTGCGAAGTGATGCTGTAGACGAAGCTGCCGGGGTCCGGATCGGTGGCGCTTAGTGTTCCGGTGAACTGGAACGAGCTGAAGTTCACATCCCCGGTGGTGGTGCTTGGTGTAAGCTGGATGTCAGTCGGAGCAAAGCGCGGTGCGCCGTCGTCAGCGCCATTAATGGTAATCGAGACCAGTTTCGCCGTGCCGTCCTCGGAGAAGACAGTAAAGCTGTCGCTCAAGGACTGGCTGCCGGTCAAGGCATTGACCGTCGGATTCGAGTTGTCGAGCGTGTAGGTCCAGACTCCCGCGGCGGTCACGGTGTAGCTGCCGTAGCCGAGCGCGCTGGCCGTCGCTGAATTGACGGCCTGGAAGGCGTCCGTACTGTTGTCGACATCAGCCGACAGAAGGTCCCCGGTGGCGGTCGGCGTGCCTCCGCCATTGGAGGTGCCCGCTTCGATGACGGTCCCCGCCGAGGTGCCGCTGATCACCGCGGCGTCGTTGGCGCCGTGGATGGTGATGTCTATCACCTGCTGCGTGCCGTCGACGGTCGAGACCGTCACCAGTTCATGCAGCGTGGTGTTCGCGCCGCTGCTGTTGAGCGCCTGAACGGTCGCATTGTTGTCGTCGAGCGTGTAGCTCCAGGCGCCGTTGGCATCGATCGAGAAAGTGCCATAGCTTTTGGCGACAGCGGCCTGCATGTTGAAGGACGCGGGATTGTCGACGTCGGTCGCATTGAGGTCGCCCGAAGCGAAAGCATCGCCAGGTGTGCCGTTGGCGACGCCGCTCTTCTCCGTGACTGAGACATCCTGGGCGCCGTTGACGGTGATCACCGCCGCGTCGTTGGCGCCGTTGATCGAGATGACGATGTTCTGCTGGGTGCCGTCTGAGGTCTGCACGGTGATGGTGTCGGTCAGCGCCGGATCGCCGGCGTTGAGCGCCTGCACCGCGGCATCGTTCTCGTTGAGCGCGTAGCTCCACTCGCCGGCGGCATTGATGGTCAGCGTGCCGTGCACGCCGTTGCTTACCACCGAGAAGTCGGTGCCGCTGTCGACGTCGCTGGCGTCGAGGTCGCCGGTCGCCGGCGAGGTGCCGGCCGTGCCATTGGCAACGCCGGAGGCCTCGGTGACCGAGCCGCTCGCATCGCCGGTGATCACCGCCGCGTCGTTGGTGCCGGTGATGGTCACCGTCACCGTTCCCGTCGCCGTGCCGTCCTGGCTCGTCACCGTGAAGCTGTCGGTCACCACCTGACCCGCGGTCAGTTCGTTGTGCGCGTCGTTGCCGGTGTAGGTCCAGGCGCCGTCGGCGTCGATGGAGAAGTCGCCATAGGTGCCGGCCGCGTTGGTCTGCGCCACCACATGCGCTTCGCCGGTGTCGGGGTCGGTGATCGTCAGCTGGCCGCTGGCGTTCAGCGCCGCTGCCGTGTCGCCCTCGGTCACGGACTTCGAGTCCGAGCTCACCGTCGCCGCGTCGTTGGTGCCGGTGATGGTCACCGTCACCGTGCCCGTCGCCGTGCCGTCCTGGCTCGTCACCGTGAAGGTGTCGCTCACCACCTGGCC
>NZ_NSGB01000024.1:0-82249 GCF_002294785.1 Mesorhizobium sp. WSM3868 | reverse complement strand
GTCTGTTCAGGGGCGGGTCGCTTCAACATGACCCAGTGAATCAAAAACCCCCGGCAAACGCCAGGGGTTTGTCAGCAATCTGACGGCCCGCCGAAAGGCGGGCCGTTTTGTTTTGGTAGCAACTACACCTTCGCCATCCTCGGGCGTTCGGCGCCGGCCGTGACGAGCACCTAAATATGGATCGGCTTGAAGAACGTGGCCAATGCCGCTTCCTTGACCGCCTCCGACATGGTCGGGTGGGCGTGGCAGGTGCGGGCGAGGTCTTCCGAGGAGCCGCCGAACTCCATCAGCACCGCCGCCTCGTGGATCATCTCGCCGGCGCCGAAGCCGACGATGTGAACGCCGAGCACGCGGTCGCTCGTCTTGTCGGCGAGGATCTTCACGAAGCCGTCGGTGTGCAGCATGGCCCGCGCGCGGCCATTGGCGCTGAAAGGGAACTTGCCGACCTTGTAGTCGATGCCGGCCTTTTTCAGCTCCTCTTCGGTCTTGCCGACCGAGGCGATTTCGGGGCTGGTGTAGACGACGCTCGGGATAACGTCGTAGTTCACATGACCGGCCTGGCCGGCGATCGTCTCGGCTACCGCCACGCCCTCGTCCTCGGCCTTGTGCGCCAGCATCGGCCCGGCAATGACGTCGCCGATGGCATAGATGCCGGGCACGTTGGTCCTCAGATGCCCGTCGGTCTTGACCCGGCCGCGCTCGTCCATCTCGACGCCGGCGTCTTTCAATCCAAGGCTGTCGGCGTAGGGGCGCCGTCCGGTCGCGACCAGCACGACATCGGCCTCGATCGTTTCCGCCGCGCCGCCCTTGACCGGCTCGAACGTCACGCTGGCGCCCTTCTTGGATTTGGCGACGCCGGTGACCTTGGCGCCGAGCTTGAACTCGAAGCCCTGCTTGGACAGCAGCCGCTGGAATTGCTTCGAGACCTCGCCATCCATGCCGCCGAGGATGGTGTCGAGGAACTCGACAACCGTGACCTTGGAGCCGAGCCTGGCCCAGACCGAGCCGAGCTCGAGCCCGATGACGCCGCCGCCGACCACCACAAGACTGCCCGGCACCTTGGCCAGCGACAGCGCGCCGGTCGAGGACACGATCACCTTCTCGTCGAAGTCGACCTTGACACCCGGAATGCCGGCGACGTCGGAACCGGTGGCGATGACGATGTTCTTGGTCTCGATCTCCTCGACCTTGCCGTCCTCGCCGGTGACCGACACCTTGCCGGCGCCGATCACCTTGCCGGTGCCGCGGAAAGAGTCGATCTTGTTCTTCTTGAAGAGAAAAGCGACGCCGTTGACGTTGGAGGCCACGGTCGCATCCTTATGCGCCAGCATCTTCTTCAGATTGAGTTTTGGCGCGCCGACCTCGATGCCGAGCGTATCGAAGGCATGGCCGGCTTCGGCGAACATCTCGGAGGCGTGGAGCAGGGCTTTCGACGGGATGCAGCCGATATTGAGGCAGGTGCCGCCGAAGGTGGCGTTCTTCTCGACCACCGCCGTCTTCAGGCCGAGCTGTGCCGCCTTGATGGCGCAGACATAGCCGCCCGGTCCCGATCCGATGATTACGACGTCATAAGCCATTATGGTGTCCTTCTGGTCTGGCCTTCAGCGGCCGCCGCTCACATTCAGGATCGCGCCCGTTATATAGGAGGCCGCGTCCGACAAAAGGTAGAGAACCGCGCTCGCGACCTCGTCGGCCGTGCCCGCGCGCTTCATCGGCAGCAGATCCTGCATCCGCGCCACGCGCTCGGGCTGGCCGCCGGAGGCATGGATGTCGGTTTCGGTGATGCCTGGGCTGACGGCATTGACGCGGATGCCTTCCAGCGCCACCTCGCGCGCCAGACCAACGGTCAGCGTGTCGATCGCGCCCTTGGAAGCGGCGTAGTCGATATATTCGCCGGGCGAGCCCAGTCGTGCCGCCGCCGAGGACAGATTGACGATGGCGCCGCCCTTGCCGCCGTGACGGGTCGACATGCGCTTGACAGCCTCGCGGGCGCAGAGGAAGGAGCCGACGACGTTGATGCGCATCATGCGCTCGACCCGCTCGGCGCTCATCTCGTCGACACGCGCCTTGACGTCGACGATGCCGGCATTGTTGACGAAGGCGTCGAGCCGGCCGAAGGCCCGATCCACCGCTTCGAACATCGCGATGACATCGGCCTCGTTGCCGACATCGCCCCTGACCGCGAAGGCCTCGCCGCCCGCGGGTTCGAGCTCGGCGGCGAGCGCATCGGCGGCGGCCCGGTTGGAGACATAGTTGATCGCCACCCCATAGCCGGCCCGACTGGCCTGCCGGCAGATCGCGGCGCCGATGCCGCGGCTCCCGCCGGTGACCAGCAGCGTCTTCTTGTCGGCATTCATTCCTGGCAGCCTTTCAGGGCAAAGACGTCCCACGGTACTTTTGAGAAGCCCGCCGGACCGTAAGCGGCTGACATTTCGAGGGACGGTCCGAGATCGGGAAAGATCAGGCTCTTCGGCGCATCCGCGCCCTCGGACGGCAGCAGACCCACGACGCCCTTCTCATCGGCGCTATAGATCACGCCTTCCCAGACCGTGCAGGCGGCGAGCTCCTCGCCGGTGACGTCGCCGGTCGGGCATTTGTACATCAGCGAGCCATGCGGCCGCCCGGCGGAGCCCTCGGTCCACATGGCGATGCCATCGAGCACGGTATTGTTGTCGAGTATCATGCGGAATGTGTTGGCGATCGTCGCCGAGGTAGCCGTCGGGCTGAAATCGATCTCGGCCCCGCTTTTCGCCTCGCCATAGACGGCGAGCTGGATCGGGCAGGCGGCCTGGGCATCGGCTGCTACGAGAGCCGCACCGGCGGCAAGCGCGACCGGCCTCGCGGTGCTGAGCCAACGGGCCTTCACTCGCCGCCCCGCCCGCGAGCCTTCATGCTCCACCTCAGAGATCGAGCACCAGCCGCTCGGGATCCTCCAGGCTTTCCTTGACGCGCACCAGGAAGGTCACCGCTTCCTTGCCGTCGACGATGCGGTGGTCGTAGCTCAGCGCCAGATACATCATCGGCCGGATGACGATCTGGCCGCCGACCACCACCGGCCGCTCCTGGATCTTGTGCATGCCGAGGATACCGGACTGCGGCGCATTCAGGATCGGCGTCGACATCAGCGATCCGTAGACGCCGCCGTTGGAGATCGTAAAGGTGCCGCCCTGCATGTCGGCAACCGAAAGCTTGCCGTCGCGCGCGGCGAGGCCCAGCCGGCCGATCTCCTTCTCGATCTCGGCGATGGACATCTGGTCGGCATCGCGCACGACCGGGACCACCAGGCCCTTGTCGGTGCCGACGGCGACGCCGACATGGGCAAAGTTCTTATAGATGATGTCGGCGCCGTCGATCTCGGCGTTGACCGCCGGGATCTCCTTAAGCGCATGCGTGACGGCCTTGGTGAAGAAGCCCATGAAGCCGAGCTTCACGCCATGCTTCTTTTCGAACACGTCCTTGTACTTGGCCCTCAGCGCCATCACCGCGCTCATGTCGACCTCGTTGAAGGTGGTGAGCATGGCGGCCGTCGACTGCGCCTCCTTGAGCCGGCGCGCGATGGTCTGGCGCAGCTTGGTCATGCGCACGCGCTCCTCGCGCGAAGCATCGTCGGCCGTCGACGGCGCGCGGGCCGCGACCGGTGCGGGAGCAGGAGCAGGAGCCGCTTTCGGCGTCTCGGCCGGCTGCGATGGCGCGCCCTTGGCGATGGCATCGAGCACGTCGCCCTTCAGCACCTGGCCGCGCTTGCCGGAGCCCGTCAGTTGCTCGACCGAGAGATTGTGCTCGGCGATCAGTTTGGCCGCGGCCGGCGCCGGCGGCATGGTGCGCGGCTCGACCGGGCCGGCGTCGCCGGCCATCTTGGCGGTTTCGGCGGCGGCCTGCTTGGTCGTGGATGCGGCGTCCGGACTTGAGGCCTGCGCCACCGCCTGCGGCTTGGTGGCGGGAGCGGCGGCTGCGCCGCCGGCCGAAATCGAGCCGAGCAGCGCCCCGACATTGACCGTCTCGCCTTCCTTGACGGTGATCTCGGAGAGCGTCCCGGCGCCCGCGGCGGGCACCTCCACCGTCACCTTGTCGGTTTCGAGCTCGACCAGCGGTTCGTCGGCGGCGATCGCGTCGCCGACCTTCTTGAACCACTTGCCGACGGTCGCCTCGGTGACGGATTCGCCGAGAGTGGGGACGCGGATTTCGGTAGCCATTGTGCCTGTCCGTTCTCTTGTCTTCTTGAGGTCAGTTTGTTCCGGGTCTGCTTATTCGCCCAGCGCGTCGTCGAGCAGGGCGGAAAGCTGGCTGAGATGCTTCGACATCAGCCCGGTGGCCGGCGAGGCCGAGGCCGGCCGGCCGGTATAGCGCACCCGCTGATGCTTGGCGTCGATATGCGCCAGCACCCATTCGAGATAAGGATCGATGAACGACCAGGCGCCCATATTCTTGGGCTCCTCCTGGCACCACACCATCTCGGCGTTGCGGAAACGCGACAGCTCGGTGATCAGCGCCTTGGCCGGGAACGGGTAGAGCTGCTCGACGCGCAGCAGGTAGATGTCGGTGATGCCGCGCTTCTCGCGCTCCTCATAGAGGTCGTAATAGACCTTGCCGGAGCAGAGCACGACGCGGCGGATCTTGGAATCCTTCACCAGCTTGATCGGCTGGTCGGCCAAGAGCTGCGCATCGTCCCACAACAGCCGGTGGAACGAGCTTTCGCCCGCCATCTCCGACAGCGTCGAGACCGCCCGCTTGTGGCGCAGCAGCGACTTCGGTGTCATCAGGATCAGCGGCTTGCGGAAGTCGCGCTTCAACTGCCGGCGCAGGATGTGGAAATAGTTAGCCGGCGTCGTGACGTTCGCCACCTGCATGTTGTCCTCGGCGCAGAGCTGCAGGAAGCGTTCGAGACGGGCCGAGGAATGCTCCGGCCCCTGGCCTTCATAGCCGTGCGGCAGGAGGCAGACGAGGCCCGACATTCTCAGCCACTTGCGCTCGCCGGACGAGATGAATTGGTCGAACACCACCTGGGCGCCGTTGGCGAAATCGCCGAACTGCGCTTCCCAAAGCGTCAACGCCTTGGGCTCGGCGAGGCTGTAGCCATATTCGAAGCCGAGCACCGCCTCTTCCGAGAGCATCGAGTTGATGACTTCGTAGCCGGCCTGCGCCGCAGATAGATTGTTGAGTGGAATGTAGCGCGTCTCGTCACGCTGGTCGTAGAGCACGGAATGGCGCTGCGAGAAGGTGCCGCGCTCCGAATCCTGGCCGGAGAGCCGGATCGGATTGCCGTCGAGCAGGATGGCGCCGAAGGCCAGCGCCTCGGCGGTCGACCAGTCGATGCCGTCGCCGGATTCGATCGCCTGGCGGCGGTTCTCGAGGAAGCGCAGGATCGTCTTGTGCGCCTCGAAATCCTTCGGCACCTCGGTCAGCTTCTTGCCGATTTCCTTTAGCGTGCGGACCGGCACCGCGGTCTTGCCGCGCCGCTGTTCGTCCTGGTTGTCGGCGGTGCGCAGGCCGGACCAGGCGCCGTCCAGCCAGTCGGCCTTGTTCGGCTTGTAGGACTGGCCGACTTCCCACTCCTGTTCCAGATGCGCGCGCCAGTCGGCCCGCATCTTGTCGACCTCGGCTTGGGTGATGTGACCCTCGGCGATCAGCCGGTCGGCATAGACCTGCACCACCGTCTTATGGCTGCGGATGTTGCGGTACATGATCGGCTGCGTGAAGGACGGCTCGTCGCCTTCATTGTGGCCGAAGCGGCGGTAGCAGAACATGTCCACCACCACCGGCTTGTGGAACTTCATGCGGAATTCCGTCGCCACCTTCGCGGCATGCACCACCGCTTCCGGATCGTCGCCGTTGACGTGGAAGATCGGCGCCTCGATCATCTTCGCCACATCCGACGGATAGGGCGAGGAACGCGAGAAGCGCGGATTGGTGGTGAAGCCGATCTGGTTGTTGATGATGAAGTGCAGCGTGCCGGCGACGCGGTGGCCGCGCAGGCCGGAGAGCCCGAACATCTCCGCGATGACGCCCTGGCCGGCGAACGCCGCGTCGCCATGCAGCAGCAGCGGCATCACCTTGGCGCGCTCGGACAGCGGCACGATCTCGCCGCGCTCGCGGCCGGCGAGCTGGTCCTGCTTGGCGCGCGCCTTGCCCATCACCACCGGGTCGACGATTTCCAGGTGCGAGGGGTTGGCTGTCAGCGACAGGTGCACCTTGTTGCCGTCGAACTCGCGGTCCGAAGAGGCGCCGAGATGGTACTTCACGTCGCCCGAGCCCTCGACGTCGTCGGGAGCGGCCGAGCCGCCCTTGAACTCGTGGAAGATGGCGCGGTGTGGCTTGGCCATGACCTGCGAAAGCACGTTGAGACGGCCGCGATGGGCCATGCCGAGCACGGCCTCCTTCAGGCCGAGCTGGCCGCCGCGCTTGATGATCTGCTCCAGCGCGGGGATCAGCGACTCGCCGCCGTCGAGGCCGAAGCGCTTGGTGCCCTTGTACTTGACGTCGATAAATTGCTCGAAGCCTTCGGCCTCGACCAGCTTCGACAGGATCGCCTTCTTGCCGGTGGCGGTGAAGGTGATCTCCTTGTCGGCGCCCTCAATGCGCGCCTGGATCCAGGCCTTTTCCTCGGGGTCGGAGATGTGCATGAACTCGACGCCAAGCGTCGAGCAATAGGTGCGGGTGAGGATATCCAGCATCTGCCGGATGGTGCCGAACTCGAGCCCCAGCACATTGTCGAGGAAGATCGGCCGGTCGTAGTCGGCTTCGGTGAAGCCGTAATTCTCCGGCGACAGCTCGTTATAGTCCTCAAGCGGCTTGGCGATGCCCAGCGGGTCGAGATTGGCGTGCAGGTGGCCGCGCATGCGAAAGGCGCGGATCATCATGATGGCACGCACGGAATCGCGCGTCGCCTGGTGAACGTCCGCATCGGAAAGGGCCGCGCCGTTGACGACCGCCTTTTCCTTCACCTTCTTTTCGATGTGCTTTTCGACCAGGCCCCAATTGCCGTCGAGCGCCGAAACCAGCTCGCCATTGGCCTGCATCGGCCAGGAAGGCTTCGCCCAGGAAGCGCCCTTGGCGTTCTTGCGCACGTCGCCCGCATCGTCCTTCAGCGCGGCGAAGAAGTCCTGCCATTCCGGATCGACGGAGCCGGGGTTGTCCTCATAGGCGACATAGAGCGCGTCGATATAGTCGGCATTGCCGCCATAAAGGAACGAGGTGAGCGAGAATTGGTCGTTGGCCTGATCTTGTCTTGCCATTTTCGTCTGCGGAGCCTGGCTCCGTCTCCTTTTATGGAAGGGAGTAGGGGAGTAAGGCAGTAGGGGAGTAGGGCCTTTTTGCCACTGATCTTCCCTGCTGCCCTATTCCCTTACTCCCCTACTCCCTTAACCCTTGATCGCCTCGACCAGCGTCGTGCCGAGCCGCGCCGGTGACGGCGAAACCTTGATACCGGCCGATTCCATCGCCGCGATCTTGTCTTCCGCGCCGCCCTTGCCGCCGGAGATCACCGCGCCCGCATGGCCCATGGTGCGGCCAGCGGGCGCCGTGCGCCCGGCGATGAAGCCCGCCATCGGTTTCTTGCGGCCGCGCTTTGCCTCGTCCTTCAAGAACTGCGCGGCGTCCTCCTCGGCCGAGCCGCCGATCTCGCCGATCATGATGATCGACTTGGTCTCGTCGTCGGCGAGGAACATCTCGAGCACGTCGATGAACTCGGTGCCCTTGACCGGGTCGCCGCCGATGCCGACAGCAGTGGTCTGGCCGAGGCCGACATTGCTGGTCTGGAAGACCGCTTCATAGGTAAGCGTTCCCGAGCGGGAGACAACGCCGACCGAGCCCTTGCGGAAGATGTTGCCGGGCATGATGCCGATCTTGCATTCGTTGGGGGTCAACACGCCCGGGCAGTTCGGGCCGATGAGCCGCGAGGAGGAACGGTCGAGCCGCGCCTTGACCTTGACCATGTCCATAACCGGGATGCCTTCGGTGATGCAAACGATCAGCGGGATCTCGGCCTCGATCGCCTCGATGATCGCATCGCCCGCGCCTGCCGGCGGCACATAGATGACGGAGGCGTTGGCGCCGGTCTTGTCCTTGCCCTCGGCGACGGTGGCGAAGATCGGCAGGGTCTCGCCCTTCGCGCCGGTCCAGGTCTCGCCGCCCTTCTTGGGATGGACGCCGCCAACCATCTTGGTGCCGTGATAGGCCAGCGCCTGCTCGGTATGGAAGGTGCCGGTCTTGCCGGTCAGGCCCTGCACCAGCACCTTGGTATTCTTGTCGACGAGAATGGACATCGCGGCCCTTTTCTAAAAACCGTTGATCGAGGAAGGCGAAACGCGCCGGTAGAGGCCGCTCACCATGTCTTGCCAGGCGTCGCTGCCGGCGGGCTTGAAGTGCAATCGCATGCGGT
This sequence comes from Mesorhizobium sp. WSM3868, assembly GCF_002294785.1. Lineage (NCBI taxonomy): Bacteria > Pseudomonadati > Pseudomonadota > Alphaproteobacteria > Hyphomicrobiales > Phyllobacteriaceae > Mesorhizobium > Mesorhizobium sp. WSM3868. The sequence goes on along the minus strand of NZ_NSGB01000024.1, from coordinate 73,872 downwards.
AAGTATCAGTGCCGTCAAAGCTGTAAGTCACGCGAGCCGAGCCGCGCGGCGACGACCGTTCCAGCACAAGCTCGTTGCCGTTCCATGTGCCCGTAGCCGGTGAGGCCGGCACAAAGCCCATCGAGTCGAACTGATGCATGGTGACGACGTCGTTCGGCTGGTCGAAGCCGAACACATTGTGCGCGCCGAACGAGATCGTGCCGTCGCGGCGCTGGTGGTAGCGCTGGACCACGAACTGGCCGCCGAACTGCGCGTCCGCAAGCACTTCCGAAGTCGCGGCGCCGGCATCGGTCCATTGCGTCGCCGCGACATCTTCCTCGCCACGCCACGCGCCGACCAGCGCCTGCAGGCGCTGGTGACCGGCCGAAAGCGATGAGAAAGGCGTCGCGTTCATTGGTTCAGAGCCGCTTCAGATCGGCGACGGTGAGGTCGCTTTGGGCATTGCCGGTGTTCAGAGTCGTTGCCGGCTCGAACATAAGCACCACCGGCTCGACCGTCAGCGAACGCGGCCGATGCTCGACGCCGCGCGGCACGACGATGAAATCGCCTTCGCCGAGCTCGACCGGTCCATCGCGGAAATCGATGGCGATCTTGCCGCGCAGCACGAGGAAGGCTTCGTCCTCGTGATCATGCGCATGCCAGTCGAAGACCTCGCCGAACTTGGCGACCTTCGCCTGACTGTCGTTGACGTCGCCGGCGATGTGCGGATCGAAGACCTTGGCGATCTTCGCATCCGCCGCCTCGACCAGATTTATCTTGCGCGGAGGCATCCGTTTTAGCCCTTCACCGCCTTGACGATCTTCTTGGCCGCGTCGTCGAGATCGTCTGCCGAGACGACGTTCAAGCCGCTTTCGTTGATGATCTTCTTGCCGAGCTCGGCATTGGTGCCTTCCAGCCGCACGACCAGCGGCACCTTCAGCCCGACTTCCTTGACCGCGGCGATCACGCCCTCGGCGATGACATCGCACTTCATGATGCCGCCGAAGATGTTGATCAGGATGCCTTCGACCGCCGGATCCTTGGTGATGATCTTGAAGGCCGCCGTCACCTTCTCCTTCGAGGCACCGCCGCCGACATCGAGGAAGTTGGCCGGCTCGGCGCCGTAGAGCTTGATGATGTCCATCGTCGCCATGGCGAGGCCGGCGCCGTTGACCATGCAGCCGATATTGCCGTCGAGCGCGACATAGGCGAGGTCGTATTTCGACGCCTCGATCTCCTTCTCGTCCTCTTCGGTGGTGTCGCGCAGCTCCATCACGTCGGGATGGCGGAAGAGAGCGTTGTTGTCGAACGACACCTTGGCGTCCAGCACGCGCAGCCGGCCGTTCTTCATGACGATCAGCGGATTGACCTCGAGCAGGCTCATGTCCTTCTCGACGAAGGCCCTGTAGAGCAGCGGGAACAGCGTGCCGCCGTCTTGCGCCGCATCGCCGTCGAGCTTCAGCGCGGCGTTGAGCTTCTTCACATCATCGGCCGTCACGCCCTTTTCCGGATCGATGGCGACGGTGAGGATCTTCTCCGGCGTGTCATGCGCGACCGCCTCGATATCCATGCCGCCCTCGGTCGAGACGACGAAGGCGATGCGCCCGACGGAACGGTCGACCAGGATCGACAGATAGAGCTCACGGTCGATATCGGCGCCGTCCTCGATATAGAGGCGGTTGACCTGCTTGCCGGCGGGTCCGGTCTGCTTGGTGACCAGCGTATGACCGAGCATCTCATTGGCGTTGGCGACCACTTCCGCCGCCGACTTCGCCAGCCGAACGCCGCCCTTGGCGTCGGCAGGCAGTTCCTTGAACTTGCCCTTGCCGCGGCCGCCGGCATGGATCTGGCTCTTCACCACATAGAGCGGGCCGGGCAGCGTCTTGGCGGCGGCTTCCGCCTCGCTTGCCTTGAACACCGGAACGCCGCTTGCGACGGGCGCGCCGAACGACTTCAGCAGCGCCTTGGCCTGATATTCATGGATGTTCATGCGCTTGGTCTCCGGAGAGGGACGATTACTTGCCGGCGAGATGCGGGGCGATCTTGGTGCAGGCCTCGGTGAGGCCCTGCACGGCCGCCACCGAATTGTCGAACATCTTCTGCTCGGCCTTGGAGAGGTCGATCTCGATGACGCGCTCGACACCGCCGGCGCCGATCACCACCGGGACGCCGACATAGGTCCCCTTGACGCCGTACTGGCCGGACAGGTGCGCCGCGCAGGGCAGCACGCGCTTCTTGTCTTTCAGGTACGATTCCGCCATGGCGATGGCCGAGGCCGCCGGCGCGTAATAGGCTGAGCCGGTCTTCAAGAGGCCGACGATCTCGGCGCCGCCGTCGCGGGTGCGCTGCACGATCTGGTCGAGCTTCTCCTTGGAGGTCCAGCCCATCTTGACGAGGTCGGGCAGCGGGATGCCCGACACGGTCGAATAGCGGATCATCGGCACCATCGAGTCGCCATGGCCGCCGAGCACGAAGGCGGTGACGTCCTCGACCGAGACCTTGAACTCTTCCGCCAGGAAGTAGCGGAAGCGGGCGCTGTCCAGCACGCCGGCCATGCCGATGACATGGCTGGTCGGCAGGCCCGAAAACTTCTGCAGCGCCCAGACCATTGCATCGAGCGGGTTGGTGATGCAGATGACGAACGCCTTCGGCGCGTATTTCTTGAGACCCGCGCCGACCTGTTCCATGACCTTGAGATTGATGCCGAGAAGATCGTCGCGGCTCATGCCGGGCTTGCGCGGCACGCCGGCGGTGACGATGCAGACATCCGCGCCCTCGATGCCGGCATAGTCGTTGACGCCTGTCAGTCTGGAGTCGAATCCGTCGACCGGCGAGGACTGGGCGATGTCGAGACCCTTGCCCTGCGGAATGCCCTCGGCGATGTCGAACAGCACCACGTCGCCGAGATCCTTCAGGCCGATCATATGGGCGAGCGTGCCGCCGATCATGCCCGAGCCGATGAGCGCTATCTTGTTGCGTGCCATGTCAGGATGTTTTCCCTTTGTCTGTGACGGTGCCGTGACGGGGGCCGGGGCCGGAAGGAATGCGGGAAACCGCGGGATTTCGCCGAACCCAATAGCTCCAGCATGGAGAAAATTCAAACGGTTATTTTGCACCTAGTGTTTTCAATCGGTTAGATGCATTGGGAATTACGTAAACGTCAAAATTTTCGAGTTAACTGAACAGAATTTATACAATAAACGATGAAATCAGAAGGCCTTCATCCCGGCGATGACGCCGTTGTGATTTTAGGACGGGCGGATAGAGGCAAGTGGGGCGGCCGAGCGGTTTGGGAGGTGCGCATTCAAGCGACGAAGCGCTTATCGCTTCGCGTCGCTCTGTCTAAGGATGACGACTCCAGGCGGCTACGCTCACGCCTGCCGCGCCTCCGCGGGCTCCGCCCCGACTTGCCGCCTTTCCGCCCAGCCTTCCAGCCAGTCGCGGCTCTGCATTTCGATCAGCCGCGAGGCAGTGCGCTCGAATTCGAAGACTTCCGTGCCGCGCCTGGCGGTGTAGAGCCCCTCGGGGGGCGCCGCGGCGCTCATCACCAGCCGCATGTGGTGGTCGTAAAGCGTGTCGATGAGCAGAATAAAACGCTTGGCTTCGTTGCGCTTGCCTTCGCCGAGCACCGGCACATGGTCGATGAAGACGGTCGAGAAGCGGTCGGCGATCGCCAGATAGTCGCGCGCGCCGAGCGGCTTTTCGCAGAGATCGGCGAAGGAGAAACGGGCGGCATCGCCGGCAGCGCGCGGCACCACGAGCTGACGCCCTTTCAGCGTCAGCGTCATCGCCTCGGTCGGCCTGCCATGTGTCATCGTCTTCCAAGCGTCGTCGAGCGCGCGGTCGGCCGCGGCGTCGGCCGGCGTGACATAGATCGGCAGGCGGTTGAGCTTTTCCTGCCGGTAGTCCTTTTCGGCATCCAGCGTCAGCACATGCGCATTCCGTTCGAGCAGGCCGATGAAGGGCAGGAAAAGCTGCCGGTTGAGGCCGTCTCGATAAAGGTCATGGGGCTCGACGTTGGAGGTGGCGACCAGCACGACGCCTTTGGAAAACAGCGCCGAGAACAGGCGCGACAGGATCATGGCATCGGCAATGTCGGTGACCGAAAACTCGTCGAAGCACAGCACCCAGGCCTCCTCGGCCAGCGCCCCTGCCACCGGCGGGATCGGATCGTCTTCCTTGACGTCGCCGTTCTTGCGCGCCGCCCGGTGTTTTTGGATGCGGTCCTGCACGTCGGCCATGAAATCGTTGAAATGGACGCGGCGCTTTCGCCTGACCGGCAGGAGATCGAAGAACATGTCCATCAGCATCGTCTTGCCGCGCCCGACGCCGCCATGGATGTAAAGGCCCTTGACGGCCTCGCGCGGCTTGCTGCTGCGCGCGAACAGCCAGCCCAGCGCGCTCGATTTGTGCGCCAGCCTTTTCGCGGAGATCTCGTCGGTCAGCCGGTCGAGCGCGGCGACGACGCGCTCCTGCGCCGGATCGCGTTCGACCACGCCGGTTTCCACCAGATGGTCGTAGCGCTGCCTGACGGTCGCATGCGTCTGAAGGCCGTCACGCAGGTGCATAGGTCACGTCGTTCTCGGGCAATTCGGAAAGCGGCTTGCCGTCCGAAACTGCGTGAAACAATAGGGAAGGGTCCGCCCTACCTTGTAAGCGAGATCGGCTGGCCGTTGGAAGTCTGCCCGTCGAACTTTTCGCCGCCGGACGAATAGAGCCTGGCCAGCGTGCCGCCGTTTTCGTCGTAGAGCGTCAGCTGCTTGCCGGCGACATTCCACGACTTGATGCCGTCGATCGGAGCCGGGCAATGCAGCGGACCGGCGCGGTAGCCGGCGCCGAACTTGGTCTGCGGCGTCGCCACTTTGCAGCTCTGGCCGGAGACACTGACATTCCAGACGCCGGCGACGCTGGCCGCGGTCAGGTCCGCGGCGCCCGTGGGCGCCGAACCGTCCGGCGGCAGAGAAGCCATCTGACTGTTCTTCGGCGCCGTCGGGAATTGCGACGGGTCGGTGGTGCCCGGAGCAGCCGGTGGCGGCAGCTGGTTCTGCGTCACCGTGCCGGAGGGCGCCGGCGTGAGCGGCGCCGGCTGCTGATCGTCCATCGATGAGAAGCGCGAGGTCGAGCAGCCGCTCGCAACGAGCGCGGCCAGCGATACGGCCAAAAGGCCAGTCTTCGAAAAAGTCATTCCAACCTCCGTCGGATCCGGTGGGGGGCGCCGTCCGCGTAAACACTCGCTTCACCAAGATGGCGAAGGTGGCAGAATTTCAACCCGATATGGTTAAAATAGGGTTTTCGGAGCTGGTGTTGCAAATTTGTCGCGACGGCCTTCCTTACCGGGGCGCCAGTCGAGAAATTGGACCGTAACGTCTTGAAATTTCAGGCTTGCAGCGGCGCGCTGGGCACGAACAGATACCCGTCCGGACCAACGATATAGCATTCGCGCAAGCCATGCGGCTTGTCGATCGAACCGGCCAACACGATGTGGCCGAGTGCTGCCGCCTTTTTTTCGACCGCATCCGGATCGGCGCCATAGAGGCGCAGCTCGATGCCGGCGCCACGCGTTTCGGCTCCGGCAAAGACGCCGGTCATCGGATTGTCGAGATAGGAATGGTCGGCATGCAGCATGAAGATCGAGCCCAGCAGCTCGATGGCCGCGAAATCCTCGTCGGCATAGATGATGCGCGCGCCTAGCACATCGCGGCAGAAAGCCTCCATCGCCGCCATGTCGGTGACAAGCAAGTTGACGCCCAGCCCATGCGGCAGCGAGCGGCCGAAATCCTCGGCCTTCATCCACGGTGTCCCGGTCCGCTTCTTCGCCACGGTGTTGTTCCTCCACATCGTCGATCCTAGTCGAAGCAGACCGTTGGCCCTTGGCATTCCCCAGCAAAATGCTTGCGCCAGGCGGCGGCGTCCTTATTTCAGGACAAGCGACAGGGAGCGGGCGGAGAAACGATGGCCGCAAGAACAAGAGCAGCCAATCGCTACTATAGCGGCCCACTCAGCGATCATTTCGACGGCAGCCTCTTTTTCAATCCCGACGGCAGGCCGCCGGCGCGCTTCACCGATTTGCTGAAATGGCAATTGAGCGGTGGGCGCTCGAAATGGCCGGCGGCCTGGCCGAGCCCATATCCCCAGGCGAAGCCCGAACAACGGATCGACGGCGCCGCGCTTCGGCTCACCATGGTGGGTCACGCCTCGCTGCTCATCCAGACAGCCGGCCTGAATATCCTGACCGACCCGGTTTGGTCCGAGCGTGCCTCGCCTTTCGGCTTCGCCGGACCGAAGCGGGTCAACGCGCCGGGCATCGCCTTTTCCGACTTGCCGCCGATCGACCTGGTGCTGCTCAGTCACAACCACTACGACCATCTCGACCTCGCGACCCTCAAGCGGCTGAAGCAAAGCCACGACCCGATGGTGATCACGCCGCTCGGCAACGATGCGATCATCGGCACTGCCGTGCCCGGCATGCGAGTGTCGGCACATGATTGGGGCGACAGCGTCGAAGTCGCCAGCGACGGCATCATCCACATCGAGCCGGTGCATCACTGGTCGGCGCGCGGCGGACGCGACCGCCGCATGGCGCTTTGGGCGGGCTTCGTCATCGATACGGCGGGCGGCAAGGTCTATTTCGCCGGCGACACGGGCTTCCACGGCGGCACCAACTACCGCCGAATGGCGGAAAGGCATGGCGGGTTTCGGCTGGCCATCCTGCCGATCGGCGCCTATGAGCCGCGCTGGTTCATGGCCCCGCAGCACCAGAATCCGGCGGAAGCCGTCCAGGGCATGAGGCTGTGCGGCGCCGTCCATGCTGCCGGCTGCCACTGGGGCACCTTTCAGCTCACCGACGAACCGATCGAGGAGCCTGCGCAAAAGCTCGCCGAGGCATTGGCGGCCGAAGGCATTTCGCCGGAGCGTTTTCGCGCCATGCGCCCGGGCGAAGCATGGGATGTGCCGCCGCCTGGCTAAGGAACCCAGCCCGGGCAAACGCGTTGGTTGCACAACGCAAATCCGCCTCGGAGCCTTCCATGATCAAGTGGATCATCATCCTTCTTATCGTTGCCGCTGCGGCAAGCCTGCTTGGCATGCCCGCGCTCGCCGGCGCCGCCGCTACAGGTGCCCGCATCCTGATCGGTATTGTGCTGATCATCTTCCTGCTGATCGTGCTCGGCGTCTTCGCCGTGACTTAGCTCGCATATTCGCCGCGGCAGGCCAGAGCCGCGTCCTGGCCGGGCGTAGCGTTGCACTGGTAATTCCCGCCCGTTTCCGCCATATAGCGCCAAACGGAATTGGAACGACCGGTTAGATGGCAGGCACTGCCCCATTCGCCAAGATGAACGGCATCGGCAACGAGATCATCGTCGCCGATATGCGCGGCCGTGCCGACAAGGTGACCGCAGCCGCGGCGATTGCCCTCAATGCCGACGCGGCGACCAAGTTCGATCAGATCATGGCGATCCATGATGCGCGCACGACCGGCACCGCTTACTATGTCGACATATTGAATTCGGACGGCACCGGTGCGCAGGCCTGCGGCAATGGCATGCGCTGCGTCGTGCAGGCGCTTGCGGCCGAGACCGGCCAAAAGACCTTCACCTTCGAAACCCGCGCCGGCATTCTCAATACTCAGGAACATGCCGACGGCTCGATCTCGGTCGATATGGGCAAGCCGCGTTTCGGCTGGCAGGAAATCCCGCTTGCCGAGGAGTTCCGCGACACTCGCATGATCGAACTGCAGATCGGCCCGATCGATGCGCCGGTGCTGCATTCGCCTTCGGTCGTCTCGATGGGCAATCCGCACGCGATCTTCTGGGTCGACCGCGACGTCTGGTCCTACGAGCTCGACCGATTCGGTCCGCTGCTCGAGAACCATCCGATCTTTCCCGAGCGCGCCAACATCACCATCGCTCAGGTCACCTCGCCCGAGACGATGATCATCCGCACCTGGGAGCGCGGCGCGGGTCTCACCAAGGCCTGCGGCTCCGCGGCCTGCGCCGCCGTGGTGGCTGCCGCCCGCACCAAGCGCACCGGCCGCAGCGTGTCGCTGATCACGCCCGGCGGCGGCGAGCTCAATGTCGAGTGGCGCGGCGACGATCACGTCATTTTGACCGGCGCCGCCGAATGGGAGTTTTCCGGCAGCTTCGACCCTTCGACCGGCGCCTGGGCCCGCGACACCGAAAGCGCCGCCTGATGTCCGCTCTTCAAAAGGGCCCGGCGCCCGAAGGGCCTATCGGCAACGGTATCGACGTCGTCACGTTCGGCTGCCGCCTCAACACCTATGAATCGGAGGTGATGCGCCGCGAGGCCGAAAGCGCCGGCCTCGGCGCGCTGGAAGGCGGCGCCGTCATCTTCAACACCTGCGCCGTCACCGCCGAAGCCGTGCGCCAGGCCAAGCAGGCGATCCGCAAGGCCCGTCGCGAGAACCCTGAAGCGCGCATCATCGTCACCGGCTGCGCCGCGCAGACCGAGCCGCAGAACTTCGTCTCCATGGACGAGGTAGACCTGGTGCTCGGCAATGAGGAGAAGCTCAAGGCGAACTCCTACCGCGCGCTGCCGGACTTCGGCGTCAACGATACCGAGAAGGCGCGCGTCAACGATATCTTCTCGGTGCGCGAGACGGCGAGCCACATGGTCGACGCCATTGAGGGCCGGGCGCGCGCCTTCGTGCAGGTGCAGAATGGCTGCGACCATCGCTGCACCTTCTGCATCATTCCTTACGGCCGCGGCAATTCGCGCTCGGTGCCGATGGGCGCCGTGGTCGAGCAGGTCAAGCGTCTCGCAGCCAATGGCTATGCCGAGATCGTGCTCACCGGCGTCGACATGACCAGCTTCGGCGCCGACCTGCCGGGCAGCCCGAAACTTGGGAAGCTGGTGAAGACGATCCTGCGACAGGTGCCCGAGGTGAAGCGGCTGAGGCTGTCGTCGATCGATTCCATAGAAGCCGACGACGAGCTGCTCGACGCGATTGCCACCGAGCCGCGGCTGATGCCGCATTTGCATCTGTCGCTGCAATCGGGCGACGACATGATCCTGAAGCGCATGAAGCGCCGGCATTTGCGCGATCAGTCGATCCGCTTCTGCGAGGACGTGCGCAAGCTCCGTCCCGGCATCGTCTTCGGCGCCGACATCATCGCCGGCTTCCCGACCGAGACCGAGGCGATGTTCATAAACTCGGAGAAAATCGTCGAGGAATGCGGCCTGACGCACCTCCACGTCTTCCCGTTCAGCCCGCGCGAGGGCACGCCCGCCGCGCGCATGCCGCAGCTGCGCCGCGAGGTGGTGAAAGAGCGCGCCGCAAGGCTGCGCGCCGTCGGCGAGGCCGCCTATCGCCGCCATCTGGCCGCCCTTGCAGGCACGCGGCAGTCGATCCTGATCGAGCGCGACGGGCTCGGCCGCACCGAAGGTTTCACGCTTGCCGCGATTGGCGTTGGACAGCCGGGTGAGATCGTCGAGGCGGTTGTCACCGGCCATGACGGCGCCCGGCTGATCGCGGCGCCGCTCGCCGCGCAAGCCGCCTGAGACTGCAAGACGTATGGCTGGTTTCTTCAAGAAGATATTTTCGTTCGGCAAGAAGGAAGTCGTCGAGGAGCGCGTCGACGAGACCGCGCCCCTGCCGCCGATCAAATGGGACGCGCTCGAGGCGCTGAAACCGGAAACCGAGCAGGAGCCTGCGTCCCGCAGCGCCGACGCCGGCGCCAATCACCCTCGAGCTGCGCTCGGGACCTCCCCCATCGAGGGGGAGGCAGGACCTGCGCCCCAACCGGTTCCTGAGGAGCCGAAGCCCGAACCCGCACCGGACATTCCGCCGGCGCCGGAACCCGTCATCCCGCCGGCACCGGAGCCGGTCGTTCCATCCGAGCCGGAGCCGCTGCCGCAGCCCCAGCCGGAAGAAGAGCCGCGGCCCGCCCCGGAGCAGCCGCAGCCACCGGCACCGGTGGAAGTGCCCGCTCCGCCCGAACCTGCACCTGAGCCGGTGCCCGCGCCGGCACCGCAGGAGGTGCCTGCACCCGCGCCGGCCGAGCCGGAGATCGAGCCTTCGCGTCCGGAGCCGCAGCCGGTGCCGGGGCCCGTCGAAGTGCCGACGACGCCCAGCGAAGTCCCGGCCGAGGCGCCAGCGCCGATCGAAGTTCCACCGGGCGAGGCACCTTCTATCGAGCCATCTTTAGAGGTCGGCGCCGCGCCTCATCCGCCTGCCGGCACCTTCTCCCCGTATAGTGCCGGGGAGAAGGAAGAAGCGCCAACGCCGACGCCCCCTTCTCCCCGTTCTTCACGGGGAGAGGATGAGGGTGAGGCGCAGCGTCAGCCTGCGGAGGATTTGCCGCCACCAGAGCCGGCTCCGCCGGCGGAAGCCCTGCCTCCCATTCGCCAGGCTGCGCCGGTCGAGCCGGGGCGGATCCTTGCCGAGATCGCGCCCGAGCCGGAAGCCGTCCCCGCGCCGCCGCCGACCCCCTCTGCCGGCAAGGTGACGGTCGCCAAAAAGGTCGAGCAGAAGGCCGAGCCGCAGAAGGCACCGGAGCCGGCGCCGCGGCGCTCCTGGTTCCAGCGCATGCGCGACGGGCTTGCCCGTTCCTCGCGCGAGCTCACCGGCAACATCGCCGGCGTCTTCACCAAGCGCAAGCTGGACGAAGACACGCTGCAGGATCTGGAGGACGTGCTGATCCGCGCCGATCTTGGCGTCGAGACGGCGCTGCGCGTCACCGATTCTCTCGCCTCAAGCCGATACGGCAAGGACGTTTCCGACTCGGAGGTCCGCGCCGTGATGGCGGCGGAAGTCGAAAAAGTCCTGACCCCGGTCGCCAGGCCGCTCGAGCTCGATCTCAGCCACAAGCCGCATGTCATCCTGGTCGTCGGCGTCAATGGCACCGGCAAGACCACGACCATCGGCAAGCTAGCGGCCAAGCTGACCGAAGGCGGACTTTCGGTCATGCTGGCGGCCGGCGACACGTTCCGCGCGGCCGCCATCGAGCAGCTGAAGATCTGGGGCGAACGCACGAAGTCGCCGGTCATCGCCACCAAGCTTGGCGCCGACGCCGCCGGCCTCGCCTACGATGCCTTCGAGAAGGCGAAGGAGGCAGGCTCCGACGTGCTGATCATCGATACGGCCGGCCGCCTGCAGAACAAGACCGAGCTGATGGCGGAGCTGGAAAAGATCGTGCGCGTGCTGGGCAAGCTCGATCCGGAGGCGCCGCACACCGTGCTGCAGACCGTCGACGCCACCACCGGTCAGAATGCGCTCAGCCAAGTCGAGATCTTCCGCAACGTCGCTGGCGTCAACGGCCTGGTGATGACCAAGCTGGACGGCACGGCGCGCGGCGGTATTCTGGTGGCGATCGCCGCCAAGCATAGATTGCCGGTCTATTTTATCGGCGTCGGCGAGCAGGTCGACGACCTCGAACCCTTCTCGGCCAGCGAATTCGCCAGAGCGATCGCCGGCGTTGCTTGAACGATCCCAAAAGCGCCGACTTTCGGGACAACAAGGACTTTCATGAACATCCTCGAACGCGACCCGTCCGACCCGCAGAAACAGAAGAAGGAGGGCATCAACCCGCCGCTCAAGCTGGTGCTCGAGCTCGGGCCGCTGCTGGTCTTCTTCTTCGCCAATGCGCGCGGCGAATGGCTGGCGCAGAAATTTCCGGCCTTGGCCGAGCTCGGCGGCCCGATCTTCGTCGCCACCGGCCTGTTCATGGCCGCCACCGCGTTGGCGCTGATCGCCTCGTGGCTGCTCACCCGCACCTTGCCGATCATGCCGCTGGTGTCGGGCGTCGTCGTCCTTATCTTCGGCGCGCTGACGCTCTATCTGCAGGACGACGTCTTCATCAAGATGAAGCCGACCATCGTCAACACGCTGTTCGGCGGCGTGCTGCTCGGCGGCCTTTTCTTCGGCAAGTCGCTGCTTGGCTATGTCTTCGACTCGGCTTTCAGCCTCGATGCCGAAGGCTGGCGCAAGCTCACCTTCCGCTGGGGCCTGTTCTTCCTCTTCCTGGCCCTCGTCAATGAAGTCGTGTGGCGGAATTTTTCAACCGATGCCTGGGTTACCTTCAAGGTCTGGGGCATCATGCCGATCACGCTTCTCTTCACCTTCAGCCAGATGCCGCTGATCATGCGCCACTCGCTGGAGGAAAAAGCCAAGGAAGAGCAGGCGAGTAAATAGAGCAGGTTCCGGGGAGGGGGCGGCATGGAATTCCTCACCACGCGCGATGAGCTGAGGACGATCTACAAGACGCCGCGGCCGACCGACGGGTCGATCCGCAAGGAACTCAAGGCGCTCGATGGCCACTGCCGTTCCTTCATCGGCAAGAGCCCATTCGTGCTGATCGGCTCCTCCGACGGCGCCGGCAATGCCGACGTGACCCCGAAGGGCGACAAGCCCGGCTTCACCGCCATCCTCGACAGTTCCACCATCGCCATCCCTGACCGTCCAGGCAACAACCGGCTGGACACGCTGGAAAACATCGTTCGTTACCCGTCGGTAGGGCTGCTCTTCCTCATTCCCGGCATGAACGAGACGCTGCGCGTCAACGGCGAAGCCCACATAACCATCGACGCCGGACTGCGCGCCCGCCTGGCCGTCGACGGCAAGGAGCCGCTGAGCGTCATCGTGGTGACGGTCAAGGCGGCTTACATGCACTGCGCCAAGGCCTTTATGCGCTCCGAGCTGTGGGAGCCGGAGACCTGGTATGACCGCGCGAGCCTGCCGACGCTCGGCCAGATCATCCGCGACCAGCTGGCGCTTACAGAGAGCGCCGGCGAGATCGACCGCGAACTGGACGACGATTACCGGCAGACCATGTGGTAGGCTCCCGGGCACGATTCGTCCGAACCGCCCCGTCACACCCTTGCTGAACCTCCTCGCCATATCCGGCAGCCTGCGCGCCGCCTCGACCAATTCGGCCCTTGTCGCGGCGCTTGCCGCCAACGTGCCCGCGGATTGCCGCGTCACCGTCTATGACGGGCTCGGCCGCTTGCCGATCTTCAACCCGGATGAAGAGGGCGAGCGCACGCCGTGTGAGGCAAGATACCTGATCGAGGCCGTCACCCGCGCCGATGGCGTCATCGTCTCCTGTCCCGAATACGCCCATGGCGTGCCGGGCGGCATGAAGAACGCGCTCGACTGGCTGGTGTCGCGCGACGCCGCCGTGGGCAAGCCGGCGTTGCTGGTGCACGCCTCGCCGCGCTCGCTCTTTGCCCGCGCCGCCCTTGCCGAGATCATGCGCACGATGTCCTTCGCGCTTTACGAAGAGACCGCGCTGGAGATCGCGCTGCTCGGCAAGAAGCCGCCGGAGGTGGAAGAAATCCTGGCTGACCCGACCAGTCGGCAGGCGATGCGCGACGCGGTTCAGAGTTTCGCAGGCTTCATCCGCGGCCGCTGACGCCGTTGCCGGTCAATAGGTCTTGGCCCCATTCACCATCAGCCAGACCACATAGAGCGAGGTGGTGCCGCAGATGTAGAGGCGGTTGCGCTTGGCGCCGCCGAAGACGCAATTGGCGACGACTTCCGGCACTTTGACCTTGCCGATCAGCGTGCCGTCCGGATCGTAGCAATGGATGCCGTCGGCGGCGCTCGTCCAGATGCGCCCGCTCTCGTCGAGCCGGAAGCCGTCGAACAGGCCGGCCGTGCAGTCGGCGAAGACCTTGCCGCCCGAGACCTTCTTGCCGGCCTTGCCGACATTGAAGACGCGGATATGCGCGGGGTTCTTGGCGCCATGGGTGCGGCCCGTGTCGGCGACATAGAGCAGGCTTTCATCAAGCGAGAAGGCGAGCCCATTGGGCCTGACCATGTCGGTGATGACGGCGTCGATCTCGCCCGTGCCGGGGTCGACGCGGTAGACATTGCAGGCGCCGATCTCGCTCTCGGCGTGGTCGCCTTCATAATCGCTGTCGATGCCGTAGGCCGGATCGGTGAACCAGATCGAGCCGTCGGAACGGACGACGACGTCGTTGGGCGAGTTGAGCCGCTTGCCGCGCCATTTGTCGGCGATGGCGGTGACCGAACCGTCATGCTCGGTGCGGCTGACGCGGCGGCCCGAATGCTCGCAGGTGATCAGCCGGCCCTGCCGGTCGACGGTGTTGCCGTTGGAATTGCCGGACGGCTGGCGGAAGACGCTGACGCTGCCATCGGTCTCGTCGTAGCGCAGCATGCGGTTGTTGGGGATGTCGGACCAGACGAGGTAGCGGCCGGCGGCGAACCAGGCCGGGCCTTCCGCCCACCGGCACCCGGTGAACAGCTTCTCAACCCGCTCATTGGCGTTGAACAGCCGCGAAAAACGCGGATCGAGAAGTTCATAGTCAGCGGCCGTCATGCTTTCCCTCCCGGCAATCAAAAGACGCGCGATCAAGCCAGCACAGAGCGGAGAAGGCAAGATCGCCGATGCCTCTCACGGCATGTTGACGCGTGGAGGGGCTAAGACGCCATTAACCGGCTATGCGCTGCTTGCAATGGTGCATTGCAACATCTTTCTTTTGCAACGCACCATTCCTATGTCATTCTCGCAATCGATCAGGGAGGAATAACTCAGAAGGAACCTCGTCATGATCTTCGACAACCTCGTCACCCGCGCTCGCACCAACCTCGCCAAGCGCCGCCACTACAATCGTCTCGTCGCAGAAATCGAGAACCTGTCGAGCCGCGATCTCGCCGATCTGCGTGCCGACCGCTCCGAGATGCTCTACCAGATCCACAAGCAGATCTACGGTTGAGTCCGAGGCCGGTCGAGCCGGCCTTTGCGCCGCGTCGCTTCGCGCCTTGCTTCGCCATGGATGACGACGCAAGGGGCCGCCTAACCCGAAGCCGCCAGGGCCTTCTCGATCTGCGGCAACAGCAAATCCTTCGCCGATTCCGGCGTCAGCGGCCCGACATGCTTGTAGGCAATCTTGCCGTCCTTGCCGATGACGAAGGTCTCCGGCACGCCGTAGACGCCCCAGTCGATCGCCGCGCGCCCGACCGGATCGACGCCGATCGCCTGGTAGGGATTGCCGAGATCGCCAAGGAAGCGACGGGCGTTTGCCGGCTCGTCCTTGTAGTTCAGCGCGGCAAGCGTGAACCGCTTGTCCTGCGACAACGCCAAAAGCACCGGATGCTCTTCCCGGCACGGCGCGCACCATGATGCGAAGACGTTGACCAGCGTCACCTTGCCGGCGAAGTATTTGGAGTCCAGCCCCGGCAGGTTCGAGCCTTCGAGCGGCGGCAGGTTCGTCTGCGGCGCCGGCAGGCCGATCAGGGCCGAGGGAATTTCAGACTCGTCGCGGCCGGACAAAAGCTGCGACAGGAACAACCCCGCCAAGCCCAGGAAAACCAGCAGCGGAAGCAGCACGAACAGGCGGCGACGGGGCGACGCCGGGGCTCCGGTTTCCGCGCTCACGGCTTCGCCGTCCCGGCCTTGTCGGAGCGCCGCCGCACGCCGGCCGCGTCGAGCGCCGCGAGCTCACGCTTGCGCGCCCGCCGGTCAATCAGGATCCAGCCGATCAGCCCGACGAGCACGATCGCGCTGATGGCATAGGCGGCGGCGACATAGAGAGCATGCGCGCTCATATCAGCCGCTCCATCTGCGCACCTTCCGCGCCTGCCATGCCAATCCGTTCGACCATGCCTTCCCTTAACTCTGCGTCACATGCCGCGCAATCAGGCGCGGCGCCGCAGCTGAGAAACGCCCCAGCGCCTCAATCCGTCCCGTGCCGCAACGCCAGAGCCGCGGCCAGCGGTCCGACCACGGCAAGAAACAGCGTCAGCGCGGCAAGAATGAGGAAGGGCTGCAGGAACGGCGCGGGATCGGCCACCGCGCCGTAGCTCGCCGAGACGCCGAAGATCAGCACCGGAATGGTGAGCGGCAGCACCAGCACGGAGATCAAGAGCCCGCCGCGCGGCAGCGCCACAGCCACGGCCGCTCCGGCGGCGCCGATGAAGGTTATGGCCGGCGTGCCGACAAGAAGCGTAAATGCCGTCGCGCCGATACCGAGCGGCTCCATGTTCATGAACAGGCCGAGCAAAGGTGCCGCGATCACCAGCGGCAGCACGCTGCCCGCCCAATGCGCCAGACACTTGGTCAGCACCGTCAACGCCAGCATGTGACGGTCGCTGTTGAGCACCAGAAGATCGAGCGAGCCGTCCTCGCGGTCGGCCTGGAAGAGGCGATCGAGCCCGAGCAGGCAGGCGAGCAGGGCGGCGATCCACAGGATCGCCGGACCGATGCGCGACAACAGGTTGAGGTCGGGCCCGACGCCGAACGGGATTGTGGCAATCACCGCCAGGAAGAAGATGACGCCGATCAGCGCGCCGCCGCCGGCGCGGATGGAGAGGCGGATATCGCGGAGGAAGAGGGCTAGCATGACTTGGTATGCCTTCGCCCAGGGGTGCCTCGCGCCGACATCAGTCACCCATCCTCAACGTCTTGGCTCCCTCGAGCCCGAGCGGCAAATGCGTGGCCGCCACGATGATGCCTCCCTCTCGGCAATGCCCTCTCATCAATCCCGCGAATCGTTCCTCCGAAGCCTTGTCCAGCCCTGCGGTCGGTTCGTCGAGCAGCCAGACCGGCCGGCGGCTGACCAGGAGCTTCGCGATCGAGGCGCGCCGCCTTTGCCCGGTCGAAAGGTAGCCGAACGGCAGGTGCCCGAGCCCGTCCAGTCCGACCGTCTCCAGCGCCTGCCCCACGCTCAAACCAGCCTCGCCCTGGAAGGCGCGCCAGAAGCCCAGGTTTTCTTCGACGCTGAGGGCGGTCTTCATCGCATTGAGATGGCCGAGATAGTGCGAGGCCGAAGCGACCGATGGAAACTCGTCGCCGCCGCCCTCGACATTCACCTTGCCTTCGGCCGGCGGCAGCAAGCCGGCGACGACCCGCAAAAGGGTCGATTTGCCGGCGCCGTTCGGCCCGGTGACGACGAGTGCCTCGCCCCTGTCGAGGGCGAATTCGATGCCGGAAAAAACCGTCTCGCCGCCGCGCTCGCCGCCCAGATTTTCGGCGATCAGCCGCATCATTGCCCGTCCCGAAAGCACCGTTTCGCGGCCGCCGCCGCATCGCACAAATTTGCTTTTCGACTGTCTAGAACTATTCCAGAAAATTCTCTATATGCGGTTCATCCGTGCCAGCGGTCGGCGCGGGAACAGAACTAGCGCCGAACCAGCGCACGCGCCGCCTTCAACGGCTCGGGTTGCTCGGGAGCGGACAGCGGAAATGGCCGTACCCGCACCTTTGCGCGTGATTGCATGCCAACGGCGTCCGTTCCCTTTCAGGCTGAACAGACAAGGACGGATCGCCGTGACGAAATCCCTCGATAGTTTCAACTGCCGCCGCACCCTGACCGTGGGTGGCGCGGACTATGTCTATTTCGACCTCGCAGAGGCGGAGAAAAACGGCCTTGGCGGCATTGCCCAGCTGCCCTATTCGATGAAGGTGCTGCTGGAGAACCTGCTGCGCAACGAAGACGGCCGCTCGGTCACCAAGGAAAGCATCCAGGCGGTCGCGGCATGGCTCACCGACAAGGGCACTGCCGGTGTCGAGATCGCCTACCGCCCGGCCCGCGTGCTGATGCAGGATTTCACCGGCGTTCCGGCCGTTGTCGATCTCGCGGCCATGCGCGACGGCATCAGGGCGCTCGGCGGCGATCCGGAGAAGATCAACCCGCTGGTGCCGGTGGATCTCGTCATCGACCACTCCGTCATCGTCGACGAATTCGGCACGCCGATGGCCTTCGCCCGCAATGTCGAGCTCGAATATGAGCGCAACGAGGAGCGCTACAAGTTCCTGAAGTGGGGCCAGCAGGCCTTCCGCAACTTCCGCGTCGTGCCGCCGGGCACCGGCATCTGCCATCAGGTCAATCTCGAATATCTGGGACAGGTCGTGTGGACCAACGCGGAAGAGGGCGAGACCACAGCCTATCCCGACACCTGTGTCGGCACCGATTCGCACACGACCATGATCAACGGCCTGGGCGTGCTCGGCTGGGGCGTCGGCGGCATCGAGGCCGAGGCCGCAATGCTTGGCCAGCCGGTCTCCATGCTTCTTCCGGAGGTGATCGGCTTCCGCCTCACCGGCAAGCTCAAGGAAGGCGTCACCGCCACCGACCTCGTGCTCACCGTCACCCAGATGCTGCGCAAGAAGGGCGTCGTCGGCAAGTTCGTCGAGTTCTTCGGCCCAGGCCTCTCCAACATGACGCTGGCCGACCGCGCCACCATCGGCAACATGGCGCCGGAATATGGCGCCACCTGCGGCTTCTTCCCGGTCGATAGCGAGACCATCCGCTATCTGACGATGTCGGGCCGCGAGGAAAGCCGCATCGCGCTGGTCGAGGCCTATTCCAAAGCGCAGGGCATGTGGCGCGACGCCGGCTCGGCCGATCCGGTCTTTACCGATCTGCTCGAGCTCGATCTCGGCGACGTCGTGCCGTCGATGGCCGGCCCGAAGCGCCCGGAAGGCCGCGTCGCGCTGCAGGACATTCCCGCCGGCTTCGCCAAGGCGATGGAGACCGAGTATAAAAAGGCCGTCGAGATCTCGAAGCGTTACGCCGTCGAAGGCACGGCTCACGATCTCGGCCATGGCGACGTCGTGATCGCCGCCATCACTTCGTGCACCAACACCTCCAACCCGAGCGTCTTGATCGGCGCCGGCCTCTTGGCTCGCAACGCCAACCGGCGCGGCCTGAAGCAGAAGCCGTGGGTGAAGACCTCGCTGGCGCCGGGAAGCCAGGTGGTCGCCGAATATCTTGAGAAATCCGGCCTGCAGAAGGAACTCGACCAGATCGGCTTCAACCTGGTCGGCTTCGGCTGCACCACCTGCATCGGCAATTCCGGCCCGCTGCCGGCGCCGATCTCCAAGATCATCAACGACAAAGGTTTGATCGCTGCCGCGGTGTTGTCCGGCAACCGCAACTTCGAAGGCCGGGTTTCTCCGGACGTCCAGGCGAACTATCTCGCCTCGCCGCCGCTGGTGGTGGCGCATGCGCTGGCCGGCACCGTCACCAAGGACCTCACCACCGAGCCGCTCGGCGAGGGCAGCGACGGCAAACCGGTCTATCTCAAGGAGATCTGGCCGACCTCGGCCGAGATCCAGGAGTTCATCGAGAAGAACGTCACGCGCGAGCTTTTCGCCCGCAAATATGCCGACGTCTTCAAGGGCGACGAATATTGGCAGAAGGTGAAGGCGCCGGAAGGCCAGACCTATGCCTGGGACGATCATTCGACCTATGTGCAGAACCCGCCTTATTTCGCCGGCATGGGCCGCGCCTTCGGCAAGGTCGGCGACATCAAGGGCGCGCGCGTGCTTGGTCTCTTCGGCGACAAGATCACCACCGATCACATCTCGCCGGCCGGCTCGATCAAGGCGGCTTCGCCGGCAGGCAAGTACCTCACCGAGCACGGCGTCGGCGTCGCCGACTTCAACCAGTACGGCACGCGGCGCGGCAATCATGAGGTGATGATGCGCGGCACCTTCGCCAACATCCGCATCCGCAACCACATGCTGGGCGAGAACGGCCGCGAAGGCGGCTACACGATCCACTATCCCTCGAAGGAGGAGATGTCGATCTACGATGCGGCCATGGAATACAAGAAGGAAGGCGTGCCGCTGGTCATCTTCGCCGGCGTCGAATATGGCAACGGCTCCTCGCGCGACTGGGCGGCCAAGGGAACCAACCTCCTTGGTGTCCGCGCCGTCATCGCCCAGTCCTTCGAGCGCATCCACCGCTCGAACCTGGTCGGCATGGGGGTCATCCCCTTCGTCTTCGAGGACGGCACCTCATGGGCTTCCCTCAACCTCAAAGGCGACGAGCTGGTCGAGATCGACGGCCTGGATGCCATCAAGCCGCGCCAGAAGATGACGGCCAAGGTCACCTATGGCGACGGTACGCTGAAGAACGTGCCGATCATCTGTCGCATCGATACGCTGGACGAACTCGACTACTTCAAGAACGGCGGCATCCTGCAATACGTGCTGCGCGATTTGGCTGCGTAGCGACAGGGAATAGGCGGTAGGCATAGGCAAGGGGAGATTTTCCCACTGCCTGGTGCCTGCTGACGTCGTAGTTAAACTGCGGCAGGCCAAGCATTCTCCGGCCCGGCTCAAAGTCCAAGTCCGATTGGCGCGCAATAGAAATCCTCCGGAGCAGCAAACTTACCCCTTCGCGGCGATGCGGTCCCGAAATCGAACCGGGTCGAAGAATGCAGTGGCCCCTCCTGTCGCCGCCTTACCTGCGGTCGGCGACAAAATTTCACCGCAACGTGACTTCCCGTTGACTGTCCGTTCTGCCACATATTTTAGCAACCAGAACAAGGCCGGCGTGACCGGCGGGAATCGGAACGGTCATGGCATTGCGAGGACCATTGCGGCTTACGGCAGTTGCGCTGGTCCTCACGGCGTTGAGCCGCGTGGCCGTGGCAGCCGAGCTTGAGAAAGTCGCGACCGGCAAGCCGCAGACTGAAAAGCCTTTGGGCGTCGTCGAGTTGTTCACCAGCCAGGGCTGCAGTTCCTGTCCGCCGGCCGATGAATTCTTCGCCGAGCTGGCGGCGAAGGAAAATGTCGTCGCGCTCGCTTATCACGTCAATTACTGGGACTACCTGGGCTGGCAGGACACGCTGAGCAACAAAGAGAACACCGAGCGGCAGTATGACTATATGCGCGCCTTCGGCAGCCGTTCGGTCTACACCCCGCAAGCCGTCATCAACGGCCGCAGCCATGTCAACGGCGCCAACCGCAAGGAGATAGACGGCGCGCTGGCCCGCATGGACAGGACCGGCGAGGGCATGCGGGTCGGCATCAAGGTGAGCCGCACCAGCGATCGGGTCATGATTGACGCCGGCGATGCCGGCAATGGGCCGACCGACGCCCATGTGGTGATCGTCTATTTCGATCCGCCGCAGATGGTGAAGATCGGCCAGGGCGAAAACAGCGGCCGCAACATGACCTATTGGAACGCCGTTTCCGACATCCAGATCGCTGGCATGTGGAACGGCAAGGCGCAGCGCTACGAGCTGCCGATGACGGAGATTGCGAAGAAGGGCGGCTGTGCCGTGCTGCTGCAGTCCGTCGGCAAGGACGGCGTCCCGGGACCGATTCTCGGCGCCGCGCTCATCCGCAAGCCTGACCGGCTCTGACGGCTCCGCTGACAAAACCTGATCGCCGACGAAAGCCGGCCGGGGCCCACGAAGCAGAGCATCCATGGCAAAGCGACCCGAGCCGCACCCGATTCTCCTGACGACGCGGCTACGCCTGCGTCAGTTCAGGGCTGAGGACACGGATGCGATGCACGAATGCTTTGCCGACCCGGAGGCGATGCGGTTTTGGAACGCACCAGTCCACACCAAGCGGACCGAGACCGAGCGCACCGTGCTCAGATATGTCGCCTGCACTCCGTCCTACCATCGGCACTGGGCGGTCGCCGACATTGAGACTGACCGCTGCCTCGGCCTCGTCAGCTATCACGATGGCCACATCCGCAACAAGCGTGCGGCCATCGGCTATTTCATCAACCCCGCATATCAGAGCCGGGGCATGGCCACCGAGGCTGTCTCGGCGATGCTCGACTTCTGTTTCGACGATCTCGGCCTGCACCGTCTGCAGGCGTTCATCGATCCCAACAACACCCCGTCGCGCAAATTGGTCGAGAAACTCGGATTCGGGCGCGAAGGCCTACTGCGCGATCATCTGTGTGTCGGCGGCATCTGGCGCGATGAGATCCTGTATGCGCTCCTTAGGACTGGTCGCTCATCCAGCGCAGCGGTTCCAGCTCTCATTCCCTGATCGTGCATTGTGATGACGCCCGCCTGGCCGCGAGACAGGGGCCGGCGGGCCAGAGCGGACAGGCATGGCAAAACCGGCGTCAGCTTGCTTCTGACGCCGGTTATTCAGGTTTTGGGATCGTCGCACCTGATTTTTCCAAGGAAAAACCGAGGTTGGTTCGATCCGACGCTGACCCGTGGGCGGGGGGCTTGGGGTTTACGAGCCGGTGCCGGACCGAACCGTCTCAGGCAACGCGGCTAAACTCGTCGGACATTGGGGCATGAGCGCGGATAATTTGTGGCGACAATGTGGCAGAGCATCACCAATTCCAACACGCGTTTTGCAAACGTGACTGGACCTTTCGGAAACGGCGGACCGCAAGCCTGCTTCGCCGGCCCTTGCAATTCGGCCGCGAAAGCGCGAACCTTGGCCGGCGCAAGATTCAATCGAAGGATCGCGGCATGACCGATCACAGCAGCGGGACGGAGGATGGGGAAGCATCCGGAATACTGATCCCGCTGCATGAGGCGCGCAGCGCACGCCTCGACCAGCCGGTGCGCTTCGACCGGCGCGAGCTCGACCAGATCCTAAGGCTTTACGGGCGCATGGTGGCGGCCAATGAATGGCGCGACTATGCGATCGACCATCTTTCCGATCGCGCTGTCTTTTCGGTCTTCCGCCGCGCCAGCGAAGTGCCGCTGTTCCAGATCGTCAAGGACCCGAAATTGGCGCGCCGACAGGGCGCCTTCGCCGTCATCGCCGCCGGCGGACGCATCCTCAAGCGCGGTCAGGAACTCGGCCGCGTGCTCGGCGTATTCGATCCCAAGCTGAAGCTGGTCGAAGCTTAACTATCCGCTTTGCCGCGAAATCTTCGCTCCGGCAGTGACTCCGGATCCGGCGGCAGTTCCGCGCCGCCGTTGAGCGGCAGCTGCATGAACACGGTGTCCAGCCAGCGCCCATGCTTGTAGCCCGAGCCTTCCAGGCGCCCGGAGTGACGAAAGCCGAGCCTCTCGTGCAGCCGCACCGAGGCGCTGTCGGCATGGCCGTCGCCGATCACCGCGATGATCTGGCGAAAGCCGGCCAGGCGCACCGCCTCGATGAGCGCCAGCATCAGCAGGAGGCCGATGCCCTGGCCCTTGGCCTCGGGCGCCACATAGACCGAGTCCTCGACGGTGAAGCGATAGGCGGGCCGGGGCCGGAACGGTCCGACATAGGCGTAGCCGAGCACGACGCCGTCCCTTTCAGCCACAAGATAGGGAAAGCCGCCTCGTGCCAAGCTGTCGAATCGATTGCCCATTTCGGCGCGGCTGGGCGGCTCCAGTTCGTAGCTCGCGGTGCCGTGCGTGACCGCGTCCGCATAGATTTCGGTGATTCGGTCGAGTTCGGCGGCAGTAGCGGCTCTGATCGCGAGATTGCTCATAATTTGTGCAGTTCGTCCTGTTGCTTCAATAACAGCAGAGGAGCATACAAAAGGAAAGGGCGGCCGTTGGGCCGCCCTTTCCGAAGTCTATGGTCCAGCCGGACGGCTACCGTTTAGCGGCGGTCGCCCATGAACTGCAGCAGGAACATGAACAGGTTGATGAAGTCGAGATAGAGCTGCAGCGCGCCCATGATCGCTTTGCGGCCGGCGACATCCGCGACGTCACCCTCGAAATACATCTCCTTGATGCGCTGCGTGTCGTAGGCGGTGAGGCCCGCGAACACCAGCACGCCGATCGCCGAAATGGCGAAGGCCAGCGCCGACGACGCCAGGAAGATGTTGATGACCATCGCGATCAGCAGCCCGATCACGCCCATGATCAGGAACGAGCCGAACGCGCTCAGGTCGCGCCTGGTCGTGTAGCCGTAGAGCGACAGGCCGCCGAAGGCCGCGGCCGTGGCGAAGAAGGTCTGGGTGATGCTGGTGCCGGTGTAGACGAGGAAGATCGTCGACAGCGACAGGCCGACAAGGCCGGCATAAACCCAGAACGTGGTCTGCGCTGCAGCCACGCTCATCGATTGGATCCTGAAGGACAGGAACATCACGGCAGCGAGAGGCGCCAGGATAACGACCCAG
Organism: Mesorhizobium sp. WSM3868; assembly: GCF_002294785.1. Classification (NCBI taxonomy): domain Bacteria; kingdom Pseudomonadati; phylum Pseudomonadota; class Alphaproteobacteria; order Hyphomicrobiales; family Phyllobacteriaceae; genus Mesorhizobium; species Mesorhizobium sp. WSM3868. Next base: position 50,136 of record NZ_NSGB01000024.1, on the reverse strand, counting down.
CGGAACGCGCTAGCATAGATGAGTTGGCCGAAGGCGGTGAGCTGGCCGTCGCCGGTGACGGCCAGCTGGAATGCGCCCCAGGCGGCAATGCCTGTGATGAGCAGGCCAAGCCCCATCAGGTTATAGACTTTGATCATATAGGCCCGCAGGCCCTGATCGATATCGACGCGCGCGCCGGAGGCGGCGGACGTCTGGTAGTTGCGAATGGGATCAGCCATTGGAAATCCTCTATTGCTTCTGCCCCGTCCGGTGACAGGTCCTTGGAGCGACCTCCTTGGACCAGGCGCCGCTGGCGGGACTCCAGCATGCCTAGCGCGAAATATGAGCGTTCTCGACCTCAAGAACAAGACGGTAACGAGCGGTAACGCTTCGTGAGAAGGCAAAAGCCCGATTTTCAGCCTTTCCCGCCGGCATTCTTACCAAGATTTAACGCAGACAGGCCACCGAAGGGCGCTGCCGGATCAAAGCTCGCGCAGCACCGGCGCCGCCTTGTGGCCAAGCACCCGCCAGGTGCCGGCAAGGCCGATGCCGACGGTGACGGCGAGCGAGACGAGGATCGTCGCCACCGCAACTTCCGGCATGAAGTGAGACGGCAGCGTCATGATGCGGGCCACCACGAACCATGCCGCGACGCCGCCCGCGGCAAGCGCGAACAGCGCGGTCGCAAGACCGATCAGCACATATTCCAGCGAGAAGGCCGCAATCAGCGTCCTCCTTGTCGCGCCGAGCGTCTTCAGCACCACCGCGTCGTGGATGCGCGCCCGGTTGCCGGCGGCCAAAGCACCGGAGAGCACCAGCACGGAGGCGATCAGCGCCACGCCGGCTGCGGCGCGGATCGCAGTGCCCAGCTGCGCGACCAGCCGGTTGACGATGTCGAGCGCGTCCTTGACCCTCACCGTCGTCACTGCCGGAAAGGCGCGGGTGACAGCGTTGAGCAGCCGCGCGTCGTCGGCCGTGGTGGCCTTTCTGTCGGTCAGCGTCGCCAGCCAGCCATGCGGCGCGCCGGCGAACGTATTGGGCGAGAAGATCATGACGAAATTGATACCCATGGTTTCCCACTCGACCTGGCGGAAGCTGGCTATTCTTGCCGTCACGTTGCGGCCGAGCACGTTGACCGTGACCGTGTCGCCGAGCTTCAGCCCGATCGCTTTGCCTTCCTCGGCCGAGAACGACACCAGCGGCTCGCCGGAATAGTGCTGCGGCCACCAGTTGCCTTCGGTCAGCGTAGCGTTTTCCGGCTGCTTTGCGTCATAGGTCAGCCCGCGGTCGCCGCGCAGCACCCAGGCGCCGTCGGCCGGGACCTTCACCTTGTCGACGGCGATGCCGTTGAGCGCCATGATGCGGCCGCGCAGCATCGGCACCTTGACCAGCATCCCTTGCGGCGCTTCCTTTTCAACCAGGCCGGCAAAGGCATCGACATCGCTGCTCTGGATGTCAACGAAGAAGAAGTTCGGCGCCCGCTCCGGCAGACTGCCGGAGATCTGGCGCCTGAGATTCCCGTCGATCAGCGCCAGCGTCACCAGCAGCGTCAGGCCGAGCCCGAGCGACAGCACCACCGATGGCGTCAGCGCGCCGGGCCGGTGGATATTGCCGAGCGCCAGCCTGAGAGAGACCGAGCGCAGCCGCGGGCTTCGCCGGGCCAGCCATTGGACCAGCGCCGCCACCAGCCGCAGCACCAGGAAGGCAAAGACGGTGGCGCCGACGAAGATCGAGGCGATGCGCCGATCGTCGGCGGAAAGGATGGCGAGCGCCGCCAGCGCGAGCACGATCGTCAGCGCGGCGCCGACATAGGGCAGGCGCGGCAGGCCGCGGCTTTCGAACCCCATCTCGCGAAAAAGCGCCGTTGCCGGCACGTCGCGGGCGCGGCCGAGCGGCAGCAGCGCGAAGGCCAGCGTCGCCAAAAGGCCGAACAGTGCCGCCATCGCAAGCGCGCCGGGATAAAAGCCGCCTTGCGCCGGCACCGGAATGACCGACTGCAGGAGCGCGCTCGCCACGAACGGCATTGCCGCACCCAGGATCAGGCCGAGCACGATGCCGAGCCCGGCAATCAAAAGGATCTGCACGAGATAGATGGCGAAGACGAAGCCCCCGGAGGCGCCGAGGCTCTTGAAGGTGGCGATGACGCCGCGCTTGCCGTCGAGATAGGCGCGGACCGCATTCGCCACGCCGACGCCGCCGACCACAAGCGCCGTCAGCCCGACCAGCGTCAGGAACTGCGAGAAGCGCTGGATGTTGGCGGAAAGCGCCGGGGCTGCGTTGCTGCGCGTGCGGATCGACCAGCCGGCCTGCGGAAAGTCTTTCGCCGCTTGGGCTTGAATGCCTTTGATCCGCGCCTCGCTCGCGCCATCGGGCAGTCGGATCTTATAGGCGTTCTCGACCAGGCTGCCGGGCTGAACCAGCCCTGACGCGACCAGCCCGTCGTCCGAAATCATCAGCCGCGGCGCGAAGCCGAAACCGTCGGAAATCGAGTCGGGTTCGCTGACCAATCGGGCCCTCAGCTCGAACGTTGCGCCGCCAAGCTTCAAGCGGTCGCCCATATGCAGATTGAGGCGATCGAACAAGAGAGCGGGCGCGGCGGCGCCGAAGATGCCGGATCTTTCGCCGAACAATTCATTCCTGGGCAGCTGCGGATCGGTCTCCAGCGTGCCGTAAAGCGGATAGGCGTCGTCGACCGCCTTGGCTTCGACCAGCGCCTGGTCGGAGCCGTCCTCGAGCCGCGCCATCGAGCGCATGCTGGAATTCAGCGAGACCGTGCCGAGGCTCTTGATGAAGCCGAGCTCGGCGTCCGAAGCGCTGCGCTGGTTGATCTGGAAGCGCAAGTCGCCGCCGAGCAGCGTCTGGCCCTGGTTGGCTACGCCGGCAGTAATCGCCTGCGCCACCGAATTAACGCCGCCGATCGCTGCGACGCCAAGCGCGATGCAGGCGAGGAAGATCATGAAGCCGGAGAGGCCGCCGCGCATCTCGCGCAGCGAGAAGCGCAGGGCAAGTTTCAAAGTCCGCATCAGGCCGGCACCCTAGCCTGTCTTGGCGCGTCCTCGATGCGTCCCGAGCGCATCGACACCTGGCGCGAGCAGCGGCCCGCAAGCGCCGGGTCATGCGTGACCAGCACCAGCGTCATGCCGCGCTCGGCCGCCTTGGCGAAGAGGAGGTCGGCGATCTGCTTTCCCGTCGCCTGGTCGAGGTTGCCGGTCGGCTCGTCGGCAATGAGGATGCGCGGCGAAGGCGCCAGGGCCCTGGCGATCGCCACGCGCTGCTGCTCGCCGCCCGAAAGCTCTCCCGGATAGTGCGTCACGCGGTCGCTCAAGCCGACCGCCGCGAGCTCCTGCGCGGCCACCCCGAACGGGTCGTTGTGCCCGGCGAGCTCCAGCGGCACCGCGACATTCTCGAGCGCCGTCATGTTGGGAATAAGGTGGAAGGACTGGAAGACAATGCCGATGTTTCGCCCCCGAAATGAAGCAATCTGGTCCTCGCTTCTGCCGTTGAGCAATTCTCCAGCGATCCGAACCGTGCCCGAATCGACCCTTTCCAGCCCGGCCAGAACCATCAGCAAGGTGGACTTGCCGGATCCCGACGGGCCGACGATCCCGGTGGCTTCGCCGGCGGCCACATCGAGGCTGACACCCTTCAGCACATGGACGGAGGAAGCGCCCTCGCCGAGCGTCAGCGAGACATCCCTCAATGCGATGACGGCTTCTGTCACAATGAATGCGCCCTATATGGTGGAAGAAGGAGGCAAAAAATGTCTCCTTTGCATGAATCGTGTCGGTCATATGGGGCTCGCCGCATGGCTTTCAAACACTCAGCTGCCGCAGCCCTCACTCTTCTCCTGGTGGTTTGCGGTGCCATTTCGCCGGCGCGCGCCGATACGTTCAAGATCGTCGGCTTCGGCGACAGCCTGATGGCGGGGTTCAGCCTTGGTCCCGATGAGGGCTTCACCGATAAATTGCAGGCGGCCTTGAAGGCAAAAGGCCTCGACGTCGCCGTCGGCAATGCCGGGGTTTCCGGCGACACCACAAGCGGCGGCCTCGCGCGGCTCGACTGGTCGGTGCCCGACGGCACCGGGCTCGTCATCCTTGAGCTCGGCGCCAACGACATGCTGCGCGGCGTCTCGCCCGAGATCGCCGAGAAAAATCTCGACGCTATGTTGGCCAAGTTGAAGCAACGGAACATCCCGGTGCTCCTGGCAGGCATGCTTGCAGCGCCCAATCTCGGCGCCGAGTACCAGAAGGCCTTCGACGCCATCTACCCGAAGCTTGCCGCGAAATACGCCGTTCCGCTCTATCCGTTTTTTCTTGATGGGGTCGCCGGCCACCCGGCCATGCAGCTGGAGGACGGTCTTCATCCCAACCCGAAGGGAATAGACGTCATGGTCAAAGGCATTCTACCGGTCGTGGAAAAGGCCATCGCCGCCAAGGGCGGCGCGTGATGAGACCAAAACGCCACGGTTTCCCCAGGGGAAAGCTTGTGGACAACAAACCGCTTGCCCCGCATGGCTATCGATGATTCGCTAGGGGCGAGAGTTTCGATTCGAGGACAGGAGGCTTCCCATGCCACGTCTTTTCACCGCCCTCGAAATTCCGCGTGATGCCGCGCTTTCACTCTCGCTGCTCCGGGGCGGCCTGCCCGGAGCCCGCTGGATCGACGTCGAAAACTATCATCTGACGCTGCGCTTCATCGGCGATGTGGAGGGCCATATCGCCGACGACATCGCCAATGCGCTCGATCGCGTCAACCGTCCCTCCTTCCCCCTGGCGCTCTCCGGCGTGGGCGCTTTCGGCGGCAAGAAGCCGCACGCCGTATGGGCCGGCGTGTCCGCCTCGCCGGACCTGGTGGCACTGCAGGGCGAGATCGACCGCATCTGCCAGCGGCTCGGCCTGCCGGCCGATCCGCGCAAATTCTCGCCGCATGTGACGCTCGCGCGCCTGCGCAATTCGAGCCCGGCGGATGTCGCGCAATATCTGTCGGCGCGCGGCAACTTTTCCACGCTGCCCTTCCGGGTCGGCCGCTTCGTCTTGATGTCGTCGCGCGGTTCGGTCGGCGGCGGCCCCTACATCGTCGAGGAAGCCTGGCCGCTGGTCGGCGCCGATCCGCTCGCTTCCAGCCGCTTCGCCAGCGCCTCCGACGCCTCGCGGATCATGCGGTAGACCGAAACGAAGGCCTGCTGGTCTTCGTAATAGGGGTCCGGCACATCGCGCGCATTTCCGCTGGCAAACTCCAGGAAGAGATGGATGCGGTGGCGCGCGGCCTGCGGCGCCAACGCCTTCAGATCGCGCACATTTGTCCGGTCCATGCCGAGAATCAGGTCGAAGCGCGAAAAATCGTCCAGCGCTATCCTGCGCGCCTTTTGCGCGGAAATGTCGATGCCGTGCCTTGTGGCAACCGCGATCGAACGCGGATCGGGCGCGGAGCCGACCTCCCAGCCGCTGGTCGCGGCCGAATCGAGAAGGATGTCCCGGCCTTCCCCGCGCTCGGTCCACACGGCGCGGAAGACGCCTTCGGCCAAGGGCGAGCGGCAGATGTTGCCGAGGCAGACGAACAGAATGGATTTTATGGGCTTTGCGCTCATCGATCCGGCGCTATGGTTGGATTACCTCCGAATAGCACGGGAACCCGACATGACCAGGGAAAAACTCAACAAGGAAGCGATCACTGCAGCGCTGGCGGAACTCGAAGGCTGGTCGCTGGCCGCCGACGGCGCCTCCATCAAGCGCAGCTTCGGCTTCAAGAACTTCTCCGAGGCCTTCGCCTTCATGACCCGCGTGGCGCTGGCCGCCGAGAAGATGGACCACCACCCGGACTGGTCGAACGTCTACAAGACCGTCGACGTCACGCTGAACACGCATGACGCCGGCGGCGTCACGGCGCTAGACATCGAACTGGCGAAGCGAATGAACCGCTATTTCGGCTGACGACTGCCGATAAGTCCGTTCCGATTTTCCGGGTCGGCAACGGTGGAGACTCTTGCAGGGGGGTGCCGCTTTCACCACATCTTCCGCGGTGGCCGCAACGCAAGCTGGCGCGTGGCCGAGGAGAGATTGATGGCGCAGGAATCCCGTTTCGATTTCTTTGGCTTCGGCGACAGGCTCGCCGGCGAAGGCGAGGTGCGCGAGAAGTTCTGGCGCACCGCCAAGAAGGCTGCCCGGCAGATACCGTTCATGGAGGAGGTGGTCGCCGCCTACTATTGCGCCATGGACAAGGACACGCCGCTGCGCACCAAGGGTACCCTGCTTGCCGCGCTCGGCTATTTCGTGCTGCCGGTGGATTTCATCCCCGACTTCGTACTCGGTCTCGGGTTCACCGATGACCTTGCCGTGCTTACCGCGGCGATCACCGCCGTCAGCGCCCATATCACCCCGGCGCACCGGCAGGCCGCCAGGGACGCCCTCGCCGACAAAGGTTGATCCTGGCTGACTTTTCGCCACAACGAAACCGCGAAACCGCCCGCGCGAAAAGACAAACTCTTGCCGCTTTCGTGCCCTCCAAGTTCGCGCCGGGACACGCGACCGCCGCGTGGAAGCGGCGGCGCGAATGGCGGCGGTTTCCTGGGGTGAGTTCCTTTTGTTGGGAAAAATTCACCGTTTGGTAACCCTGATTAAATCAAAATGAAGCGACGGCAGGACGCCATGCGGCCCGCCTCCGCACCATTTCGGAATACGGGAAGAACGATGCGCGGATTGATTGCTACAGTTTCCAGCCTGGTCCTGGCGGCCGCCTTCGCGGCGCCGGCGCTGGCGCAGCAGGCGACCAAGATCGGCCAGCACAACGCCTGGGGCACCTACAGCTATCAGTCGGCAGGCGGCAAGGTCTGTTATGTGCTGACGGTGCCGACCGACAAGCAGCCGCCGAAGCTCGACCATGGCGACATGTTCTTCTTCGTCAGCCAGCGGCCCGGGCAGCAGGTGTCCTATGAGCCGCAGTTCATCGCCGGCTACAACTTCCAGGAAGGCTCCAAGGCCACCGTCACCATCGACAAGAAGTCCTTCTCGATGTTCACCCGCGGCAAGTCGGCCTGGGTCGAGAACGCCGCTGAAGAGCCGGTGCTGATCGCCGCCATGAAGACGGGCACCGACATGAAGGTGCAGGCGAAGTCCGGCCGCGGCAACCCGACTTCCTACGTCTTTTCGCTGAAGGGCATCTCGGCCGCGCTGGCCTCGATCGCCAAGTGCAAATAGGCTGAGGCTCCCTTGGCGGAGGATAGCAATATCGAAGTCCGTGTTCCGCAAATGCGGCCAGGGACAAGCGACTAAGGCGACAGCGCCAAGCTCGCCATTCAGCCTTGCTGCTCGACGGCCCTGCGCCGCCTAATCGCCTCGGCGATGAACACGCGCGACAGCGCGTGATAGAGCGGCTCGTTGGAAATCAGCCGCGCCGTGCCGTAGCCGAGCATCGCCGCGCACATCAGCGCGATGACGTTGTCGTGGTTGCCGGTCATTTCGAGGATGATGACGAAGGCCGTCATCGGCGCCTGCACGACGCCGGCGAAATAGCCGGCCATGCCGAGCAGCGCGGCGAGGCCTGTCCCGGCGCCGAACGCCAGGCCAAGCGTGCTGCCGAGACCGGCGCCCACCGCCAGCGACGGCGCGAAGATGCCGCCCGGAATGCCCGACACCATCGACAGCACGCCGGCCGCGAATTTTTCCAGGAAGAAGAATGCGGGTAGCGGCGCGCCTTCAACGGCGCCGCGGGCCTGAGCGTAGCCGGTTCCGAAGGTAAGGCCGCCCGAGACGAGACCGATCGCGGCAACCGCCAGGCCGCAGATGCCTGCCACGAGCAGCGCGCGCCACAATGGCTGCAGGCCATTCCAGCGTCGGACGCGCCGCGTGATCCTCAGCGCCAACAGCGAAAACAGCGCGCCGAAGCCGCCGCCGATGACGCCGCAGGCAATCACCAGCGGCCAGTCGGTGGCGAAGGCCACCGTGCCCGTGGCGACGCCGAAATAGGTGTAGTTGCCGAGCAGGCCGAGCGAGGCGAGGCCGGCGAGGATCACCGCCGTCAGCACCAGCCCGTTGGTGCGCGACTCATAGGCGCGACCCATCTCCTCGATGGCGAAGACGATGCCGGCGAGCGGCGTGTTGAAGGCGGCGGCGACGCCGGCAGCCGAGCCGGCCAGGATCAGGCCGCGCGCCTGCGCCATGCCGCCCCAGCGCGCCGCCTGAAGCATGAGCGAGGCGCCAACCTGCACCGTCGGGCCCTCGCGGCCGATCGATCCGCCGCAGGCGAGACCGATGACGGTAAGCGCAACCTTGCCCGCTGCCAGGCGCAGCGAAAGAAGGTGGCCGCGATCCTCGTCATCGCGCAGGTGACGGGCGGCGATCGCCTGCGGAATGCCGCTGCCTTGCGATCCCGGAAAGAAGGAATGGGCAAGCCAGGCGCAAATCACGAAGCCGGCGGGCGTCATGACCAGCGGCAGATAAAAGCGCCAGCTGCCGCTATCGCCGCCGGTGACGACGTGGAACAGCGCCTGCGCCCGGTCGGCCAGCATGGCGAACAGCACGCTGATCAACCCGATCGAGATGGCGCCGGCCCAGAACACAAGGCGCGGCTGCCAGACGCGGCGCGACGCCCACATAGCCTGCGAGCGCCGCAGCATCGGGTATCTACGCGATATGCCGGCCATGCCTGTCCTCTGGGTGATGACCCGCCCCTAGCACATTGAGAGGGAGGATCAAGCCTGCGAGGTCAGGTCAGGTCGAGGCGAGCGACGAAAATCGGAGATCGAGGAGCCAGGGCAGGACCGCGGTTTGGATATCCCGCCGGCCTGCGCCGGCGGGCAGCAGGGCTGGCGAGTCCCACCATTCTCACATCGCCATCTTTTCACATTCGGCCTGGGCCTTCTTGCTCGACGTATCGATCATGTAGGCTTTGCCTTTGGCGTCGGTGATTATCATCATACAATGCTTGATCGGCTTCGCCATCTTCATCATTTCGGCGCTCATCTTGGCGTCAGGCATCATGGTGCCCATATGGCCGTCGGGCATGATCGCCGTCACTTGCCCACCCTTCATCATGGTCATCGTGCCCATCGTATCCTCGGCGAACGCCTGCGAGGCAAAAAGGCTTGCGAGACCGGCGATGGCAACAAGCTTGATCGAATGCATTCCGCGTACTCCCATTTCTGCAAGGGCATGGTCGCCCCTTTCAGGTTCGCGGGTGCGCTTCGAGCTGTTACGTCAACACGAATATGTGATCTCAGCCGGGGCGGGAATAGCGACACCGGCCGCCTGTGCCGCCGACATGACTCCGGTCGCAAGCTGTGCTATGCGCGCGTTTCATTTCAGGCACGATGCTGAAATCGGCCGCAAACCGCTTATATTGGCGCAACCATGACCCTTTCATTCGATCTGACCGCCGAAGGCGCCCGCGACGCCTTGCGCGCCCGCGCCACGCCGGCCGAAAAGCCGTCGCTGATCGGCCTGACGCGCGCCGAGCTTGGCGCCGCTCTGGTTGACGCCGGCATCGTGCCGGAGCGCCAGGCGAAGATGCGCGCCCAGCAGCTCTGGCACTGGATGTATGTGCGCGGGGTCTCCGACTTCGCCCATATGTTCAACATCTCCAAGGATCTGCGCGCCGAGCTCGACAAGCATTTCACCGTCGCGCGGCCCGAGATCGTCGAGGAGCAGATCTCTTCGGACGGCACGCGCAAATGGCTGTTTCGCTTTCCGCCGCGCGGCGCCGGCCGTCCGGTCGAGATCGAGACCGTTTATATTCCGGAGGAAGGCCGCGGCACGCTCTGCATCTCCTCGCAGGTCGGCTGCACGCTGACCTGCTCCTTCTGCCACACCGGCACGCAGAAGCTGGTGCGCAACCTGACGACGGACGAAATCCTGGCGCAGCTGCTTACCGCGCGCGACCGGCTCGGGGACTTCCCCGACCGCGACACGCCGGACGGCGCCATCGTGCCGGCCGAGGGCCGCAAGGTATCCAACATCGTCATGATGGGCATGGGCGAGCCGCTCTACAATTTCGAGGCGGTGAAGAAGGCGCTGCTGATCGCTTCCGACGGCGACGGACTTTCCCTGTCGAAAAGACGCATCACGCTGTCGACCTCGGGCGTCGTGCCGGAGATTGCCCGCACCGGCGAGGAGATCGGCGTCATGCTGGCGATCTCGCTGCATGCCACCAATGACGACCTGCGCGACCTGCTGGTGCCGATCAACAAGAAGTATCCGTTGAAGGAGCTGATCGCTGCCTGCCGCGCCTATCCGGGTCTCTCCAACGCCCGCCGCATCACCTTTGAATATGTGATGCTCAAGGACGTCAACGATTCCCTCGAGGACGCCAAGGCGCTGGTCAAGCTGCTCAGGGGCATTCCGGCCAAGATCAACTTGATCCCGTTCAACCCGTGGCCCGGCACCAACTATCAGTGCTCGGACTGGGAGACGATCGAGAAGTTCGCCGATTACGTCAACAATGCCGGCTATGCCTCACCGATCCGCACGCCGCGTGGCCGCGACATCCTCGCCGCCTGCGGCCAGCTCAAGTCGGAATCGGAACGCATGCGCAAGATCGACCGGCTGGCGCTTGAAGCGATGATGATCGCGGGGCACGGCGAGGCGTGAGGCGTATCATCGCCTATCTCGTCCGCTTCGCCGCCATCCTGATCGGCTATGTAATCGCCTCGCTGGCGGCGAGCGCCTTTCTCAACCTGCTGTTCCTCGGCTATTTCGGCTATGCGCCGGAGCCCGGAAATCCGACGATCGCGCCCGCGCTCTATTTTTCGGTGCCTTTCCTGGCACTGTTCGTCGCCTATTTCGGCTTCATGCCGGCGGCGATCGTCATCCTGATCGCCGAAGTGCTCGGCCGCCGCGACTGGCTGTTCTATGCGCTGGGCGGCGCCGTGATCGCCGTCGTCTTCCTCGGCTTCGCGCATAACATCGGCGACGGCGATTTCGATGTCGCCGACAACAATGTCAGGCTCGCGCTGATCGGCAGCGGCATGGTCGGCGGCATCATCTACTGGCTCTCCGCCGGCCGCTGGGCCGGCAGTTGGCGCCGCGAGGCGCTGCCCGATCTGGAGCCCTGAGCTCGGCGCGGGCTCTACTTCGCCTGTGCCGTCAGGATCTTGAGCGCGAAGGCCGAGAACACGCCGCCGAACAGATAGTCGACCACGCGCGTGACGCGCGGGCTCGCCTTCATCGCCGCCGCGAATTTCTCCGCCGCGAGCACCATCGGCGCCGTCACCGGAATCGACAGCACGATGAACGTGACGCCGAGGAAGAACAGCTTGCCGGGCGCGTACGGGTCATGCGCGGAGACGAATTGCGGCAGGAACGTCATGAAGAACAGGATGATCTTCGGGTTGAGGAGATTGACCCCGAGCCCGGCCGCCCAGCTGCGGAACAGCGAGATTTGCGGTCCCGTCTTCTTCTCCGGCGAAAAGGCCGAGCCTTTGGCCACCGCCTGCCAGGCTAAAAACACCAGATAGCCGGCGCCGAAAATCTTCAGCGCAAAGAAAGCCATGGGAGAGGCCACGATCAGCGCCGAGACGCCGACCACCACCAGCGTGGTGTGGACCAACGTGCCGCATAGCGCGCCTGCCATCGAGGCGAAGCCGGTGGCGCGGCCCTGGCTCAGCGTACGCGACACGAACAGCGTCATGTCCGGTCCCGGCGTGATCGCCAGGATGACCGTGGCGATGGCGAACTGGATGAGCGTCGAAGTGTCGGGAATGAAGGACATGGGTCGCCTCGGAGTGGATCGCGCAGCTCTATAACGCGGCGATTTTTGCGTCGCCAGCGTCTGTTCAGGCAAACATCTGGCCCAGCCTGTGCCACCGGCAGGCATCTGTTCGTCTCTTGCGCCGCCCGGAAGGGCCGTGATACCTCGCCCGCAAAGCCCATCTCCCGCGGAACCGCCAAAATGTCCAAGACCAAAGACGTCAAGAAAGTCGTGCTCGCCTATTCCGGCGGCCTCGACACCTCCATCATCCTGAAATGGCTGCAGACCGAGCTCGGCGCCGAAGTCGTCACTTTCACCGCCGATCTCGGCCAGGGCGGCGAGCTGGAGCCGGCGCGCCGCAAGGCCGAGATGATGGGCATCAAGGACATCCGCATCGTCGACGTGCGCGAGGAATTCGTTTCGGACTTCGTCTTCCCGATGTTCCGCGCCAACGCCGTCTATGAAGGTACATATCTGCTCGGGACTTCGATCGCCCGGCCGCTGATCTCCAAGCACCTGGTCGAGATCGCCAAAGAAACCGGTGCCGACGCCATCGCGCATGGCGCCACCGGCAAGGGCAACGACCAGGTCCGCTTCGAACTTTCGGCTTACGCGCTGAACCCCGACATCAAGGTCATCGCGCCCTGGCGCGACTGGTCGTTCAAGTCGCGCACCGATCTCATCAACTTCGCCGAGCAGCATCAGATCCCGGTGCCGAAGGACAAGCGCGGCGATGCGCCTTTCTCGGTCGACGCCAACCTTTTGCATTCCTCCTCGGAAGGCAAGGTGCTCGAGGATCCGTGGAGCGAGCCGCCGGAATTCGTCCACCAGCGCACCGTCTCGCCGATGGACGCGCCGGACGTCGTCACCGAGATCGAGATCGAATTCCTGAAGGGCGATCCGGTCGCGCTCAACGGCAAGAAGCTGTCGCCGGCGACCATGCTGGCGGCGCTCAACGACCTCGGCCGCGACAACGGCATCGGCCGTCTCGACCTTGTCGAAAACCGCTTCGTCGGCATGAAGTCGCGCGGCGTCTACGAGACCCCCGGCGGCACCATCCTGCTCGCCGCCCATCGGGCGATCGAATCGATCACGCTCGACCGCGGTGCCGCGCACCTCAAGGACGAGTTCATGCCGCGCTACGCCGAGCTCATCTACAACGGCTTCTGGTTCTCGCCCGAGCGCGTGATGCTGCAGGCGATGATCGACAAGAGCCAGGAAGACGTCGAAGGCACGGTGCGGCTGAAGCTCTACAAGGGCAATGTCATCGTCACCGGCCGCAAGTCGAAGAAGACGCTCTATTCCGACGCGCTGGTCACCTTCGAGGACGATCGCGGCGCCTATGATCAGAAGGACGCCGCCGGCTTCATCCGTCTCAATGCGCTGCGGTTGCGGACGCTGGCGGCAAGGAACCGCGAAGGCTGATATCCGAACGTCGGAAAGTTGAGATAAGCGGGAAACCCGGCGGAGACGCCGGGTTTTATTTCGTGTATCTAATCTTAGAAAGTTCAGACCACTTCAGAGAAATTATCGTTTGACCTTTCCGCCGCTCCAATTAAGTTCGCTAGCGGGATGCGGGGGTTTTAACAGTGAAAAGTAGTGTTTCTCTTCTGGTCGCGACGGCGTTGACCTTGATGACGTGCGGGTCCTCGCAAGCAGCCACGAAGCAGGCGTCTGCGGCTAATTTGGACGGGTGCATCTCCGCTGTCCATTTATGGAGCATCACGTTCAAGCACGAAATCGCCTCCTTCATGGGCGTCTCGCAGGAGCGCATGCCGGCCTTGTTCTGCCAGCGCATAGCCGAGGGGATACGCAGCGGCCGCATCAGCTACTCCGACATAAACAGGCTGCAACTCGACCAACCGACCGAAATCTGGTTGGTCATCAAGGGCAAGTCAAAGGCGGCTGCTGCGGCCACACCGGCGCCGCGGAACTCTAAATTCCGTACCTGCTCAAATGTTATCACCGGCTCCTTCGAGGTTGCCGCTTCCGAGAAATGCCCCTTAGGCGGCAGCTACTCGCAAGCTGCCGGAGTCCCGACGGTGATCGAGGACAGGCCAAAGGCGGCTACTCCAGCGCCGCGGAACCCCAAATTCCGTACCTGCAACGGCACTACCGGTACCTTCCAGATTCCCGTTTCCCGGAAATGTCCATTGAGCGGTTACGCGAATGATTGAGAGTTAGGTGATGAGATCGAACCTGGTCGTTCCGGGTGGTTGGGTTTTGATCCTTGCTCCGTAACAAAAAGCCCGGCGCAGGCCGGGCTTCTCGTCGGAATGGAGATGTTGCATCAGTTGGCGTCGATCGCCTCGGCGATGCGGGCGATGGCCTGCTGGTAGACGCTTGCCGAATTCCAGCCGGCGATGGCGCCCATATTCGCCTCATATCCCGCGCCGGCCTGCCAGCCATGGGCTTTGAGGAAGTTGGCGGTGGAAGCCAGCGCCGTGTTCCTGTCGCGCAGATTTCCGTTGCCGACGCCATACTTCAGAACATTTCCGGGCAGGAACTGCGTATGGCCGATCTCGCCATGCATGGCGCCGACCGAGGAGGCGGTCAGCGCGCCGCGATCGACCAGCTTCAGGGCGGCGATGGCATGCGGGGTGAAATAGTCCGGGCGGCGGCAATCATAGGCCAGCGTCAGAATGGCGGAGACCGTGTTCTGGTTGCCCATCGACGCGCCGAAGCCAGTCTCCATGCCCCAGATTGCAAGCAGGACGCCCGGCGGCACGCCGTAAGTCTGTTCGATCCTGTCGAACATCGCCGCGTTCTGCTTCTTCAACGCACGGCCCTTGGAAATGATCGCGGCCCCACCACGACGCTGCATGAACGCTTCCACCGAGCCGCTGAAAGCCTTGTGGATCGCGCGGTCGGCAGCGATCGTCCTTGTCGCGTAAGTCGCGCCGGCCAACGCGGACAGACCCCTCTGGCCCACGCCCTCGGCTTGTGCTTCCGCGGCAAATTGCTGTTTCCAAGCGTCGAAGCCGGCGCCGTTCTTGCCGCAGCTGGCCGCGGCCTGCGCCCCTGTCGCCAGCCCGAAAGCCGCCACAACGGCGGCCATGAAAATCCTTCCCTTGGCAAAAAATGCCATATCGTTCTCCTGGTTGCCTGAATCACGTCCCGGCTGCAAATCTGCCAGTGAAGCGCCCGGTTGTCACCGCCCGCGCGGGCTGCGCGGCGCTTGAAGCTGGCGAATGCCGGGGAATTTGCGCACGATCAAGCATAAATTATGGCGCAAGGATTTATTGTGGCGTGTCTTGAGGGAAGACGTCGATATTGTGATCATTGGCGCAGGCTCGCCTATGCGGCTGCCCATCCCGGCTGTTCCGAAGCGCGCGCCACACTGATGCAGGCGGTAGCGGAGAAGATCTTCTGCGCCGGCGAGCATGTCGCCGGACCGCTCACCCAGGCTTTGTTGCGGCGCGACATTGTCAGGCGAAAGCGTGGCCAGGCGGGGCGTCGCCCTGCTCGCGACGAAATAGAAACGGAACGAGGGCCGGCGACGGGCGTTTGGGCGATGCCCAACTCCGGTGACCTTTTCCCGCGGTTCGATGACCGATGAAGCTGTTCGACTGCCCTCATTGCGGCCACCGTCTCTATTTCGAGAACGCGCAATGCCTGAACTGTTCAAGCCTGGTGCTTTACGATCCGGGGCGGGCGTGTTTCGTGCTTTCCGGCGGCGACGCCGTTCCATGCGGAAATGCCGACGAGTGCGCCTGCAACTGGCGGGCCGAGCCGGGCAGGATTTTCTGCCGCGCTTGCGCGCTCAACCAATTGATCCCCGACCTTTCGGTGGAGGGCAACCGCCGGCGCTGGATCCGCGTCGAGGCGGCCAAGAAACGCGCCGTCTATTCGCTGCTCGCCTTCGGCCTGCCGGTCGCGCCCAAGGCCGGACCGCAGGACGAGGCCGGGCTCGCTTTCGACTTCCTCGCCGATCCGATCGGCGGCGGACCAGGCGGCGAGCGCATCCTGACCGGCCACGACAACGGCAGGATTACCCTCAACGTCGCCGAGGCCGATTCCGCCGAGCGCGAGCGGCGGCGCGTCGAGATGGGCGAGAACTACCGCACCTTGCTCGGCCACTTCCGCCACGAGCTCGGCCACTATTACTGGGATCGGCTGATCCGCGACGATCCCGAGCGACTTTCGGGCTTTCGCGCTCTGTTCGGCGACGAGCGGGTCGACTACGAGCAAGCGCTGAAGGCCCACTACGCCAACGGCGCGCCGCCGGACTGGGAGCAGCGCCACATCTCGGCCTATGCGGCGTCCCACCCCTGGGAAGACTGGGCCGAGACCTGGGCGCACCACCTGCATATCACCGACACGCTGGAGATGGTGCATGCGCTGAATTTTCCCCTCGGCCGGCTGGAGACAGTGGAAGCCAATGACCTGCCGCCCGGCGATACAGGGGGACATCCGCTGCGGGAGCCCGCCGAACCCGATCCGACGCCGGAACCGTTCGAAAGGATCCTCGCCCGCTGGCTGGTGCTGTCGGAGGCCTCCAATTCGATCAACCGCTGCATGGGTCTGCCCGACCTTTATCCCTTCGTCATTTCGGAGATGACGGCGCAAAAACTGGCCTTCGTTCACCAGCTTTTGACCGAGTTGCCCACAACAAATGGAACAATTCGTGAGCAGGCGACGGCACTTTAGCCGGAACGCATAAGGTTTTGGTTCGTTTTCGAGCCCGAGGGAGCGTTGAGAACGGAGAGAAATCATGAAAAGTCTATTGTTTCCGGCACTTGCCGGTGCGCTGCTTGCCACGTCGGGCGCGGCGCTTGCCGACACGCCCGTCTCGGCAGTGACGGATCTGAATGTCCGCGCCGGCCCCGGGCCGCAGTATCCCGTTATCGGCGTGCTGGCTGCCGGCCAGTCGGCGACGCTCAGAGGCTGCATCGAAGGCAGCAAATGGTGCACCATCGCCGAAGCCGGCGGCAAAGGTTGGGTTTATTCCGACTATGTGACTGCCGAATTCGGCGGCAGCCGTGTTGTGGTGACGCGCCGGCCGGCCGATGCCGGCATTGCCGTCGTGGCTCCGCCGACCGATGATATCTACACCACTGACACCTACACGGGCGCCATCGTTTCCGGCGACGACGCCATCGAGCCGATCGCCAGGCCGCCGGCCGAGGTCGGCACCTATGTCACCACGCACCGGGTCGAACCGGTCTATCTCGAGGGCGAAGTGGTGACCGGCGCGGTGCTGCCCGACACGGTCGAGCTGCGCGAGATCCCGGATTACAACTACCGCTATGTCTATGTGAACAACCAGCCGGCGCTGGTCGATCCGGGCACGCGGCGCATCGTCTATGTGATGCGCTGACCTAGGGTATTCGAGAGGCGGCCGTCGGGAAACGGGCGGCCGACTTTCGAAGAATGTCAAGGTTGGGTCAGGCTACCTGCAGCTGCTCGACAGCCGCCGGTTTCGACCTGCAGCACGATTTCAGGGTTCACTCCGCTCGTTGCTCCGCCTTGGCACGAGGAAGCGGGGCGGCTTCGCCAAACGCTTCACGCCCTTGGATGCGCCCGGTCGTAGATGTCGAGCAGCCTTGCCGTATCGACGCCGGTATAGACCTGGGTGGTCGACAGGCTGGCATGGCCGAGCAGTTCCTGGATGGTGCGCAGGTCGCCGCCACGGCCGAGCAGATGCGTGGCGAAGGAATGGCGCAAGGCATGCGGCGTCGCGGTTTCCGGCAGGTTGAGGGCCGAGCGCAGCTTCGCCATCTCGCGCTGGACGATGGCCGGATTGAGCGGGCCGCCGCGAGCGCCGCGGAACAGCAGCTCTTTCGGATCGATGTGGAAGGGACACAGCCGCCGGTATTCGGCGACCGCCCTGAGCGCCACCGGCAGCACCGGCACCAGCCTTGTCTTGCCGCCCTTGCCGGTGATGCGCAGGACCGTGTCAGCCTCGGTGGCGAGATCGGCCCCGGCTAAGCCCAGCGCTTCCGAGATGCGCAGGCCGGAGCCGTAGAGCAGCGTCAGCACGGCGGCGTTGCGGGCGGCGATCCAGGGTTCCTCCGCCAGTTGGCCCTCGACAGTCACGACCTGCTTGGCATCGCTCGCCGTCAGTGGTTTCGGTAGCGATTTCGGCTGGCGCGGCGCGCGCAGGGCGGCCGCGCCCGCCGCGTTGACGAAGCCGCGCTTTTCGAGAAAGCGCAGCAGCGAACGGATGCCGGCCAGGCCGCGGCCGAGCGTGCGGGCGCCGGCGCCGCCGTTGCGGCGCGCGGCGAGGAAGCCGCGCAGGTCGGCCGGCCGCAGGTCGGCGATATCGGAGATGCCTGGCGGGCCGCCGCAATGCCCGGTCAGGAAATGCAGGAACTGGCGCGTGTCGCGCTCATAGGCTTCGACCGTTTCGGGCGACAGCCGGCGCTCGCGCGCCAGCATCTTGAGCCAGCTCTCGCGCGCCGCCTGGAGGTCGGGTTTTGCCGGGATGAGGAATTTCTGCATGCCGGCATTTTCGGGCAGTCAGGTTAGGAAGCGGTGAAGAGCCGATCATTGAAATGGCGGCTTCAGAGGGTTAGAGCAGGGCAAAGGAAGTGATGCCGATGTCGAAGCTCGAGAACCCTGTACAGATGGCCGTGATCGGCGCCGCGCACGGCATCAAGGGCGAGTTGCGGGTGAAAACCTTCACCGGCGATCCGCTGGCGCTGGCCGACTACGGGCCGCTGTATGCCAAGGATGGCCGAGCCTTCCAGATCCTCGACATCCGGCCGGCCGGCACGGTCGTGGTGGTGCGCTTCAAGGGTGTCGGCGACCGCAACACCGCCGAGGCGCTTGCCGGCACCGAACTGTTCGTCGACCGTTCGGTGCTGCCGAACGACGGCGAGGAGGACGAGTTCTACCATGCCGACCTCGTCGGCCTGGAGGTCAGGGACGATACCGGCGTCATCGGCAGGATTGTCGCCGTGCACAATTTCGGCGGCGGCGACATACTCGACGTCACGCTCGCCGGCCGCAAGGGCGTGCTGATCCCGTTCACGCAAGCCGCGGTGCCGCATGTGTCGATCGCCGACGGCTTCGTTCAGGTCGATCCCCTGGCGGCTGGGCTGGTCGAGGACGAGGATAGCGAAGCCGCCGGGCGGCCCGGTTTCGACCCGAAGGGCCGGCCGCGCGGACCGAAGGACGCGGGGGGCAACCGGTGAGCTTTGCCGCCTCGGTGCTGACGCTCTATCCGGAGATGTTTCCGGGTGCGCTTGGGCTTTCGCTCGCCGGCCGGGCGCTGGAAGCCGGCACCTGGTCGCTGGAAGCGATCCAGATCCGCGATTTCGCCACTGACCGGCATCGCACCGTCGACGATACGCCGGCCGGCGGCGGCGCCGGCATGGTGATGCGCGCCGACGTGCTGGCCAGGGCGATCGACCACGTTTCGCCGCAGGGCGATGAACGTCCAAGGTTGCTGATGAGCCCGCGTGGAAAACCGCTGACGCAGGCCCGGGTGCGCGAGCTCGCCGCCGGGCCGGGTGCCGTCATCCTGTGCGGCCGGTTCGAGGGCGTCGACCAGCGGCTGATCGAGGCGTGCGGTCTGGAGGAAGTCTCGATCGGCGATTTCATCCTGTCGGGCGGCGAGCCGGCGGCACTTGTGCTGCTCGATGCGGTGGTGCGGCTGCTGCCGGGGGTGATGGGCAACGCCGTCTCGGGCGAGGAAGAAAGCTTTGAGAACGGCCTGCTCGAGCACCCGCATTACACGCGGCCGCAGGAATTCGAGGGCAGGCAAATCCCCGAAGTGCTGACCTCCGGCAATCACAAGAAGATCGCCGAGTGGCGTCGCGCCGAGGCGGAGAAGCTGACGAGGGAGCGCCGGCCCGATCTGCTGGCGGGTGCTCAGCCCTTGGTGAAGTAATAAAAGGCCAGAAACAGGCCGACGCCGACGACGAAGCCGCGCACGACGCCTTGCGGCACGCGCCTGGCGATCCACACCCCGGCATAGCCGCCCAGCGCCCCGCCGGGGATCATGACGATCGCCTGCGGCCAGGCGACGATGCCGCCCGAAACGAAAACCAGGATGGCGATTGCCGCGATGACCACCGCCAGCATGTTCTTCAACGCATTGAGCTTGTGGTAGTCGCCGGCCTGCGTCAGGCCGAGGGTGGCAAGCATCATCACGCCCATGCCGGCGCCGAAGAAGCCGCCATAGACCGAAGTCAGGAACTGCGCCAGCGACCCCGCGAGCGAGCCGACCGAGGCCTGGTGGTCCGGTCCGGCCGCCGGCTTCAGCCACGGACCGGCCGCGAACAGGGCGGTCGCGGCGATCAGCAGCCAGGGCACAAGCGCTCGGAAGGACGTGTTGGAGAGCGCCAGCAGAATGAGCGAACCGGCCAGCGCGCCAAAGCCTGATATCACGCAGAGCACAAGCGCCTGGCGCCAGAAATGCCTGATGTCGTCGAGATAGGCGAGCGTCGAGGTGATGTAGCCCGGAAACTGTGTCACCGAGGACGTTGCGTTGGCGACGATCGGCGGCAGGCCGACCAGCGTCATGGCACCGAAGGTGACGAAAGTGCCGCCGCCGGCGACGGCGTTCACCGCGCCCGAGACAAAGCCCGCGAAGAGGAGCAGGACGGCATCGAAGAATGTCATCGAGGGAGGCCTGGGAAATAGCTTTCTCCGACTTAGAAAGCTTGCATGGCGCGCGCAACCCGGCACGGCGGCAATATGATGAGGCCATAGTTTTCAAAAATTAGGCGTCAAAGGCGTGACAAAGCGCCGAAATAGCTGTATGTCGCCGCCCGAACCGGAAGAACGATCTTCCGGACCCGTCAACAAATGGCGGTGTAGCCGTCCCTGTCCGATGCCCCCGATTTGATGTCTGGGCAAAGGACATAGCCGAGCGGTCGTTGGAACTGCAAGGCAAGTCGAGGACGCTCTGGCTGTCGGAAGAACAAGAAGTGGATATTTGAGATGGATCTCATCCGTCAGCTCGAGGCCGAGCAGGCCGCCAAGATCGAAGCCAAGCGCAAGCTGCCCGAATTCCAGCCTGGCGACACCGTGCGCGTCCAGGTGCGCGTCACCGAAGGCAGCCGCACCCGCGTCCAGGCTTATGAGGGCGTCGTCATCGCCCGTTCCGGCTCCGGCTTCCAGGAGAATTTCACCGTCCGCAAGATTTCCTACGGCGAAGGCGTCGAGCGCGTGTTCCCGGTCTACTCGCCGATGGTCGAAGGCGTCGAGATCGTGCGGCGTGGCAAGGTGCGCCGCGCCAAGCTCTATTACCTGCGCGACCGTCGCGGCAAGTCGGCCCGCATTTCGGAAAACACCGGCGTGCGCGCCCGCAAGCTGAACGATGAAGAGCGTGATGCGCTGAACGCCGAACGCGCCCGCATCGAGGCCGAGAAGGTCGCCGCCGCCGAGGCGCTGGCTGCGGAGAAAGCCGCGCAGGACGCCGCCGAGAAGAAGGCTGCGGAGTCTGCGTCGGCCGAATAAGGCGCTTCCGCAGATTGTTTTGGAAAGGCGGCCTCGGCCGCCTTTTTCGTTTGGATGTGCAAGCGGCGCTTGCCTGCAGCATGCCGCCGGAACGCGCCGAGCTGAAAGCCCTGCATGGCACGCCGACCCGGCTGGTCGCCGGGTTGCGCGAAGCGGTCGCGGATTCCGCGGGATGGTCCGTCGCATGGCTGGGTTCGGGAAACGTGCCGATCAGAGCATGGGAATCCGGTTTGGCGCTCATCGAGGCAGCGGATCGGCTTGCAAGGCGCTTGCGGAAAGCTAAAGTCGGCGCCGGTTTTTCTCTTGGGGCGAGCGTAGCGCCACCAGTCACGTTCGGAGTTCGTCATGATCAAGTCGAAACTGCTGCTGGCCGGCCTGCTGGCCTGCCTTCTCGCGCCCGCTGCGGCGCTCGCCGACACGCTGCCCGATCTCGGCGGCAAAAAGGTCGTGGTGGTGACCGAAAACGCTTACCCGCCGCTGCAGTTCATCGACAAGCAGACCGGCAAGCAGATCGGCTGGGAATATGACGCGATGGATGAGATCGCCAAGCGGCTGAATTTCAAGGTCGAGTACCAGAACACCTCCTGGGACGCGATGATCCAGGCCGTTTCCGACAACCAGTACGATATCGGCATGACCGGCATCACCATCAAGGACGAGCGCAAGGCGAAGGTCGACTTCTCGGACCCTTACATGCGCTCGGAACAGTTCATGCTGGTCCGCGGCGACGAGAGCCGCTTCACCGACGCCAAGAGCTTTGCCGCCTCCAAGGACGGGCTGATCGGCGCGCAAGCCGGCACGACGCCCTTCTACACCGCCGTCTACAGCGTGCTCGACGGCAATGAGCAGAACCCGCGCATAAAATTGTTCGAGACCTTCGGCGCCAGCGTGCAGGCGCTGAAGTCCGGCGATGTCGACGTGGTGCTGACGGACGGCACCGCCGGCAAGGGCTATGTCGACGCCTCCGAGGGCAAGCTGAAGCTGATCGGCGGGCCGCTCGGCAGTGAGGATTTCGGCTTCATTTTCCCCAAGGGCTCCGACCTGGTGAAGCCGGTCAACGCCGCGATCGCCGCGCTCAAGGCCGATGGCACGCTCGATGCGCTGAACAAGAAGTGGTTCCTCGACTACAAGATGGGGCAGTAGGCTCCTTTGCTGCGAATGATCGGCGACGGCGGCGGGCGGAAAACCGCGAAAGTCTCATTCCTTCCCACCCCCCTCTGTCCTACCGGACATCTCCCCCGCAAGGGGGGAGATTGGCTGTCGCCTTCGCTTTCGCAAATCGCCGACATTGCAAGAATAGCGCCGGCGACAAAGCTGCTGATCTTCCCTCCTGCGGGGGAGATGCCCGGCAGCGCAGAGGGGGGTGTGTCGGAACGCGGCCTTCGCAACTATGCTGGCGACACATCCTGATGTCCGCCACGACGTCCACCGCCAAATCCGAATTCCCCTGGTGGCTGGCCGCAGCGGCCATTCTGGCGCTCGCCGCGGCGCTGGCCATCGCCGCCAGCGACCTCTACGCCGAGGTCTTCGCCACCGTCGCCAAGGGCATCGGCATCACCGTCTTCGTCACCGTGGTCGGCTTCGCGCTGGCCTCGGCGCTTGGACTCGGCATCGCGCTGATGGCCTTGTCGGGGTCGCAATGGCTGCGCCAGATCGCGCGCTTCTATGTCGAGATCATCCGCGGCGTGCCGATCCTGGTGCTGCTGTTCTGGATCGCGTTTGCCGGGGCGCCGGCCTTCGTCGCGGCGTGGAACGCGCTGACGGCGCCGCTGCAGAGCGCCGGCCTGATCGGCGAGCTCCTGGTGCGCGACATCTCGCTTCTGTGGCGCGCCATCATGGCACTCACCATCGGCTATTCGGCCTTCATCTCGGAAGTGTTCCGGGCCGGCATCCTGTCGGTCGAGAAGGGTCAGATCGAGGCGGCCAAGGCGCTCGGGCTGACGCGCGTGCAGCGCTTCCGGCTGATTGTCTTTCCGCAGGCGATCCGCACCATCCTGCCGCCGCTTGGCAACGATTTCGTCGCCATGGTCAAGGACTCCTCGCTGGTCTCGGTGCTGGGCGTCGCCGACATCACGCAGATCGGCAAGGTCTATGCCGCCGGCTCGTTCCGCTTCTTCGAGACCTATTCGATCGTCGCCTATATCTATCTGATCTTGACGGTCGGCCTGTCGCTGGCGCTGCGGGCGCTCGAGAAACGGCTGCGACGGCAGCATGAGCAATAGCCCCCGGGCCAAGAGCGCGCTACGCTTCCTGGGTTGGTACGTCCAGGAGCTGACCCATGAATTTCGACAAGGCCAATGCGGCGCTGGACTCCGTCTATTCGGCCGAGACGCCGGAGGCGCTCGCCAAGGCCTATGCCGAATGGGCGGCGACCTATGACAGCGAGACCGCCTCGCTCGGTTATCTGCTGCCCTTCCTCATCACCGCCTGGGTGGCGCGGCATGTGCCGGCGGGCGAAGGCCCGCTGCTCGACGCCGGCTGCGGCACCGGCCTGTCCGGGCCGTCATTGAAAGCGCTGGGCTATGGCGACATCGCCGGTCTCGACCTTTCCGACGACATGCTGAAGATCGCAGGCAGCCGCAATGCCTATGGCGAGCTGAAGAAGGCGATGCTCGGCGGTCCGCTGCCTTGGCCCGACAGTCATTTCCGCGCCTTCTTCTCGACCGGCGTCTTCACCATCGGCCACGTGCCGGCAGAGGGCCTGCACGAGCTGGTGCGCATCACGAAGAGCGGCGGCCACGCCATCTTCACCGTGCGCGACCAGGTTTTTGAGAGCGGCGGCTTCCAGGCGGTGTTCGACGCACTCAGGCAGGCAAGGAAATGGCGGCTGGCCGAAGAAAGCCCGTGGTTCCGCTGCTATGCGATCGGCGACCCGGACGCGCTGGTGAAGACTTTCGTATTCGAGGTGCTGTGAGCGCGGCTTCCCCTTCTCCCACAAGGGGAGAAGGCAAAGCTACCGCAATTGCCGAAAAGCCAAAACGTTGATATGAGCAGCGCCATGGAAGAGCTTTTCGGCGATCCGGCCTATAAGGGTTTCGTGCTGCAGGACAGGAAGCGCCTGCCGTCGCGATTTGCCGCGCGCGTCTGCGGCGCGCTTACCAGCCGACTTAGCTGAGGCGACTGATCCAGCCGCTTCGCCGGTCGGAAGCCCCGGCGCCAGCTTTTGCCATTCTCATATCGACGGATTTACGCACATGAGCGCACCGCGCACCCTCTACGACAAGATCTTCGACGACCATGTCGTCGACCGCCAGGACGACGGCACCTGCCTGCTCTATATCGACCGCCACCTCGTCCACGAGGTCACCAGCCCGCAGGCCTTCGAAGGCCTGCGCATGAGTGGCCGAGACGTTCGCCATCCTGAGAAGACGCTCGCCGTGGTCGACCACAACGTGCCGACCTCGCCCGAGCGCAAGTTCGGCATCAAGAACGAGGAAAGCCGTATCCAGGTCGAGGCGCTGGCCAAGAATGCCAAGGATTTCGGCATCGAATATTATTCGGAGAACGACGTCCGCCAGGGCATCGTCCACATCATCGGGCCGGAGCAAGGCTTCACGCTGCCCGGCATGACCATCGTCTGCGGCGACAGCCACACCTCCACGCACGGTGCGTTCGGCGCGCTGGCGCACGGCATCGGCACTTCGGAAGTCGAGCATGTGCTGGCGACGCAAACCTTGATCCAGCGCAAGGCCAAGAACATGCTGGTGCGCGTTGACGGCCAGCTTCCGGAAGGCGTCACCGCCAAGGACATCATCCTCGCCATCATCGGCGAGATCGGCACCGCCGGCGGCACCGGCTACGTCAT
This sequence comes from Mesorhizobium sp. WSM3868, assembly GCF_002294785.1. Classification (NCBI taxonomy): domain Bacteria; kingdom Pseudomonadati; phylum Pseudomonadota; class Alphaproteobacteria; order Hyphomicrobiales; family Phyllobacteriaceae; genus Mesorhizobium; species Mesorhizobium sp. WSM3868. Next base: position 25,262 of record NZ_NSGB01000024.1, on the reverse strand, counting down.
CGAATATGCCGGCGAGGCGATCCGCTCGCTGTCGATGGAAGGCCGCATGACGATCTGCAACATGTCGATCGAAGGCGGTGCGCGCGCCGGCTTGATCGCGCCGGACGAGACCACCTTCGCCTATGTGAAGGACAAGCCGCGCGCGCCGAAGGGCGCCGCCTGGGACGCCGCGCTTGCCTACTGGAAGACGCTGCATTCCGACGAAGGTGCGCATTTCGACAAGGTGGTCGTGCTCGATGCGCAAAAACTGCCGCCGATCGTCTCCTGGGGCTCCTCGCCCGAGGATGTCGTCTCGGTGCAGGGTTTCGTGCCGAATCCGGCCGACATCGCCGACGAGAACAAGCGTTCCTCGAAGCTGCGCGCGCTCGACTATATGGGGCTGACGCCCGGAACCAAGATCACCGACATCACGCTCGACCGCGTCTTCATCGGGTCCTGCACCAATGGCCGCATCGAGGACCTGCGCGCCGCCGCCAAGGTTGTCGAGGGCAAGAAGGTCAATCCGCGCGTGAACGCCATGATCGTGCCGGGCTCCGGCCTGGTGAAGGAGCAGGCCGAAGCCGAAGGGCTCGACAAGATCTTCGTCGCCGCGGGCTTCGACTGGCGCGAGCCCGGCTGCTCGATGTGCCTGGCGATGAACGACGACCGGCTGAAGCCGCATGAGCGCTGCGCCTCGACCTCGAACCGCAATTTCGAGGGCCGGCAGGGTTTTAAGGGCCGCACCCATCTGGTCTCGCCGGCCATGGCGGCGGCGGCGGCAATCGCCGGCCATTTCGTCGATATCCGCGACTGGAAGTAACGGCCTGCCGCGGAGGCGATCAAAGGCCCGGAGCGCACCGCGATCCGGGCCTTTTGTCGCTCAGCGGTCGCCGAGCCGAATAATCTCGTGGAACTCCTCACGTCGGCCAGGCTCGTCGGCAGCGACGATCAGCGCCAGTTGCTGCTCGTCAAAAATCTTGAACCACTCGTCCCATTCGACCAGCTCGTAGCCGCCGGCGTTGGGAGGCCGCTCCGGGCGGTCGTCGTCCTCATAGGCGTTCTGGCCAAAAACCAGGCGCAGCATGGGTTGCGTGCCGGCCTCGGGCGAAATGTCGACAATGGCCGGAAATCCGGCGCGCGCCGCCGCCCAGGAACGGATCGCATCGTGCTCGGTCAGGGTGATTGTACCGGCCATCGGCGTTCTCCTGTTTTGTGTTGAGAACGCCGGTCTCCCGGAGCTGTTCCGTGCCGTCGCTTAACCGCTTGTTTGTGCTTCCCGACTAGCATCTCCCCTTGGGTAACTTGGGGAAGTCACGGTCCGTTGGACACCGGTCTGCTCATAGCGCTGCTCAATCCGACGATAGCGCTGGCGCTCGGCGCTGCGTTCTTCGTGCTGTGGTTTTATCAGCGCCATCGTCCGTATCTGGCGGTGCTGGCGGCGAGCTACTGCCTGTCGGCGTCGGGTTTCCTGCTGCAATATTTCACGTTGCCGCTCGGCATCGTGGCGACCAAGCTGATCTCCAACATATGTTTCACGATAGCCGCCTGCTGCCTTTCCGGCGCGATCATCGCCCGCTACGGCCGGCGCGTGCCCTATTTCGGCATCGGTGTCATGGCCGGCGGCGGGCTCGCCGCCTTCGCATGGTTCATGTTCGTCCAGCCGGATCTTACCTGGCGCGTGCTCAGCATGAATTTCGGCTTCGGCGGCCTGAGCCTGCTCGTCGCCGTCGAGCTCAGGACAGTGCGCAACAATGGCCCTGAGAAAATCCTGGTCGCGCTGGCCCTGCTTTCCGCGCTGAACTTCACCGCCCGTACCCTGATCGTCGTCATCGCGCATGGACCGTTCCCAAGCTATGACGGCTTCTACGGCTCGTCCTACTGGACGACGGCGCTGCTCTCGCACGCGCTTTTGTCGCTTCTGATCGCGCTCTGCCTGTTCACGGCGGCCGCCCTCGACGTGCTGAAGGCACTGAAGGCCGAGACGCACACCGACCCGTTGTCCGGCCTTCTCAACCGCCGCGGCTTCCAGGAACGGGCAGCACTTCTGCTCGATCAATGCGCCAAGGCCGGGTTTCCCGTCGCGCTGGTGCTTGCCGACCTCGATCACTTCAAGGCGCTCAATGACCAGCACGGACATGAGGCGGGCGACCGAGTGATTGCCGATTTCGCTGCCAAGCTGCGCTTTGCCACCGGTGCGCGCGGCGCAGCGGGGCGCATCGGCGGCGAGGAGTTCGCCGTGCTTCTGCCGCTCAGTGATCTCGCCGCGGCGCGCCTTTTCGCCGAAGCGATCCGCACTTTCTATTCGGCCGGAGCCGTCGACGGCCTGCCGCCCGGCACCAGGGTGACAGCGAGCTTCGGCGTTGCGGCCCGCAGCGGCGCGGAAGGGCTGGCGCCGCTGATGCGGCGCGCCGACGAGGCGCTCTACAAGGCCAAGAGGAATGGCCGTGACAGCGTCCGCCTTTCCTACGAGCGCCCCGAAACCGCCTTCGTGCCCGAAGCGGTGAGCGTCGGCTGAAATCGGAGACTCCAGAGCACCTGACAACAGCCAGCATCCCCGTCCGAAGGCATGCGGCGTTAACGTGTTTTTCGCCCGTCGATGGTTTTCTGCCCGGGGGGCTTCGAAGGGAACATGGGCAGCGCCGATTTCATCCTGATGATCAATCTGCTCGTCGCCGGGCTGTTGGCCGCGGCCTTCGTGGCGATCGCCGTCCACGACGTCGGGCGTGTGTCGGCGCGCTGGCTGGCTTTCGGCTATTTGCTCGGCATGGCCTATTTCGCCATCGAGTTCAGTATCCCCGCTTTTGCCGATGCCCGGCTGCCGGTTGTCATGGCCTTCGCTGTCTTCCTCGGCGCGACCATCGCCTTCAACGGCGGGGTTGCCCACAAATATGGCGTGACGCCGCCCTGGGCGCCGATGCTGGTCTTCCTGGCCGTGGCCTCGGCCGCCGTCTATCTGGTGCAGGACCTGCCGCGATACTCGCTCACCCGCATGTTGGCCTATCAGCTTCCTTATGCGGCCATGCAGTGCACCGCGCTTGGCATCGTGCTGTCCTCCAGGCAGCGGCTCGAGCGGCTCGATCACCTCCTGATGCTCGTGCTCGCGGCAAGCGCCCTGCAGTTCGCATCAAAGCCTTTCATCGCCGGCGCGTTGGGCGGCTGGGGCGCCAATCCGCAATCCTATGTGCAGACGGGTTATGCGCTGGTGTCGCAGTCGCTTGGCACCGTGTTCGGTCTGGCGCTGGCGCTGCTCGCGCTCGCTATCCTGGTGCGCGACGTGCTGGCCGAGGCGATGTCGAAATCGGAGACGGACACGCTGTCGCGGCTCCTCAACCGCGGCGGTTTCGAACGCCATGCCGAGCTGGCGTTGCGCGATGCGGTGCGCCGGGGCGTACCGGTGGCGCTGGTCATCGCCGACCTCGACCACTTCAAGAGGATCAACGACAGCTACGGCCATGCCTGCGGCGATCGTGTCATCGAGACGTTCGCAGGCTTGCTGCGCGAGGCGGCGGCCGAGCATCACGTCGCCGGCCGCATCGGCGGCGAGGAATTCGCCATCATCCTGCCCGGTACCAACCTCACTGCCGCGCGATTGTTCGCGGAAGGCGCGCGCAGCGCGTTTGGCGAGCTGCCGATCGAGGGCCTGCCCGCCGAGCATCGCTGCAGCGCGAGCTTCGGCGTCGCCGAGCTTGCCGTGGCTGAGGATTTTTCAGATCTGCTGCGGCGCGCCGATGAAGCGCTTTACGCGGCCAAGAATGCCGGCCGCGACTGCGTGCGCGTCTCGCTCGGGACCGCGCGCCGGCAGTTCCCGGCGGCGGTCAGCGGCAGGGGCTGAGGTTGGGCATCTCGCCGTCGGAGAGGCCGTACATATAGGAACGGCCCTTGATGAAGACCGGCGGCTGGTAGCAGCCCGGGGCACCGGCTGCGTCGGAATCGTAGATGACGTCGGGCTGGCCGGCGCCGGTGAAGTTCGAGAGCTGCTTGGCGTGCCGGCCCTCGCCGACGATGATGCGCTTGTAGCCGGCGGCGCTGTCGATGACGAGATTGCCGAAGGAATCGGCATAGACGCGGTCATGATGGCGCAGGCCGGCTTCGGCCGGCACAGCAATGGCGGTGGCAAGTCCAGCCAGCGTCGCGACCGCCAGGCCTGCCCGCACTGAATTCGAACGCATGTCGCTCTCCCTTGGACGGTGCGACCCTCGGGATCGCCCTGCAAACGTCGTGCGAATCGGAAATTAACCCTTTCTTAACCTTTGTTAAGGGGCAGACAGGCTTCAGGAGGGGAACTTAATGAACATGGTTAATTTCGGCGCCTTGGCTCCACTCCGTCCATCGCCCCGCCCCGGCCCAGCTGACCCAGGCGAGCTTGATCTTGGCGCATTGCGTGGCTAGCGTGCCGCGCACGAAAGGGGCAGCACATGATGTTTGGCCGCGCGATTTGGGTGTCGCTCGTTGTTCCGCTGCTTCTTGCGGCTACGGCCTGCGTGCCGCAGGACGGCGTGCCGAAGGCGGCGAATACTTTATCGCCAACAGTCTCGCCCGTTCCAACCAGCCAACCCGTCGCTCCCGGGGCCGGAGCTGCCGCAACGCCCAAGACATTGGCAACAGCTTCGCCACCCGCAACCAAAATCACCACCGACTTGACCACGCCGCGAGCCGGCGTCGGAACGGCCACCTACAGATGCGGCAATGGCGGCATGATCACCATCCAAAATCTCGGCTCTTCTCTGCGTGTGCTCGGGCCGGATAGCTCGGCCGAAGTGTTTCCAGCGTCGCCCGCCAATCAAACCAGCCGCTACCAGGAAGCGGCGACGCATGACGCAATCGTGATCGACGGTCGCGAGGCGCTGGTGATGAAGAAGGGGTCCACGCCGCAGAGCTGCAAAAGATAACGGATCTTATTGCACTGCAGCGACGTTGCGCCGGCTGCAGATCGGCCGCTAATCGATTGAAGCTGAATTTCCCCGTTTTGTCAGACTAAATGACGTTTTCAAAACGATTTTCCGGCTTTGACGCGGTGCAAAAAGCGCATTAGAAACCCGCTATCCGAGGCCCTATGTTGTGCGGCAAAAGCCGCATCCTTCGCGGCTCAGGAACGCCGATCTGGGGGAGCCATGAGCAAATCACCAGCCACCCGCGCAATTGCCAGACGTGAACGGCCGCTTTCGCCGCACCTGACGATTTACAGGCCGCCGATCACGATGACGATGTCGATCGTCCATCGCATCACCGGCGGCGCGCTCTATTTCGGCACGCTCCTGGTGGCGGCCTGGTTGATCGCTGCGTCGAGTTCGCAGGCTGCGTTCGATTGGGTCAACTGGGCCTTCGGCTCCTGGCTCGGCCGGCTGGTCCTGTTCGGCTACACCTGGGCGCTGATGCACCACATGCTGGGCGGGTTGCGCCATCTCGTCTGGGACACCGGCGCCGGGCTCGAAAAACACACCGCCTCGAGGATCGCATGGGCAACGCTCGCCGGCTCGATCGTGCTGACGCTGCTGATCTGGGTCGCGGGCTACATGGCGCGGGGGGCACTCTGATGACCGCAAAGAATTCGGACATGCGCACGCCGCTCGGGAAGGTTCGCGGCCTTGGTTCGGCGCGTGAGGGTACCGGCCATTTCTGGCGCCAGCGGTTGACGGCGGTGGCCAATATCCCGCTCATCCTGTTCTTCGTCGGCTTCCTGATCGCCCTCAACGGCCACGGCTATGCGGAAGTGCGGGCGTCGCTCGCGAACCCCTTCGTGGCGCTGGTGCTGTCGTTGGTGCTGATTTCCGCGCTCTACCACATGCGGATCGGCATGCAGGTCATCATCGAGGACTATGTGCATGGCGAGGGCATGAAGCTGGCGCTGATCGCCCTCAACACATTCTTCTCAATAGCAGTCGGCGTCGCCTCACTCTTCGCTCTGCTCAAACTCGCATTCGGAGGCTGACGTCTTTGGCCAGCGCAAACACAGCCAGCATGGCTTCGGCCTACACCTTTGTCGATCACAAATTCGATGTGGTGATCGTCGGCGCCGGCGGCGCCGGGTTGCGCGCCACGCTCGGCATGGCCGAGCAGGGGCTGCGCACCGCCTGCATCACCAAGGTGTTCCCGACGCGCTCGCACACGGTCGCGGCGCAAGGCGGCATCGCCGCCTCGCTCTCCAACATGGGCCCCGATTCCTGGCAATGGCACATGTACGACACCGTCAAGGGCTCGGACTGGCTGGGCGACGTCGACGCCATGGAATACATGGTGCGCGAGGCGCCGGCCGCCGTCTATGAGCTCGAGCATTACGGCGTGCCATTCTCGCGCACCGAAGAGGGCAAGATCTATCAGCGGCCGTTCGGCGGCCACATGATGAATTATGGCGACGGCCCGCCGGTTCAGCGCACCTGCGCCGCCGCCGACCGCACCGGGCACGCCATCCTGCATACGCTCTACGGCCAGTCGCTGAAGAACAACGCGCAGTTCTTCATCGAGTATTTCGCGCTCGACCTGATCATGGAGCCGAACGGCACATGCACCGGCGTGGTGGCGTGGAACCTCGACGACGGCACCATCCACCGCTTCTCGGCAAAGATGGTGGTGCTGGCCACCGGCGGCTATGGCCGCGCCTATTTCTCCGCCACTTCGGCGCATACCTGCACCGGCGACGGCGGCGGCATGGCCGCGCGGGCCGGGCTGCCGCTGCAGGACATGGAGTTCGTGCAGTTCCACCCGACCGGCATCTACGGCGCCGGCTGCCTGATCACCGAAGGCGCGCGCGGCGAGGGCGGCTATCTCGTCAATTCCGAGGGTGAGCGCTTCATGGAGCGCTACGCGCCGTCGGCCAAGGACCTCGCCTCGCGCGACGTGGTCTCGCGCTGCATGACGCTGGAGATCCGCGAGGGCCGCGGCGTCGGCAAGAACAAGGACCACATCTTCCTGCATCTCGACCATCTCGATCCGGCGGTGCTGCACGAGCGGCTGCCGGGCATCTCGGAATCGGCCAAGATCTTCGCCGGCGTCGACCTGACCAAGGAGCCGATCCCGGTGCTGCCGACGGTCCACTACAATATGGGTGGCGTGCCGACCAATTATTGGGGCGAGGCGCTCAATCCGAGCTTCGACAACCCCGACCGCGTGTCGCCCGGCCTGATGGCGGTGGGCGAAGCCGGCTGCGCCTCCGTGCATGGCGCCAACCGGCTCGGCTCCAACTCGCTGATCGATCTGGTCGTGTTCGGCCGCGCGGCCGCAATCCGCGCCGGCCAGGTGATCGATCGCAAGTCGGCGATTGCGTCGCCCAATCAGGAATCGGTCGACAAGATCATGGATCGCTTCGACAAGCTGCGCCACGCCAGCGGCTCGACCCCGACCGCGGCGCTGCGCGAAAAGATGCAGCGGGCGATGCAGGAAGACGCGGCGGTGTTCCGCACGCAGGAATCGCTGGAAAATGGCTGCAAGCGCGTTTCTCAAATCTGGAGCGAGCTCAAGGACGTCAAGGTCTTCGACCGCTCGATGATCTGGAACTCGGACCTGGTCGAGACGCTGGAGCTCGAAAACCTGATGGTCAATGCCATCGCCACGGTCTACGGCGCCGAGGCGCGCAAGGAGAGCCGCGGCGCGCACGCGCGAGAGGATTTCTCGGCGCGCGACGACGCCAACTGGCGCAAGCACACGCTGGCCCAGGTCGGCGAGGACGGCAAGGTGACGCTTTCCTACCGCCCGGTGCACACCGACCCGCTGCTGGCGGAAAAGGATGGCGGCATCAGCCTGGCCAAGATCGCGCCAAAGGCCAGGGTCTACTGACATGGCATTGGCGGCCGCGGGATATTCCGGCACGCCCCTTCCGGCCAAGCTCGGCCTGAAGGACGGCATGGTCGCCGCCTTCATCGCCCTGCCGCCGGAGCTCGACGAGTTGGCTGGGGCCGTCGCGTTTGCCGGGGTCGATCGGCTGCCCAACTGGTCGGCGATCTCGGGCAACCGGAAATACGATGCCGTGCACGCGTTCACCCGGCAGCGCGCCGAGATCGAGGACGGCCTGGCCGGCATCGAGACGGCGATCAAGCGCGACGGCATGGTCTGGGTCTCCTGGCCGAAGAAGGCTTCGAACGTGCCGACCGACGTCACCGAGGACGTCATCCGCGCCGAGGCGCTCAAGCGCGACCTTGTCGACGTCAAGGTCGCGGCCCTCAACGAAATCTGGTCCGGGCTGAAGCTCGTCATCCGAAAGGACCGCAGGTAATGGTCGAACTCACGCTTCCCAAGAATTCGAAAGTCCAGCAGGGCAAGACCTGGCCGAAGCCGGAGGGCGCCACCAATCTGCGCGAATACCGCATCTACCGCTGGTCGCCGGACGACGACGAGAATCCGCGCATTGACACTTATTTCGTCGACATGGACGATTGCGGGCCGATGGTGCTCGACGCGCTGCTGTGGATCAAGAACAAGATCGACCCGACGTTGACGCTGCGCCGCTCCTGCCGCGAAGGCATTTGCGGGTCCTGCGCCATGAACATCGACGGCTCGAACACGCTCGCCTGCACCAAGGGCGCCGAAGACATTTCCGGCGCGGTGAAGATCTATCCGCTGCCGCATATGCCAGTGATCAAGGACCTCGTGCCCGACCTTACCAACTTCTATGCCCAGCATGCCTCGATCGAGCCCTGGCTGAAGACGGTCTCGCCGACGCCCGCCAAGGAATGGCTGCAAAGCCATGAAGACCGCGAGAAGCTCGATGGGCTCTATGAGTGCATCCTGTGCGCCTGCTGCTCGACCTCGTGCCCGAGCTACTGGTGGAACGGCGAGCGCTATCTCGGCCCGGCAACGCTGCTGCAGGCCTATCGCTGGCTGATCGATTCCCGCGATGAGGCGACCGGCGAGCGGCTCGACAATCTCGAGGATCCGTTCCGCCTCTATCGCTGTCACACCATCATGAACTGCGCGCAAACCTGTCCGAAGGGGCTCAATCCGGCGAAGGCGATCGCGGAGATCAAGAAGATGATGGTTGAGCGGCGCGTCTAAAGTTTAGCGGCTCAAGTTCGTACGCAGCGATTCTTCGCGCCCCCCTCTGGCCTGCCGGCCATCTCCCCCACGGGTGGGGAGATTGGCTGTCATCGCGGCTTTCGCCAATCGCCAACGTTGAAGGATGAGCGCCGTCGGCGAAGCTGCTGATCTCCCCCCAAGTGGGGGAGATGTCCGGCAGGACAGAGGGGGGCGCTGTCCCGCCGACGTTCCGAAGGTTCTGCCTTGTCGCGGCGATCCGATTTCTGTCAAAATCGGTACCCGGAGAACCGACCTTATCGAAAAGCCAAACCCAATGACCGATCTTCCCGTCCTCTCTTCCGTCGAAGCCCGCGTGCTCGGCTCACTGATCGAGAAGAAGGAGCTGACGCCGGATGTCTATCCGCTGACGCTCAACGGTGCGCATGCCGCCGCCAACCAGAAGACGGCGCGCGAGCCGGTGATGGCGCTGGAACTGACCGACGTTAGGCGCGCGCTCAGCTCGCTCGAACAGAAGGGTCTGGTGCGCCAGGCTTTTGCTTCGCGCGTCGAGCGTTACGAGCATCTGATGGCGCAGCGCTTTTCGCTGACCACGCCGCAGATCGCGATCGTCGGTCTGCTGCTTCTGCGCGGCGCGCAGACGGCGCATGAGCTGCTCGCCCGTTCCGAGCGCATGGCGCGCTTCGGGTCGATCGAAGAGCTTCGCGATAATCTCGACCTCCTCATCGGCCGCCGTCCGCCGCTGGTGCAACTGCTCGAGCGCGCACCGGGCCAGCGCGAGGAGCGCTACGTGCATCTTTTGAGCGGGCCGGTGGAAATCACGGCGGCGGCGCCTTGGCAATCGGCGGCGTCGGAGTCCGATCTCGAAGCGCGGGTGCGGGCTCTGGAGGAAGAGGTTGCTTCGTTGCGGGCGAAGATCGAGGCGCTGGGCGGCTAGCGTGAGATGATGGCGGGACAGCGCCCCCCTCTGTCCTGCCGGACATCTCCCCCACGAGGGGGGAGATTGGCAGTTCCCAGCGCCTCGCTCGTTCCTGCGGCGTCGGCGATTGGCGAAAGCCGGCGCGATATCCGATCTCCCCCCTCGTGGGCCCTCGTGGGGGAGATGCCCGGCAGGGCAGAGAGGGGCGCGACGGATCGCTGCCCCGCGCAGTCTAAGTCAGCCCAGCCTGGCGTCGAGCGAGACCTTGATGGCGCCGAGCGCCTTTGAGACCGGGCACTCGGCCTTGGCCTTCTCGGCCAGTTCCTGGAACTTTGCCGCATCGATGCCCGGGACCTTGCCGACCAGGGTGATGGCGCTGCCGGTTATGCCGGTGCCGGGCACCAGTGTCACAACAGCCTTGGAGTCGAGCGCGGTGGCCGGGGTGCCGTTCTCGGCGAGGAAATGCGACAGCTGCATGGCGTAGCATCCGGCATGGGCGGCGGCGATCAGCTCTTCCGGATTGGTGCCGGATTTGCCGCTCTCATCCTCGAAGCGCGCCTTGAAGGAATAGGGTATGCCCTTCAGAGTCCCGCTCTGCGTCTCCAGCGTGCCTTTGCCCTCTTTAAGATTGCCTTTCCAGACGGCGTTTGCGGTGCGGTCCATGAAGTCCTCCTGGCTTGTCGGGGTTCGCGCCGGCGGGCGCCGGCGTTCCGCTGAACTATAGCGCGAGCGCGCCGGAAGACCATGGCGCGATTGTGCCCGCGAAGTCGACGCGCGCAAAAAAATTCTCGAAAAAAACGCGTGCAAAAATGTCGACTTCCCGGCGGCCGGACCGTCCTGGGGGCGGCCACGAAGTTCGGGGCCGAAGGAGGTTGAAGATGGACAATCTGTTTTTCGCACTTTGGAGGCGCCCCGGCCGAAGGGTGCAGCGACCGGAAGAGTTCTGGCTGGATCCCCCGGCCTTCGGCCTCGGCCGGCTGGCGGCGGCCGTGGCCATAATCGGGGTTGCGGCATGCCTGCTCGATCATGCGGCGGCCAGAAGCAAGGCTGACAGCATCGCGGTCGCCTCCTATGGTTCATCGCAGGAAGGGAACTGACAATGAAATATGTCCTGCTGGTCTACGGCGAGGAAAAGGACCTCTTCGCGCTCACGCCGGAACGATCCGCCAAGCTCGACGCCGATTCGCTCGCCTATGACAGGGGACTCGATCGACAAGGCAAGCTGATCATCGCGCAGGCGCTGCAGCCGGTGAAGATGTCGAAGTCGCTCAGGCGTCGCAAGGGCAAGCGGCTGGTTACCGACGGGCCGTTCGCCGAGACGAAAGAACAGCTGCTCGGCTTCGTCATGGTCGAGGCCGCGGATCTTGACGAGGCGATGGCGATCGCAGACGGCATTCCGCTGGCCGAGCTCGGCACCGTCGAGGTCAGGGCTGTCTACGACATACCGGGGTCATGACCCGGAGCTATTAGCGGTTTGTTCATCGCCGCAATTGTCGCGAGTTGAAGCGATGCTGTACTTCTTCTATCGTTGCCGCGGTTTCGGGGGAATTCGGCATGCCTTTTCTGCTCGCTATGCTTGGCCTGCTCGGCGTGGCGGCCATCTGGTGGTACCGGCTGAAGGCGATGAACGAGGCGGCCAGCGAGGTCGCCGACGTTATCGGCCGCGTGCAGGGCAATATCCGCCGCAAGAAGCTGCGCAAACAGGCGGCACTTTCGCCGCTGACGGCGATCGACGATCCGGTCGTGGCCGCCGCGACGCTGATCACCGCGATCGTTTCGGAACATGGCCCGATCCTGCCGCAGCGCGAAGCCGTCATCCGTGAGGTGATCGCGCAGATTGCCGACAACCCTAAGAAAACCGACGAGGCCGTCGTCTACGCCAAATGGGCGGCCGCGCAGGTCGACGACACCACGATCGTCATCGACAAGCTGGCGCCGTTCCTGCGCGAGCGCCTCGAGCCGCACGAACGGGACGATCTGCTCAGCATGCTGAACCGGGTGGCACAGGGCGGCGAGCAACGCCTGCGGATCGCCGACCAGCGGATGGTGAGGCTGCGGCAGAAGCTGGGTTTTGAGGTCAATTGAAGCCTGCGGGCAGTCAGCTTCAGGTATCAAGTTAATATCGGGCGTCTGTGCCGCCCCTTACCTGCTCTCTTCGATGATTTCGCCAATCGCCAACGTTGCGAGAAGGACGCCGAGGCTGGACCAGCCCTTTCTCCCCGTCACTATACGGGGAGAAATGCCCGGCAGGACAATGAGGGGCGGCGCCGACGTTGCGCCAATCGGCCTCTTCGATCACTTCGCGTTCGTTCTGGACCCTCCTGAACATCGGCACTCCTCCCAGATCAGATCGCCTCGCCCTTGAGCAGCCGCGGCGTGTCGCCTGACAAGCCAGAGGCCTGGCGGATGAAGAAGTCCTTCAGCTTCGGCATGCGCTCGACGAGACCGAGACCGATGTCGCGCACGGCGCGCAGCGGGCCGATGTCGTTGGAAAACAGACGGTTCAGCACGTCGGTGGTGACGCCCATCTGCAACGTGTCGAAGCGGCGCCATTGCTGGTAGCGCTCGAGCACGTCGAGCGCGCCGATGTCCTGGCCGAGCCGATCGGCCTCGACCACCACTTCGGCAAGTGCTGCGACATCCTTGAAGCCGAGATTGAGGCCCTGGCCGGCGATCGGATGGATGCCGTGCGCCGCATCGCCGGCGAGCGCGATGCGCGGTGCGACGAAGGCGCGCGCAAGGATCAGGCCGAGCGGCCAGGCGCGCGGCTTGTCGGCGACGCGGATCTCGCCGAGCTTCAGCCCAAAGCGCTGCTCCAGCTCATGCTCGAAGACGAACTCGTCGCCCTCGACCAGCTTCTGCGCGTCTTCCGTGCGCTCCACCCAGACGATCGAGGAGCGATTGGTGCCGTCCTCGTCAGGCTTCAGCGGCAAGGTGGCGAAGGGGCCGGCGGGCAAAAAATGTTCCTCGGCGCGGCCATTGTGCGGGCGCTCATGCGCGACCGTGCAGACGATGCCGGACTGGCCGTATTCCCATTTTACCGTCCTGATGCCGGCCATGTCGCGCAGCTTCGAATTGACGCCGTCAGCGGCGACGAGCAGGCAGGCCTTAAGCGCGGCACCGTCGGCCAGATGCACGGTGATGCCGGCGCCGTTCGTGTCGAAGGCGCTGACGGCCATGCCTTCGATGACGTCGATGCCGAGTTTTTCGGCGCGGCGGCGCAGCGCGCCGTTGAGGACCCGGTTGGCCACCATATGGGCGAAGGGTTCGCCGGGCGCCACCTCGCCGTCGAAGGTCAAAAACACCGGGCGCACCGGATCGGCGGCGCGCGAATCGGTGATGATCATCTCGGTGATCGCCTGCGCCTCGGGCGCGATCTCGTCCCAGACGCCGAGCTGCTCCAGCATGCGGCAGGCCGCGGCGGCGATCGCCGAGGCGCGGCCGTCCTTCTGCCAGACGCCGGCAGGTGCCGCATCGACAATGGCGACGGCAAGGCTCGGTCGCGCCTGCTTCAGCGACACGGCCGCGGCAAGGCCGACATAGCCGGCGCCCGCCACCAGCACGTCCACCGAGGTTTTGTCCGCTGCATCCGCCTTGCGGTCGACCATGGCACTTTCCTTTCGCGGCCTCCGGCCACCGCGGCGGCCGTTGCAGCTTGACTGCCCGGCTCTCCTGTCCGAAACCCGCCATGACACATCTTCAAGGGACGTGGAACATGACGGCGGCCATGGACGAGCTTCTCGACATTCTCGACCTCGAGCAGCTCGAACACAACCTGTATCGTGGTCGCAGCCCCAAGCTCGACTGGCAGCGCGTGTTCGGCGGCCAGACGATCGCTCAGGCGCTGGTCGCCGCCCAGCGCACTGTCGAGCCCGGGCGCCATGTGCATTCGCTGCACGGCTATTTCATGCGGCCCGGCGACACCAAGGTTCCGATCGTCTATGAGGTCGACCGCATCCGCGACGGCGGCTCTTTCACCACGCGCCGGGTGGTGGCGATCCAGCATGGGCAGGCGATCTTCTCGCTGGAAGCCTCGTTCCAGCAGGACGAGGTCGGGCTGGAGCATCAGCTGCCGATGCCGCGCAACGTGCCGGCGCCCGACACGCTTCTGTCGCAGCGCGAGCTGCTCGGCAAGTTCGGCGAGGCGGTGCCGGAAGGCATCAAGCGCTACTGGGAGCGCGACCGGCCGATCGAGATGAAGCCGGTAATGCTCAAGCACTATACCAGCCGCGAGAAGCTGGAGCCGGAGCAGAATATCTGGATCCGCACCACGGGCCCGGTGCCGGAAGACCGCGCCACGCAGGCGGCGGTTCTTGCCTATCTCTCCGACATGACGCTGCTCGACACCTCGACCTTCGCGCATGGCCGCGCCATCTTCGATCGCGACATCCAGGCGGCGAGCCTCGACCATGCCATGTGGTTCCACCGCAGTCATTCGCTGGACGACTGGATCCTCTACACGCAGGACAGCCCCTCCACGCAAGGCTCGCGCGGTTTCACCCGCGGATCGCTGTTCGCGCGCGACGGAACGCTGATCGCCTCGGTCGCGCAGGAAGGCCTCATCCGGCTGAAACGCTGAGCCGGCTTCGAGGCAAGCCTAGAAAGCAGGCATTTTCCAAATTTTGCCCATTTTTTACTCATGAGCCATTACGGCACTGCGCCCGTTTATTGAGCAAGGGCTGCGGATCCCGTTTGTTTACAACAGGTTAATGCCCTGCTTCGGCAATTGGCACGGAGCTTGATTCCTGTCCTGCACTCTCCGGCTCTCCTCGGGATCGGTGAAGGTGTGCAAACGCGGGGGACCGCAACAGCAAAGGGTGAAACCTTATGAAAATCGTGATGGCAATCATCAAGCCGTTCAAGCTCGACGAGGTGCGCGAAGCGCTCACCGCCGTCGGCATCCAGGGCCTGACCGTCACCGAAGTCAAAGGCTACGGGCGTCAGAAGGGACATACGGAAATCTATCGCGGCGCCGAATACGCGGTCAGCTTCCTGCCCAAAATCAAGATCGAGGTCGCCGTCGGCGCCGACATGGTCGACAAGGCCGTCGAAGCCATCGGCTCCGCCGCCAAGACCGGCCAGATCGGCGACGGCAAGATCTTCGTCTTCGGCATCGACCAGGCGGTGCGCATCCGCACCGGCGAAACAGACACCGACGCGCTCTGAGCGGCGACCAGCTATTCCAACGGAGAGTTCAATGAATATTCCTTCCCCCTTGAAGACGACGGGACGCGCGGCCGCTGCGCTCGCTCTCGTAGCGTTCAGCACCGCCGCCGCCTTCGCGCAGGAGGCCGCTCCGGCAGCCACGGCCGCAGCGCCGGCCGCCCCGGCGCCCGCGCTCGACACCGGCAACACCGCCTGGATGCTGACCTCGACGGCGCTGGTGCTGATGATGACCATCCCGGGCCTGGCGCTGTTTTACGGCGGCATGGTGCGCAAGAAGAACGTGCTCGCCACCATCATGCAGAGCTTCGCCATCACCTGCCTGGTGACGGTGCTGTGGTTCATGTTCGGCTACTCGCTGGCCTTCTCCGACGGCGGCGGCATGAACAAGTTTATCGGCGGTGCCTCGAAATTCTTCCACCACGGCATCACCACTTCCTCGCTGTGGGCGCCCGGTGTGGCGAACATCCCTGAATTCGTCTTCTCGATGTTCCAGATGACCTTCGCCATCATCACCCCGGCGCTGATCGCCGGCGCCTTCGCCGAACGCTTGAAGTTCTCGGCGCTGCTCATCTTCATGGCGCTGTGGCTGCTGGTCGTCTACGCGCCGGTCGCGCACTGGGTATGGGGCGGCGGCTTCCTCGCCACCGCCGGTGTGCTCGATTTCGCCGGCGGCACCGTCGTCCATATCAATGCCGGTGTCGCGGGCCTGGTCTGCGCGCTCGTTCTCGGCAAGCGCGAGGGCTATGGCACCACCAACATGGCGCCGCACAACCTGGTCTATTCGGTGATCGGCGCCTCGCTGCTGTGGGTCGGCTGGTTCGGCTTCAACGCCGGTTCGGAACTGGCGGCCGACGGCCTCGCCGGCGCTGCGATGTTGAACACGCAGGTCGCCACCGCAGCGGCGGCGCTGGCCTGGATGTTCGCCGAATGGATCGTCGCCAAGAAGCCTTCGGTGCTCGGCATCATCTCGGGCGCTGTCGCGGGCCTTGTCGCGGTGACGCCTGCTTCCGGCTTCGTCAACCCGACCGGCGCCTTCTTCGTCGGCATCATCGCCGGCGTCGTCTGCTACCTGTCGGCGGTCAAGCTCAAGCACGCCATGGGCTATGACGACTCGCTCGACGCCTTCGGCGTCCACGGCGTCGGCGGCATCGTCGGCGCACTGCTGACCGGTGTGCTCGCCGATCCGGCGATCAACAGCCTGTCGTCGGGCGCCTCGCTCGCCAAGCAGGCATACGGCGTCGCTGTCACCATCGTATGGACGGCGGTCGCCACCTTGGTCATCCTCTACATCGTCAAGGCGCTGGTCGGCCTGCGTCCGAGCACCCAGGAAGAGGTCGAGGGTCTCGACGTCACCCAGCACGGCGAAGTCGTGCCGTAAGGCCGACCCGGCCAAGGACCGGCGGATACTCCTCCCGCCGGTCCGGATATCAAGGGAAGCCGCGGCGCGGCTTTCCCGATTTGCTCCCAAGATCCCGTCGTGATGCTCTCGAAAGGGGCTCACGCCTTGAGGCCCGGAAAATTTTCCGGGCCTCCTTTTTCTCGGATATGAGCATTGAGCGTTTCGATCACATTCACTTGATCGCGAATGTGTGAAACGTCCGCCCTTCCGGTTCCGTACTGGGATTGCGACCGCCATCGTGGTGTCGCCAAATATCAGGGAAGGAATCGACCAATGAACTGCAAGAATATCTTCCTGGGAGCAATGGCTCTGTCGATGGTCAGCGGTGTTGCACTTGCCGGCGCGCTCGACTCGCCTGACAATATGGCTCCGTTCTTCACCGATTCCAGCATGAAGACCATGAAGTCCGAGGCCGATTTCAAGGCCGCCTGGGCGACGACGGCAAAGGACAAGCAGGACGCGATGATGAAGGAGTGCCAAGACGCGGCGATGAGCAAGCCGCATGCCGAATTCTGCGCCAACCTGATGCAGTACGCCGGCCATAAGTGATTTGCGGCAGGTCGGGTCCTTACGGGCCTGACCGTTTCGTCTCTGCCAATGAGAGATGGCGGGCTTCATGGGCCCGCCATCTCCTTTCCGGGAAGCATCTCGGTAAAAGGCCATGGTTAATGCGCCCTTAACCTTCCCGCCGATAGTCTGGGAGACGAATCTCCCGGCATGCGTCACGCATCCGGCCAGGCATCGACACACGGGGAAGAGGCATGCGTTCAGGCGCTTCAGCACCGCTCGCGCTGACCGATACGGAGCACGGCATCCAGGCGTTCGCGCGGCGGCAGGTTGGGCGCCTGGTCGGCGCCGGGATGTTCGTGTTCACCGCTTTCGGCGTCGCCAGCCTCGCTACCTGGAACGTCGCCGATCCGAGCTTCTCGCACGCCACCAACAATCTCGTCACCAACGCCATGGGCTATGCGGGCGCGGTGTTTTCCGACCTTGCCATGCAGTTCTTCGGCCTTGCCGCCGTCGCCGGGCTGGTGCCGGCGGTGATCTGGGGCTTTCTGCTCTTCTCCGCCCGCGGCGTCGACAGGCTGGGCAAGCGCGGGCTTGCCTGGTTCGGCTTCGCGCTGCTTGGCGCGGCGATCGTCGGTTGCGTGACGCCGCCCAACACCTGGCCGCTGCCGACCGGTCTCGGCGGCGTGTTCGGCGACATGGTGCTGAAGATCCCGGGCATCGCCGTCGGCGGCTATCCGAAGGGCCTTTTCGCCACCATCATCGCCATTGTGCTTGCCACGCCGGCGCTCTGGCTGTTCGCGTATGGCTCAGCGCTGATCGCGCGCAAGAACGGCTTTGCCGTCATGGAGCGCGCCGCCGAGCCGGAACCGCGCGAGCAGGACGATCTGCTCTTCGATGAGGATGAAGACGAGGGCGACGAAGGCATTCTTGCGCTCGGCGCCATCACCCATTGGTGGCTGTCGTTCCGTGCATGGATGCATCGGCGTGCCGCGCGCCGCAGGCAGGAGCGTGACGAGTTCGAGCCTCAGATTGAGCCGCGGGCCAGCGCCTGGCGCCGCGCCGCCGAACGGGTCGAATCGGCCGAGTACGCCGAATCCAGGATGAGCCCCGGCGGCCGCGCCCGTGTCGAGCCGGAATTCTTCGCCGCAATGGTCAACGACCGCAGCGCTTCGGTCGATCCGGTGGACGACAATGACTTCGACGACGAAGAGGCCGATCTCGACGACTTCGACGACGAAGAGCCGGTCCAGCGCCGCGCCAATGTGCGCAACTTCCGCTCGGACGCGGCGACGCGCGTGGAGGCGCCTGCGCCGCGCCCGGTGCAAGGCGCACGCGTTCAGCGCGAGGCGCAGACCTCGCTCATTGGCTCCGGCACGTTCGAGATGCCGTCGCTGCATTTCCTGTCCGAACCGAAGAACGTGGCGAAAGACCCGAGCCTTTCGAAGGACGCGCTGGAGCAGAACGCAAGGCTGCTCGAAGGCGTGCTCGAGGATTTCGGCGTCAAGGGCGAGATCATCCATGTCCGCCCGGGTCCGGTCGTCACGCTCTATGAGCTGGAGCCTGCGCCCGGCATCAAATCCTCGCGCGTCATCGGCCTTTCCGACGACATCGCCCGCTCGATGAGCGCGATCGCCTGCCGCGTCGCCGTCGTGCCCGGCCGCAACGCCATCGGCATCGAGCTGCCGAATGCCAAGCGCGAGACGGTCTATCTGCGCGAGATCATGGCGAGCCGCGACTTCGAAACCACCAAGGCGAAGCTCGCCTTGGCGCTCGGCAAGACCATCAACGGCGAGGCGGTCATCGTCGACATCGCCAAGATGCCGCATGTGCTGGTCGCCGGCACCACCGGCTCGGGCAAGTCGGTCGCCATCAACACCATGATCCTGTCGCTGCTCTACCGGCTCACCCCGCAGGAATGCCGGCTGATCATGATCGATCCGAAGATGCTCGAGCTCTCGGTCTATGACGGCATCCCGCACCTGCTCACGCCCGTCGTCACCGATCCGAAGAAGGCCGTGGTGGCGCTGAAGTGGACGGTGCGCGAGATGGAGGACCGCTACCGCAAGATGTCCAAGGTCGGCGTGCGCAACATCGACGGCTTCAATGCACGCGTCAGCCAGGCCGAGAAGAAGGGCGAGAAAATCTCGCGCACCGTGCAGACCGGTTTCGACCGCCAGACCGGCGAGGCGATCTACGAGACGGAGGATCTCGACCTCGAGCCGATGCCCTATATTGTCGTCATCATCGACGAAATGGCCGACCTGATGATGGTGGCCGGCAAGGACATCGAAGGCGCGGTGCAGCGCCTGGCGCAGATGGCGCGCGCCGCCGGCATCCACGTCATCATGGCGACGCAGCGCCCGTCGGTCGACGTCATCACCGGCACCATCAAGGCCAATTTCCCCACCCGCATCTCCTTCCAGGTAACGTCGAAGATCGACAGCCGCACCATCCTGGGCGAGCAGGGCGCCGAGCAGCTGCTCGGCATGGGCGACATGCTCTACATGGCGGGCGGCGGCCGCATCCAGCGTGTCCACGGTCCCTTCGTCTCGGACGACGAGGTCGAACGGATCGTCGGCCATCTCAAACTGCAGGGCGTGCCGGAGTATCTCGACGCCATCACCGAGGATGACGAGGAAGACGACGAGGACGGCGCCTCGGGCCGGGGCGGTTCCGGCGGCGGCGGTGGGGGCGGCAATTTCGAGGATTCCGACGATCCCTACGATCAGGCGGTGGCCGTGGTGCTGCGCGACGGCAAGGCCTCGACCAGCTACATCCAGCGCCGGCTGGGCATCGGCTACAACCGCGCGGCGTCGATCATCGAGAAGATGGAGAAGGAAGGCATCGTCGGCCCGGCCAACCACGCCGGCAAACGCGAGATTCTCGTCCCCACCGAGGACGATAAGTTCTAGCCCGGCGAGGCCTACGGGAGGCGGCCGGCAACTTTGAACCCTCTGGCGCGTTGATGCGACCAAGCGCCGTGCGACCCGCCAAACTTAGGCCCAACTGGCGGTCCAGAGACAGCGACCAAGGCAAATCACAGGAAGTGACCGGCATGAAGACCCAGACAGATTTCGCTCCGACCCGCCGACAGCTGCTCGGCCTTGGCCTGGTGCTCGCTGGCGCCGCCGCCATCAATGTCGTGCCGGGCTTCCAACTTCTGGCCTTGGCTCAGGCCGCCGTTCCGCCGGCTGCGCAAAAGATCGCCGACCATTTTTCCTCGGTCAAATCGATGAGCGGCGAATTCGTGCAGTTCGGCCCGAAGGGCGAGCAGACCGGCGGCAAGTTCTTCCTCGAACGTCCCGGCAAAATCCGTTTCAACTATGACGGATCGTCGAATTTCCGGGTGATCTCGGACGGCAAGTCGGTCGTCATCCTCAACAAGAAGCTGAACACCTCCGACCTCTATCCGCTGTCGAAGACGCCCTTGAAGCTTTTGCTCGACGACCGGATCGATCTCTCCGGCGGGCGCGTGAAGGCCGTCAAGGAAGAAGACGACCTCACCACCATCCAACTCTCCGACAAGTCGGTGTTCGGCAACGCCAAGATCACCATGATGTTTGATCCGAAGACCTATGAACTGCGCCAGTGGACGATCACCGACGCGCAGGGCAAGGACACAACGGTGATGATCTTCAACGTCAAGGAAGGCGTCTCCATTCCGGACGGCACCTTCGCGATCGACTATACGGCGAACCGCGAGCTCAATACCAAGACGCGGTAGGTCCGCCCATATTCAGGGCAGGGCCGGCTTGCAGCGCGGGCCGGCTTGTCTTTATGGCGCGTGGCTGGCAGTAGATCGGCGATCTTTTGCCGGACCTGCCTGAATGCCCTTCACCATAGCCACCTGGAACATCAACTCGGTGCGCCTGCGCATGCCGATCGTCGAGCGGCTGCTCAAGGAGCACGCGCCGGACGTGCTCTGCCTGCAGGAAACCAAGGTTCCGGACGAGCTGTTTCCGGAAAAGGCGTTCCGCAAGGCGGGATACGAGCACATCCTGTTCCACGGCCAGAAAGGCTATCACGGCGTGGCGACGGTGGCGCGCCGGCCGATCGAGCTGGTCGAGAAGCGGCGTTTCTGCGAGATCGACGACAGCCGGCATCTCTCGGTCAGGGTCCAGGCCGGCGGCAGGTCGATTCTGCTGCACAATTTCTACGTTCCGGCCGGCGGCGATGAGCCGGACCCGGAGATCAACCGGAAATTCCGCCACAAGCTCGATTTCGTCTATGAGATGAACAGCGTGCCGGCGAGTGAGCACGATGCCTCGATCCTGGTGGGCGACCTCAACATCGCGCCGCAGGAGCATGACGTGTGGTCGCACAAGCAATTGCTCAACGTCGTCAGCCACACCCCGGTCGAGACCGAAAACTTCGAGGCGATGCGGCAGGCCGGCGGCTGGGTTGACCTGATGCGGCTCAATGTGCCGGCCGAGCAAAAGCTCTACACCTGGTGGAGCTACCGCGCGAAGGACTGGCAAGCATCGGACCGCGGCCGGCGGCTCGACCATATCTGGTCGTCCGCCAATCTGGTGCCGAGCTTTGCCGGTTACGAGGTCCTCAAGGCGGCGCGCGGCTGGGAGAAGCCGTCGGACCATGTGCCGGTCATCGCGAAGTTTGAATTGGATTGAGCGCTATCAATCGGCAGAGGCGCTGCGGCGCTTCTATTCCGTAAACCGTGGCGCGAGCTCCTCGATGCGGGCAATCATCTCTTGGAATTCCTCCAGGATGCGCTCGTGCAACTGCACCGCCAGCTCCGGATACTCCTCCAAGATGCGGCGAAACATCTTGCGGCTCAAGCGGATCACCTCCGAATCGATCGCGGCCGAGGCGCTGGTCAGCCGGTTGGTGTCGGCGATAAGGGCCAGTTTGCTGAGCATGGCGCCGGGGCCGGCCGTGCCGATCGGGACGCGTTCGCCGCTGCCCTGCTCGCGATAGAGGACTATCCGCCCGCTGACGACGATATAGGCCGAGTCGGCCACGTCATCCTCACGGTAGAGCTTGTGGTCGGCCTGCAGAAAAGTGGTCTCGGCGCCGAAGGCCAGCAGGCGCAACTGTTCCTGCGTGAAGCCCTGAAAAAGCTTCACGGCGGACAGGATGCGGATGTCGTCATCCAGCGCCATGCTAGCTGTGTCCCCGAGCGGTCAGTCCAGTCCCTCCTTTGGAGCGCCGCCTCCTTGCGGGAGCGCGCACTCCAACTTTCAATCACGCGTCGTGCGATGCGTGCAGCGAGCCGATCCATCACCCTCCAGCATCAGGATCGTACCCGAGGCAGTCCCGCCCGACCGCCTATCTGTTTGGTTCGACGCAATTCCGATCGGAAAACCGCTTTCACACTTTTCCTGGAATTGCTCTAGATCATGAAATGTTTAAGGAACCAGCTTGTAGCCGCCGCTTTCTGTCACAAGAATTTCGGCATTGGAAGGATCGCGCTCAATCTTCTGGCGCAGCCGGTAGACATGGGTTTCCAGCGTGTGGGTGGTGACGCCGGAATTGTAACCCCACACTTCTTCCAAGAGCACGTCGCGCGTTACCACCTTCTGATCGGCGCGATAGAGATATTTGATGATCGAGGCTTCCTTTTCGGTCAGCCGCACCTTGGCGCCGCGCGGATCGATCAAAAGCTTCTGGCTGGGCTTGAAGGTGTAGGGGCCGACCGAGAAGGTGGCGTCCTCGCTCTGCTCGTGCTGGCGCAATTGCGCACGGATGCGCGCCAAGAGCACCGCGAAGCGGAAAGGCTTGGTGACGTAATCGTTGGCGCCGGCCTCGAGCCCCAGAATGGTGTCGGAATCGGTGTCGTGGCCGGTCAGCATGATGATCGGGGCCTTATAGCCGCCCTTGCGCAGGATCTTCACCGCCTCGCGACCGTCCATGTCTGGCAGGCCGACGTCCATGATGAGCAGATCGACAAGGCCGCCGCGCGCCGTGGCGACGCCTTTTGCGGCAGTGGCTTCCTGCTGGACGTCGAATTCCTCGTAAAGCGCCAGTTGCTCGACGAGGGTGGCTCGCAGGTCGTCGTCGTCGTCAACGATCAGAATGGTGCGTGATGTCATGATCAATCCGTTGTTTTAAAAAGAATATTCAGTTGACCTCCCCCCATTTATGCGGAAGCTCACCGGCGCAACAGTCGTTCACAGTGATTTGTTCCGTGAGACAATCATACAAGAAAAAACGCGCGCGCAATGCGGCAGGCGAATTTTTGCCGAAAGGGCTGCATGTCCTGGTTGTGCGTGCGAGGCCCGGCAACCCTGCGCAGGGATTACTGCAAGCCGGCCAAACGGTGTTTCCCTGCGCCCTCGGGCGCGGCGGCATTTCCGCCAGCAAGCGCGAGGGCGACGGCGCGACGCCACTGGCTGCGATGCGGATATTGTCAGGCTATTTCCGCAACGACCAGTTTCCCGGCGGCCGCCGGACGGGGCTGGCGATGGCGCCGATCGGCCCGGATCTCGGCTGGTGCGAGGTGCCGGACGACCGCAACTACAACCGGCCGGTGAAGATCCCTTACGGCGCCAGCCATGAACGGATGCGGCGCGCCGACCGGCTCTACGATGTGTGCCTGGTGCTGGACTGGAACATCGCGCCGCGCCGGCGCGGGCGCGGCAGCGCGATCTTCTTCCATCTGGCGCGTCCCGGCTTCACGCCGACGCAAGGCTGCGTCGCGGTGACGGCGCGCACCATGGCGAGGCTGCTGCCGCTGCTGTCGGACCGGACGGTGGTGAAGGTGGTGAGGTAGGGAGTAGGGGGTAGGGGGTAGGGGGTAGGGAGTAGGATATGTCACGGAGGACGCACGTCCACCGAAGCGAGATTCTCTGCCTACTCCCCTATTCCCTCAGTGCCGCTTAGGCTGCTGCCAGCCGGTATCCAGCAATCCGATCCGGCCAAGGTCCCGGTTCATCGCCTTTGCGACGTCCCTGCGCTCGACGCCGATGTCGCGCAGCTGGCGGTCGGAGAGATCCTCGACGGATTCGTCGGGAAACCGAGCGGCGACCCGGGCCTGGCGCAGCCACTCGAATGCCGAACGCAGCCAAAGCGTGATGCCGGAGTTGGATTTCGGAGCGGCGTGGGACTCCAGGACGATCTCGGTCATGGCGCTATCCGTGTTCTCCGGATATCAAATCCGGTTTGATGGTTTATCGATGCGGCCATCTTGCCGGATTGAAAAACAAACGGGAAACGAGTAGTTCTTGTCCGATTATCAAGTTTTTTTTGGAGATGGGGATGGCCCGCTTGCTGCCCGGAACGCGTGCGTTGAGGACGTTCGAGGCAGCGGCGAGGCACCTCAATTTCACCCGTGCCGCGGACGAGCTTGGCCTGACGCCGGCGGCCGTCAGCCACCAGATCAAGGAAATAGAGGATCAGCTCGACCTCGTGCTGTTCACGCGCACCAGCCGCACCATGCGGCTGACCGAAGCGGGAAACGTTCTGTTCGAAGCCTCGGTCGATGCGCTCGACCTGCTTGGCCGCGCCGTTACCCGCGCGCGCAAGATGGCGAGAGGCACGGCGCTGCTGAAAGTGACGCTCGACGCGCAGTTCGCAACCAAGTGGCTGATGCGGCGCGTCGACGGTTTCCGCCGGGAAAAGCCGGGCGTTGAGTTGCGCTTCGACATTACCTATGAAGTCAGGGATTTCGAGCGGGACGATGTCGATATCGGCATTCGTTTCGGTACCGGCAAATATCCCGGGCTCTGCGCTCACCGGCTGTTCGAGAACATCATCATCCCCGTCTGCAGCCCGGCGCTGCTCGCCTCAGGCCCGCCGCTGAAGGAGCCGCGCGATCTCTTCCACCATACGCTGGCGCATATCGAATGGTCCCGGCAGGGCGTCACTTGGCCGAACTGGAGCATGTGGATGCACGCGGCAGGGGTCGAAGATTTCGACGACAGCCGCACCCTTGTCTTCGGGTCCTCGACCGATGCCGCGCAGGCGGCGCTCGACGGCAATGCGGTGGCGCTTGCCGACTTCGCCATGGTGGCCAACGACCTTTCGCAAGGGCGGCTGATCCGGCCCTTCGAACTCGGCATCAAGGTCGCGCCGGAGTTCGCCTATTTCCTGGTTTATCCGGAAGCGATGAAGGACGACGCGCGCATCGTCGCCTTCCGCGAATGGCTTCTCGACGAAGTCACGAAAGACGCAGACGCGGGGTAGCGGCGCTCCGGATCGCTCTCTCTGTTTATTGGGCGCAATTCCGACGGAAACCGTTTCACACTTTTCCTGGAAATGCTCTAGCAGGCTGTTGAAGAAGTGCATTTGGGGGCGATGAAATTAGCATCGTCGCCGTTGTGGAAGCAGATTTGGCCCATGATCGAGCCGTCAGGTTGGATTTCGGCC